>JAWUYT010000041.1:0-69643 GCA_034110665.1 Polaribacter sp.
GTTATTTAATTATAAACATTTTAAAAATAGAAGAATGGCTGTTTTAAACAAATTAACATCGCAAGAAGCGATAGCATTAGAGAACAAACACGGAGCGCACAATTATCATCCACTTCCAGTGGTTTTGAGTAAAGGTAAAGGCGTACATGTTTGGGATGTGGAAGGAAAAAAATATTACGATTTCCTGTCAGCGTATTCCGCTGTAAATCAAGGTCATTGCCATCCGAAGATTGTAGATGCAATGACAAAGCAAGCACAAACATTGAGCTTAACATCTAGAGCGTTTCACAATGATATGTTGGGGCAATATGAAAAATTTGCAACAGAGTATTTTGGCTTTGACAAGTTGTTGCCAATGAATACAGGTGCAGAAGCGGTAGAAACTGCTTTAAAAATTGCAAGAAAATTGGCATACGAAGTAAAGGGAATTGAAGAAAATAAAGCGGAAATAATTGTTTGTGAAAACAACTTTCACGGAAGAACAACCACTATTATTTCTTTTTCTAATGATGAAGTTGCTAGAAAGAATTTTGGACCGTATACAAATGGATTTATTAAAATTGAATACGATAATTTACAAGCTTTAAAAGAAACTTTAGAAAGCAGTAAAAATATTGCCGCATTTTTAGTGGAACCTATACAAGGTGAAGCGGGGGTTTTTGTGCCTTCAGATGGTTATTTGTCTAAAGCAAAAGATATGTGTGCAGCACACAACGTATTATTTATTGCAGATGAAGTACAAACAGGTATTGCAAGAACAGGACGTTTATTAGCAACTTGTGGTAATTGTGCCTGCCCAGAGAAAAATTGTTCAGGAACCCCAGAAACAAAACCGGATATTTTAATTTTAGGGAAAGCCTTAAGTGGTGGCGCATATCCTGTTTCTGCTGTTTTAGCAAAAGATGCGGTGATGAATGTAATTGGCCCTGGTAATCACGGTTCTACATTTGGTGGAAATCCAATTGCCGCTGCAGTTGCAATGGCCGCTTTAGAGGTGGTTGCTGATGAAGAGTTGGCGATAAACGCAGATAAATTAGGAAATATCTTTAGAGACAAACTAACTGAGTTTTGTGAAACAAATGATTTAGTAAAATCGATTAGAGGTAAAGGCTTATTAAACGCAATTTTAATAAACGATACTGAAGACAGTTCTACTGCTTGGGATATTTGTATGAAGCTAAGAGATAACGGCTTGTTAGCAAAACCAACACATGGTAATATTATTCGTTTTGCACCACCTTTAGTAATGACGGAGGCGCAATTAATGGATTGTATTTCTATTATTACTGATACAATTTCTGCTTTTAGTAAATAAATTTATTTTATTTAAAAATTATTTAGCCACAAACTTGCTTCTCAGAAGTAAGTTTGTGGTTTATTTTTTTATTATTTTTGAAGATATAAATTGTACGCAACTATGGGAAATCCAATAACACAATTAGAGCAATTAGTTTTAAATACAAAATCTAAAGATTTTTTAAGAGAAATTACCAGATGGTGTTTTTTCTTTGCTATTCTAGGGTTTATAGGTATTGCTTTTTTAATAATTGCAGCGCTTCTAATAGGAACACTCTATAGCGCTAGTTTAGATGTGTTAGCGGAGCAACAGGGTTTACCTTCTTTAGGTTTCATCTTAATCAGCACGTATTTGGTTTCGGCAGGACTTTCTTTTTTTCCAGTATTGTATTTGTTTAAATTTTCTAAAAAAATGAGATTGGCATTGGCTGCGAAAAGTGATGAACTATTAGCAGATGCTTTTGCAATGTTAAAATCTCATTTTAAGTTTATGGGAGTTCTTACCATTATTGTGATTTCTTTATATGCGCTTTTAATTATTTTTTATTTAGTTTTTGGTTCTTTAGTTTAGGTTTTTTTAAGGTACGATTTTTATTATTTAGTTAGGTTTCTACCTTTGTAAATTTCCAACGATTAAAAGAACTCTAAACATAAATACTTTTAAATTCTGCTTCCACTTCATTTTTTTATGTAACCGTCATAATTAGAAATCTCAAAGGAGTTGGTTTTACTAGTTCTAATCAATAACTGAATTCATTTAAATTTAGAAAAAGGTCGAAACGCAACGAGTTAATACTTGTTTTACGAATAGATAAATAACAATTATTCATACTGTTTTTTAAAATTGAATAGGATGTTTTTTTGCTTTTTAGTAATTAAATGGTAAGAATAAATATGGTCTTGTTTTGGGTTTAAATCCTCTAAAAAATATTTTACAAGTGGTATTTTGAGGCTGAAATTTAGCTATTATTTTAATAAATATTCATTCTTGTTATAAAATTTTACTTGCTTTTATTTTAGCTTTTAGTCTAGATTGATTTTTCTATTATAATTCAAAATTTTTACAAGACAATCAAAATCTATGAGTAGTAAAAAGATTAATAAAAACATGATCCTTTTTATTAAAACATATTTCCCAACATAATCTTTGTCTTTATTTTTAGACCTCTAAACAGAAATATTAGATTGAAAAAGGATAAAAAAACTAAACCAAATATTAAATAAGGACTAATATTCCAAAATAGCACAGAGCGTGTAAAAATATTTAAACAACCAAAACAACTAATTTCACAAAAACCTTACTGTTTTTTATTTTTTACGGTATCTTTTTTCTTCTTGCCAAAAAGGCCTCCTAAAACACCTTTAATTTTATCAGTAGCTTTGTCTTTTGGCGTTATTTTAGCAGAATCTTTGACTGTATTACCAAGACCTAATAAATCTGTAAGTTTATTTTTCCCCTGATTGATGAGGCCTTTCTTTTGTTTTTGAACCAAATCTCTCATCAAATTAGATGTAGCGGATTTTATATTTGTGGTAAAACTAGGATTCGTAAAACTACCTGTTAAAGTGGCTCTTACAGGCACACTTTTAACGTCTGCGGCATCTTTATGGGTTAATTTTGAAAGTAAATTAGTAACTTCTGAACCCAAATATTTTACAGGAACATCAAACATAATATCGTAATTCATTCTATTATCAAAACTATGATCTCCGGATATCAACATGCCAATATCTTTATATTTTAAAGGAATTGGTTTCACGTTAACTTGTCCGTTTTCAAAAGAGAGTACCGCATTAATTCCATCTAAATTTAATTGATCAGCGTCTAAAAAAGGAACTTTGTTGCTCAATAGGCTTAACGCTTTAGAGTTGCCCACTTTTAATTTTGGATTTAATAATTCTCCAAATAAATCGCCCGATATAGTTTTTAAATTTGGTGTCATGTCTTCATTTAAATTTCCAGAAACCTGTATGGTAGAATTTATTTTTCCTTCAATTGTTTTGGCAATAGGTGCGATGGCTTTTAGCATTTCTAAATTGCCAAAAGATTCAGCAATATTTAGTCCATCTAATTTTAAATCCATTTTAAAGGTCGATTCCTTTTCTTTGGTAGAAACGTTTCCATCAAAACCAATTTTACCTCCAAAAACAACTGATTTTAAATTTTGAAGATTTACGGTTTCGTCTTTCACATAAATTGTTCCAGAAACATTGGTTATATTGATGTTGTCATAAACTACTTTTTTTGCGTTTGCATTGAACTTGCAATTTAAAAAAGCAGGTATTTTTAAGGCGGTCGTTGTCGTTGTTTCCTCTGCTTTTTTATCTTCAGTTAAAAAATCGGAAATTTTAAAATTATTCGATTTTAAATTGAAATTTCCTTTTAAAACTTCATCATTAAATAAAAAGCCGTAAAAGTTATCTAAATTACCTTTGATAGCAATATCAGAACTTCCTGTCTTTGCATCAAATTCATCTAGTTCTATGGTTTTTGAATTAAAACTAATGATTGTTTTATCGATGTAAAAAGGTTTCGAAACGTCCTCACCGTCATATTTAAAATCAGTAACTTTAATAACCCCCGAGTTTTTTATATTTTGATATCTTCCTTTTTTAATGGAGTTTAGATCAAAATTGGTCGTAACATCCGTATTTAAAATTCCTGCTAACTCATTTTTTACTTCAGCAGGATAGACTTTACTAATATTCGCTAAATTAATGGTTCCTTTTGCGGTTAAATTTACTTTTAAATTTGTTGTCAAATCATCAATATTTCCATGAGCAGAAAATACATCTTCATCAATTTTAAAATTGAATTTTTCAACATTTACATAAGTATTTTTTATGTTTCCAGTTTTGTTGACAATTCTAGCATCTATATTAATGTTTTTTAAAGCCTTTGGCAAATTGTCATATTTAAACATGGCATTTTTTGAAGAAAAAGAAATGTCAAAAGCCGGAATTGTATTTGCTGATAAAACCCCTTTTACAGTTCCTTTTAAATCAAAATTACCTTCCGTTTTAATGGTTTCTAAATTCCCAGAATATTGTTTTGGCAAAAGCGCTAGTAAATTTTTAAAAGAGGATGTTGGCGTCTTAAAATTTAAGTCATATAGCTGGTTTTTATCAACCAATTGAATAAAACCATCAAACGCTAAAGGTAATTGATTGATGGTTCCTTTGTTTTCTCTAAATGTATATGTACTGTTTTTTAAATCAATCTCTAAAATGGCATCCAAAGAAATAGCAACTTTATTTATATAATTTACATCGTCTAAATAAAGAGATAAGTTTGTTTCAGATTTTGTGTCTAGATCTAAATGATCTTTTGTAAAATTTCCTTTTCCTGTATGATTGATGCTCTCTAATTGCATTTTAATCATAGAGCTTTGATCAATAAACCTAAACGTCATGTTTTCTAACGCATATTGCTGAATGTCAAAGGAAAAAGAGTCATTGGTACTTGTAGTGTTCGTATTCTCTTTATTGAGGCCAATATCAAAATTACCCATATTCTCTGTGTTAAAAGTAATATTTACTTGTCCGTTTTTAGTAACAATACTTTTTAAAGCAATTACTTCATCTGCTTTTTTAAAGAGTTCAGTAATATTCATACTAAAGTTGAGTGCTGAAGCCTTATATAATGTATCGCCTAAAAAAGGTGCTTTATTGGTCACTGCAATATCCGTAATTGTGATACTTGTTAGCGGAAAATTTTTAAACAAACTTAAATCGGCTTCTTTAAAAGTTACGGTTGCATTAATACTGTTGTTAATGGTGTTCGAGACCATTTGTACAATTTTATCTTTAAACAAAAAAGGAATGGAGACCAACCCAATTACTAAAACTAGTAAGATTGATACTGTCCATATTGCAATTCTTTTTCCTAATGATTTTTTCTTTTTTTCTGTTTTCATTTTTTTGAAATATATTTATTTCTAAATGTTACAAATTTATACTTTACGTTAAATAAACCTTGTTTATCTGTGGTTAAATATTTGGTTGGTAATAGGTTTAAACAAAAAAAACCTTCTTTAACAGAAGGTTTTTTTTGAATGTTGAGTATTGTTTTTATTGTTTATATTGATCAAGTGCATTTTGAAATTCTTCTTTTATCGCATCGAAATCGGAAGTTGCAAGGTCGTATGCGCAATATACAAAAGTAAGCCCGTTAATAATTAAAGCGACCATTGCAAATGTTTTTGCAGTTTTCATTGCTTTAATTTCATCGGCATCATATTCTTCTGAATTTAATACTGCGTCCTTTAATTTTTTATTGGCGATTAAAAAAGAGGGAAGTGCTAAAAGAATACCAAGGCCCGCAAAGCAGCAACATAATAAACTGATAGAGGATAAAACGTAGATTAAAGTTGTATTAAGTTTTTTCATTTTATTTTTTAAAGATTAATTTTTAAAAGATAGCTAACTATCATTATTGATAAATTCAAGTAAGCTAAACTACTGATTATTTTTTTTGATTGCTTAAACTTTGCTTTAAAATTTATTAAAATAAAAAGAAACAACCCTAAAAGAGTGAATGTAGCGGGATACATTTTAAAAGCTTCTATAAAATTCCCATGAATTAAGAATAGAAGAGATCTTTGCAACCCACAGCCTAAACAATCGAACCCAAAAAAGGCTTTGCTAAAACAAGGTAACATATACTCTTCTAAATTAAAATTCATATTTTTTTGATAAATGACTTACAAATTCACGAAAATACTAAAAAACAGTTAAACTAAAGTGATTTCTAAAATTTTAAGGCGAAATCATACTTTTTATTGGCAGTAATTTAAACTATAAATTAACGAATTTTATTATCATGGATTAAGGTCTTGCAATAAAGTGGTCTGGCCTATTTTAGCCTAAAACCTATTATTATTATTATTATTATTATTTAAATAGATCCATTCCAGGAATATCGGGCATTCCGTTTTTTGCGGCAGCCGCCATTTCATTTTCATTAATGATAGTTGCTTTTGAAAGTGCTTTATTTAAAGTGATGATTAAAAAATCTTCTAATTCTTCAGCATCTGCCAGTAAAGAACTATCAATAGAAACTGCTTTTATCTCTCTATTGGCAGTTAATGTAATTTTTATTTTTCCGTCGGCAGAAGTTTCATCAACTAAAACTGAATGTAATCGCACTTTAGTCTCTTCTACTTTTTGTTGTGCATCTTTTAATTTTTGCATCATTCCAGACATATCTCCAAACATAATATTCTTTTATTAAAATAGGTAATCACAAAATTAGTAATTTTAATAGGAATTATTAACTATCAAAAATGAAAAGATATTTTCTTTATCCTTATTAATTAGCCTTATTTTTGCGATCGCTTGTAAAAATGACACGACAATGATGAAGAGTACAGATGCACAGCATCCCGTAGCAGAAAAAATACCTACTGAATTAAAAAAACATGACGACCTGAGAATAGATAACTATTTTTGGATGCGTTTGTCTGACGAGCAAAAGTTAGCACCTATAAAGGATGACCAAACTCAAAAGGTTGTCAATTATTTAGAAGCTGAGAATGAGTATTATGATCAAGTAACGGCGTATACAAAGTCTTTTCAAGAAGAATTATTTCAAGAAATGAAAGGCAGAATTAAGGAAGATGATTCTTCTGTACCTTATAAAGATAATGGTTATTTTTATATAACGCGCTTTGAGATCGGAATGCAATATCCTATTTACAGCCGTAAAAAAGAAACTTTGACAGCAGATGAAGAAGTTCTTTTTAACATCAATGAAATGGCTGAAGGCTATGATTATTATCAATTAGGCGGGTTAAATGTTTCTCCTGATAATAAATTAGCCGTTTTTGCGGTTGATACGGTTAGTAGGAGACAGTATGTTTTACGAATTAAAAACTTGGAAACAGGAGAGATTTATAAAGATATTATTGACAATACTACCGGTGGTTCTGTTTGGGCAAATGATAACAAAACCATTTTTTACACCAAAAAAAATCCAAAAACGTTAAGAAGCGATAAAATTTTTAGACATGTTTTAGGAACACCAGCTTCTGAAGATATTGAAGTGTTTCACGAAATAGATGAAACTTTCGGCACTTATGTAACAAAGTCTAAATCTAACAAATACATTATTATTGGTTCTTACAGCACGCTTTCTACGGAAGCACAATATTTAGAAGCAGATAACCCTACTGGGGAATTTACCATGTTACAAGAACGAGTGCAGGATTTAGAATACAACGTTGCACATTATAAAGATCACTTTTATTTATTGACAAATAAAGACGAAGCAATTAATTTTAAGTTGATGAAAACTCCTATTTCTAAAACCACAAAAGAAAACTGGACAGATGTAATTCCGCATAGAGAAGATACATTGCTCGAGGATTTTTCAATATTCAAAGATTATTTAGTTTTAGAGGAACGTACAGATGGTTTAAACAAAATTCGTGTCAAACGCTGGGACGAAAAAGAAGATTATTACTTACCTTTTGATGAAGAAACTTATGCAGCAGGGGTTTATGGAAATCCAGAGTTTAATACCAATATCATAAGATACTCCTACAATTCTTTTACAACACCAAATTCTGTGATTGATTTTAATATGAAGGATCATTCTAAAGAAATTAAAAAAGAACAAGAAGTTTTAGGAGGCAAGTTCAAAAAAGAAAATTATTTGAGTGAGCGTATATGGGTAACAGCTAGAGATGGCAAGAAAGTAGCTGTTTCTATTGTGTACCATAAAAACACCCTGTTAAACGAAAATACACCTTTAATGCAGTATGCTTATGGTTCCTATGGGTACACAATTCCGGATAGTTTTTCTACCACACGCTTAAGTTTATTAGATAGAGGTTTTGTTTTTGCATTGGCGCATATTCGAGGAAGCGAATATTTAGGGCGCGAATGGTATGAAGATGGTAAAATGGGTAACAAGAAAAATACCTTTACAGATTTTATAGATTGCTCTAAATATTTAATTGATAACAACTATACTTCTGCAAAGCACCTTTATGCTATGGGGGGGTCTGCGGGAGGACTATTAATGGGTGCAATTGTAAATATGAACCCTGAATTGTATAATGGTGTAATAGCTGCTGTTCCTTTTGTAGATGTTATTTCAACCATGTTAGATGATAGCATTCCGCTAACAACGGGCGAATATGACGAATGGGGGAATCCTAATGACAAGGAATCTTATGAATATATAAAATCATATTCACCGTATGATCAAGTTACGGCAAAGGCATACCCAAATATGTTAGTAACAACTGGTTTTCATGATTCTCAAGTACAATATTGGGAACCTGCAAAGTGGGTGGCCAAATTACGAGAACTAAAAACGGATAACAATTTACTAATGTTACACACCAACATGGAAGCTGGTCATGGGGGCGCTTCTGGACGTTTTGAGGCTTTGAAAGAAACAGCACAAGACTATACGTTCTTTTTAGCTTTAGAAAATAAATTAGGTGTTGAGAAGATTAAGCTTTAAAATGAATTTTATAATTCAATAAGGATGTGTATTTTTGTGATCGATTACAAAATAGACGTTTTTATGCAGGTAATGAATTAATCTTTTAAATTCAAAAGATTACTTTACCACTTTTACCTAAGTTAGTTTGGTATAAATCCCTCTAATGACGTTTATTTTATGAAATGTTAGCATGACAAGAAATCAAGGAATTAGTGAAAATATATTGAAATTAGTTGGAGATACACCTTTAGTAAAACTTCACACTATAACTAAAGATTTAAAAGGTTCTTATTTTGCAAAATTAGAATCTTTTAATCCTGGTAATTCTCAAAAAGATAGAATAGCCTTACATATTGTAGAAAATGCAGAAAAAAAAGGTATTTTAACAAAAGGAGCAACCATTGTAGAAACCACTTCTGGTAACACAGGTTATAGTTTAGCCATGATTAGTTTGGTAAAAGGTTACAAATGTATTTTGGCAGTTTCAGACAAATCATCACAAGATAAAATAGATTTATTAATTACAATGGGCGCGGAGGTGCATATTTGTCCAGCAAACGTTCCTGCTGCTGATCCAAGATCATATTACGAAGTAGCAAAAAGAATTGCTAAAGAAACTCCGAATTCCGTTTACATCAATCAGTATTTTAATGAGTTAAATGGTGATGCACATTACAGAACCACAGGCCCAGAAATATGGAAACAGACCCAAGGTAAAATTACACATTTAGTGGTGGCAAGTGGCACAGGAGGTACGATTTCTGGTACAGGGAAATTTTTAAAAGAACAAAACCCGGATATCAAAATTTTAGGTGTAGATGCATTTGGTTCTGTTTTAAAAAAGTACCATGAAACAGGTACTTTAGATTTAAACGAGGTTTCTCCTTATAAAATTGAGGGTTTAGGCAAGAATTTAATTCCTACGGCCACAGATTTCGATATTATTGATATTTATGAAAAAGTAACTGATAAAGATGCAGCGTTAACAGCCCGAGAAATTATTAGAGCAGAAGGTATTTTTCCGGGTTATACATGCGGTGCAGTGGTGCAAGCTGCCAAACAATATGCAAAATTAAATATGTTTTCGGACGATAGTTTTGTAGTTCTTATTTTCCCCGATCATGGTTCCCGGTATATGAATAAAATTTACAATGACTCTTGGATGAAAGAACAAGGTTTTATTGAGTAAGATTCTAAATAAAAGACCATAAGTATGTAAATTGTTAAAACTCTTAATTTTTGCTAACTTTGTGATCTTCAAAAAAACTAGATAAAAATGACGACAGATTTATTTGATAGAATAATAAAAGATAAAGGTCCTCTTGGAAAATGGGCAGACCAAGCAGAAGGTTACTATGTGTTTCCAAAGTTAGAAGGTCCTATTTCTAATAGAATGTCCTTTAATGGTAAGAAAGTAGTTACATGGAGTATTAACGACTATTTAGGGTTAGCAAATCATCCAGAAGTATTAAAAGTAGATGGAGAAGCTTCTTTAGAACATGGTCTCGCATATCCTATGGGGGCAAGAATGATGTCTGGTCATACACCTATGCATGAACAATTAGAGCAAGAATGTGCCGAATTTGTTGATAAAGAGAAAGCTTATTTATTAAACTTTGGATATCAAGGTATCATGTCTGCAATAGACGCTTTGGTTACAAAAAATGATATTATTGTTTATGACATGGACACACACGCCTGTATTATAGATGGAGTGCGTTTGCATTCAGGAAAACGTTTTGTATATCGTCATAACGATATGGAAAGTTTTGAGAAAAATATAAAACGTGCTGCTAGAATGGCAGAAAAAACAGGTGGAGGAATTTTAGTAATTTCTGAAGGAGTTTTCGGAATGCGCGGAGAGCAGGGCCGTTTAAAAGAAATTATTGCCTTTAAAGAACAATATAATTTTAGATTATTAGTCGATGATGCGCACGGCTTCGGAACACTAGGAGAAGGAGGAAGAGGAACTGGTTTTGAACAAGGTGTGCAAGATGATATCGACGTTTATTTTGCGACCTTTGCAAAATCAATGGCAGGAATTGGTGCTTTTTTAGCAGGAAACAAAGATGTAATTCAGTTTTTACAATACAATATGCGTTCTCAAACATTTGCGAAATCATTGCCGATGGCTATGGTTAAAGGAGCTTTAAAACGTTTAGATATGTTGCGTACTATGCCAGAATTAAAAGAAAAGCTTTGGGAAAATACCAATGCTTTGCAATCAGGATTGCGTACTGCAGGTTTCGATTTAGGAACTACGCAAACTTGTATAACACCAGTGTTTTTAAAAGGAGATATCCCTGAAGCTATGGCAATGGTGAATGATTTAAGAGAGAATCATGGTATTTTCTGCTCTATTGTGGTATATCCAGTAATTCCTAAAGGATTAATTATTTTAAGATTAATACCTACAACAACGCATACACAAGAAGATATTGATGAAACAATTACCGCTTTTTCAGCAATTAGAGAATTGTTAGAAAACGGAACTTATAAAAAAATAGCAGCTGCAATGGTGTAATTAATGTTGACTATTACAACAACAAAATAACTGAGCTTTTGCTCGGTTATTTTGTTACTGTAATAATTATAGATATCATTCAGAGGGAAATATTACTGAAGAATCTTTATGTTATAACAAACATTGTTAAGGGGATTCTGCACTTCTTAGTTCGTTTACTGAATCAAGTTCAGTATGAGCTGAATGATAATCTGATTTTTCACTTTGTAACTTGCAATGACAACTGAAAACTAAATAATACCAATAGAAGCATCTAACGTTTTACCTGTTTGCCTAAAGATTCTAGTAATTGAGGCTTTTCTTCTATTGTCATTTTTGTAATACCCTAAAGATTCCCCATCTATCCTGCTAAAATATTGAATTTTGCATTTTTTCGCTTTGGATGTGTTTTGTGCAATTTCCTTTTCTTTTTTATAATTAGCAAATAATACTTCTAAATCATTTATCTGAGCTAATATATCTTGTATATATTTTTATGTTATTTGCAATGGTAACAATTTGGCTGGTATTTTTCAATCTGTATTTACAATATTGTAAAAAATGTGAATAACCTCTATCTATTTTATATAGGTGCTAGGCATTGTTCCTTTTAAGTTTAATTCGTGCTTCATTTTTAAAAATAATCTTTACTTTTTTAAGTTCTTGCTTTTTCTTTTAGTCCTTAAAAGATGCTAAAAAAATATTATAGTTTTTTATTTATCTAATTATTAGGCAGATAATATTTTATGGTGACTGCTTATTTATAGCATTTTTTTACTTAAATAAATTTAGTCTGTACCCTTGTAATTAGCATCTCTTTTACATTTTAATAAGTCCTAAATAATTGCGAAATATGGAAAACAGTGCCATCATTTAAGAATAAAATTATATTTTATGACTTAATAAAATTGTGAGCTGTATATTTCATTATGCCAAATTGATCTA
This sequence comes from Polaribacter sp., assembly GCA_034110665.1. GTDB lineage: Bacteria > Bacteroidota > Bacteroidia > Flavobacteriales > Flavobacteriaceae > Polaribacter. The sequence goes on from JAWUYT010000041.1 coordinate 12,201, forward strand.
TGGATAAATAAATGCAATGGTTTATAAATTGGATAGTTTGATAGAAAATGAGATAAAAATTATTGAGAATAGTTAAGAATTAAGATATTGTAAAATATCTATAGAAATTTTGTAATTTGTGTTTATAAAAAAATAATACAGTGCTAATAGTATTAAGAGTAAAGTGTTTAAACTTTTTTTCATACTTGTTTTTTTTTATAAGTTTTATAATCGTTTTGCATATGTTTAAGACAATAGTACTCAAAAAATAAACGAACCGCCCTAATATTTTAAAGATTAGCTCAATTACTTTCTATCTAAAAAATCTTGGTATGCGTTTTGTGTAATCGCTTTGCCCAATGAATCTAATTGAGAAGTATTTTTACCTTCGTTTAAAATTGTTTTGTTGCTGACAAAATCATACACAAAAACTCCGTTTTTACTGAGTGTTCCATAACCTTTATTAAACGTGTAATGCGCAAACTGTTCATCAGCATTGTTGAATATATTTTTACTAAAAACAAAATCTTTGTTATTTCCTTTTAACAACTCTAACAAGGTGTAAGAAAAATCTACCTGACTAGCAAACGTTTCTACTTCCTTTATATTTGGATTTACTGCGCCACCCAACCACAACATGGGAATTTTGAATTTTTTAGGAGAAAAAAAAGGACCTTCGTGTTTTGGAGAACTGTGCCCGTGATCTGACATAATTACAATTAATGTATTTTTATACCAATTTTGTTGTTTTGCATAATCCATAAATTCGCCTATAACTTTATCTGTGTAAAAATGGGCGCTCCTAAATTGGTTGTCTTCGTTATCTTGTCCAAATTTATATTCACCTCTTATTTCGTAAGGTTCATGGCTTGTTAAAGTCAGCGCAATTTTAAAAAAAGGTTCATTTTTTTCTTCGGATATATCTTTGGCAAAACGTTCCATAAAAACATCATCATAAGCACCCCATTTGGAATTCCAATCTTTTTTATCAAATTCACTTCCATCAATAATGGTTGTAATTCCAGTATTTCTAATATAGGTATTCATATTCGCGAAGTTCATATCGCCACCGTAATAAAAAGAAGTATTATAGCCTAATTCCCCCATTTCTTTAGGCAGCATTGGTAAGCTTCTTGTTTTGTTCGGCATTCTCATGATTCTTTGAATAGGCGGGGGATAGTAGCCACTTAAAATAGCTGGAATTCCCTTGTCTGTTCGATCTCCGTTTGAGTAAAAATTGGTGAATAGAATTCCTTCTTTAGACAACCTATTTAAATTAGGAGTCACATTTGGTTCGCCACCCAAAGAACCTACAATTTTTGCAGGCAAACTTTCCCAAATAATTAAAATTACATTGGGTTTTGTAGCGTTTAAAATAGTATCTGTATCGGCTTTTAAAAGTTTATTTTTTGTTTTATTAATGATGGTAAGGGCCGTTTCATTATCAAAATATTTGTACGGATTTTTGCCATTAGTTTGATGAGTAAGAGCGTTAGAGAAATTCCAAATAAAATTGATGGCTGCATGATTTGCAAACATTTGATCAGAGAAATATACATCGCTTTGGTTTACAGGAATTGTTTGAAACCCTCCTCTTATCGGTACAATTAAAGCGGCTGTGAGCGTTAAAAAGAATGGTATTTCTAACCAACGACCAAAGGTGATTTTAAAGCTATTTTTTTGATAAATTTTATGTAATAATTTAATGAAAATAAAGGAAATTAAAAGCCAAGAAAATATTCCGGAAAGCAACTGAAAATAAGAAGCCGAAGAAATCATTAAAGTTGGGGTATTTAAATAAGGTAGTAAAGAGGTGTCCAAACGAACGCCCCAAGCTTGGTATAAACCTGCATCAATCAATAATAATAAACTGATAAAAATAAGGATAAGAATTGTGAACCATTTTATGATCTTTAAGATGATTTTGGGCATGAAAACCGCAGAAAAAATCATCAATAAAAAAGGAATAATACACAGGTATGCCGTAAAAGAAATATCTAATTGTAGGCCATACAAAAAGGTTTTTAAAATGGTGGAGATACCAAGTTCTTGTGTTTCCTTGAAATAATAAAAAAGAAAAAATAAACGAGCAAATACAAAGTAAACAATCCAAAAAAGAAAGTAATAAATAGTAAATAAGATTCTATTTTTAAAATTTTTCATGAGGTGAGTTTTTGCTACGAATTCAATTGTGTTACAGAATAATTAGTATTTTTTTGATGATTATTCTGTAACTTTTAAACGTGCTTGTGCTGTTATAGAAATATCAGCATAATCGTTGTTTATATATTTTAAATAACCCGTAATAGCAATCATGGCCGCATTGTCTGTAGTATATTCAAATTTTGGAATATAAGTGATCCAACCAAAATGCTTTTCTGCTAATTGTAATCTACTTCTAATTGCTGAATTGGCAGAAACACCTCCAGCAATAGCAATATGTTTAATCCCTGTTAGCTTTACTGCATTTTTTAACTTTTCCATTAAAATTTCAACAATGGTAAACTGAATGGAAGCACAAATATCATGTAAGTTTTCTTTTATAAAATTAGGATTTAATTTTACTTGTTTCTGAATAAAATAGAGAATTCCCGTTTTTAATCCACTAAAACTAAAATCTAAATCGCCTACTTTTGGTTTGGTAAATTTATATGCCTTCGGATTTCCGAGGGCAGCATATTTATCGATCAGTGGACCTCCAGGATATGGCAGTCCTAAAATCTTGGCAGACTTATCAAAAGCTTCACCCACAGCATCATCGATCGTTTCGCCTAAAACTACCATTTCAAAGTGATTCGTAACTTTTACAATTTGCGTATGACCGCCACTAATGGTTAAACAAATAAAAGGAAAAGTGGGTGTTTTAGAATCTTCGTCTTTTATAAAATGAGCCAAAATATGTGCTTGCATGTGATTTACGTCTAACAACGGAATATTTAAACCTAACGCTAAAGATTTTGCGAAAGAGGTGCCTACCAATAAAGACCCCATTAATCCCGGACCTCGTGTAAATGCAATGCCAGATAATTGTTCTTTTGTAATATTTGCTTGCACTAATGCCTGTTGAACCACCGGTACTATATTTTGCTGATGCGCTCTAGATGCCAATTCAGGAACAACACCGCCGTATTTTGAGTGTACTTCTTGATTTGCAACAACGTTACTCAATATTTTTGCATCGCAAATAACAGCGGCACTTGTGTCATCACACGAAGATTCAATGCCTAAAATATAAATTGGTGTGCTCATAAAAAAAGTTAAAGTATTGCAAAATTAAGTATAAATTTATCCATGCTCCCGTTTTTTAAGAATAGAAATTTAATAGTTTGTTAAAATTGCACGTTATTTGTAATACGTGGCAATATTTTTGATGGTAAATCATCAAATTATGAATTAATTAAAGACAAGGATTATCAAAATCGCTCTAAAAAAAATACTGAAATGGTTGGGGTACATTGTGCTCTTTTTATTGTTGATAAGTATTTTATTTTCAATTCCGGGGATACAAACAAAATTAGGAAATTATTTAACTAATAAAATCAACGAAGATTATGGAACTAATTTGACCATAAAAAAGGTCGATTTATCTTTTTTAGGTAGTGTTCAGTTCAGAGGTTTAGAAATTAAAGACCACCATAAAGACACTTTAATTTTTGTAAATAAACTAACCACATCGATTATCAATGCCAAGCGAATTTTAGATAACGAAGTAAATTTAAAAAGTATTTATTTAGACGATGCCTACTATTACATGAAAACCTACAAAGGGGAGGATATTGGTAGTATAAATGTTTTTATAAATTCTTTTGATGACGGAATATCGAAAGATTCGCTTGCCAATCCTTTTATTTTAAGAACTTCTAACGTTTATGTAAGTAATCTTAATTTTAGATTAACGAATGCCAATATAAAAGATTCTGTGTCTTATTCCGCAAAAAAATCAGGAGGGAATTTACAAGATTTTTTAATTGAAGGGACCAATGTTTCTTCAAAAATAAGAGGTTTGTATTTTGCAGATATATACGGTTTGGAGGTTACTGATTTAACAACTGATTTTTCATATTCTAATACGGCAATGCATTTTAAAAAAACTACGCTGCAAACCAAAAAATCGACAATAAAGGCAGATATAGATTTTACATATACTAAAGCGGATTTATCAAATTTTAATAATAAAGTACAAATAAATGCACGCTTTGATAAAAGTAAAGTTGCAGTGCAAGACCTCAAAAATTTTTACAGTGAATTAAGTGGGACTGATATTTTAGATTTAAAAGGAAATTTTGCTGGAAAGCTAAATAATTTTGATTTTAAAAATTTAAAGCTTTCTTCAAAAAAAGGATTAAAAATACTAGGAGATTTATCTTTTGTGAATGCTGTAAATAGAGAGAGAGGCTTTATTTTTGAAGGTAATCTAAAAAGTTTAACAGCTACTTACAGAGGGCTTAAAGATATATTGCCCAATGTTTTAGGGACTATTTTACCTCCAGAACTTAGTAAATTTGGGGAGTTTAATTTAAAAGGACGCATAAAGGTTACGCCTACTCAAATGGAAGCAACTACTTCTGTAGCATCAGAAATTGGTTCTTTAATTTCAGATTTGCTAATTTCTAATATCGATGCTATTGATACTGCAGAATATAAAGGTGAAATAGAACTGAATGATTTTGATATTGGTGCTTTTTTAAACGACTCGTTATTTGGTGAAATTTCTTTAAAAGGTGATGTAAATGGGAGTGGTTTTAACCTGGATGATGTGAATACATCTTTTATTGGGAATATTTCGGAACTTCAATTTAAAGGGTACAGCTATCATAATATTATAGCAAATGGTCAATATCAAAATAATAAGTTTGATGGTGAGTTGGCTATTGATGACGAGTATTTTAAGATGAAATTTAGTGGTTTGGCAGATCTTTCTTCTGACGTTTATAAGTTTGATTTTAAGTCAGATATTTCCTATTTAAATTTAAAAGAAACCAATCTTTTTGTAAGGGATAGTATTTCGCGTTTAAAAGGGGTTGTTGAACTAGATATAGAAGGAAATACATTTGATGATATAGTGGGAAACGCTGTTTTTAAAGAAGTTTTTTACACCAATCAAAAAAAAGAATTTAGTTTTAAAGAGTTTGAAATTTTCTCTTCTTTAAAAGATAGTATTAAAAGTATTAATGTTGTCTCAGAAGATATTGCAAAAGGATATTTAAAGGGGAAGTTTACTTTTTCTGAAGTGTCTAAAGTGGCACAAAATGCTTTGGGAAGTATCTACACAAATTATCAACCTTATAATGTATCAGCAAACCAGTTTTTAGATTTTAATTTCACAATCTATAATCAAATTATAAATGTCTTTTTTCCAGGTATTTATATTGATGATAATACAAAGATAAAAGGGAAAATACAGTCTGATAAGAATCAATTAAAATTGACATTTTCATCCCCTAGAATAGATGCTTATGGCAATGAAGTAAAAAAAATATTATTAAGAACAGACAATCAAAACCCGCTTTATAACACGCATTTAACAGCATCAGAAGTAAATACAAAGTACTACAATATTTCAAAATTAAATCTTTTAAACAGAACTCAAAATGACACCTTATATTTTAAGTCCGAGTTTAACGGAGGTTTAAAAAACAATGAAAATTTTAATTTAGATTTGTTTTACACTATAAATCAAGATAAAAAATCTGTTGTAGGTTTTGAGAAATCTACTTTTGAATTTAAAAATACGGCTTGGAATATTAACCATGATGCAAAAAACAAAGATAAAATTACATTCGATTTAAAGAATAATGAATTTGCTTTTAGTCAATTTAAATTAGTTTCAGGTGAACAAAAAATTGAATTTTCCGGAAATTTAAAAGGAGATACAGAGAAGACATTATTAGCCAATTTAACTAAAGTGAAGCTGCAAAGTTTTTTACCAGAAATAGATAGTTTGGCTTTAAAAGGGAGCGTTTCTGGTACATTAGATTATATTCAAAAAGAGAATGTATACAATCCAGAAGCGGTTTTGGTTATTAAAGATTTTGAAGTCAATAATTTTAAACAAGGAGAATTGGCTATCACTATCATTGGTGATAATTCTTTCGAAAAATACAAAGTAGATTTATCGATCAAAAATGAAAAAGTAAAAAGTATTGACGCTACTGGTATGTTAGATTTTTCGGGAAAAAGACCCTTGATTGATTTACAAGTGTTTTTAGAAGATTACGATTTGCAAGCATTTAGTCCTCTGGGAAAAGATGTGATTTCTAAATTAAGAGGCAGTGTTTTTGGAGATTTTAATTTAAGAGGATTTTTAAGAAATCCAGATATGGAGGGTGTTTTAAGTCTGAAAAATGCAGGTTTAAGATTCCCATATTTAAATGTTGATTATGATTTTGAAGGCGAATCTATTATCTCATTAAATCAGCAATCTTTTATTATAGAAGATGTAAAATTAGTAGACACCAATTACAAATCTAAAGGAATATTATCAGGGAGTATTTCGCATCAAAATTTTGAACAATGGTTTTTAGATTTACAAATAGTTACGGATAATCTGTTGGCTTTAGATACAAAAAATACAGAAGAGGCTTTGTATTACGGAACAGCTTTTATGGGAGGTACTGTTGCAATCTCTGGTTTAACAGATCAATTAACCATAGATGTTTTTGGCAAAACAAACCCAAGAACAAAATTTGTAGTGCCTTTAAAAGACGTTGAAACTGTAGATAGTTATCGATTAATTCATTTTAAATCTGATCAAATAAAAACAGAAGATAGACAAAGAGAATTAGCGCAAGAAGCTTTAAAAGGCTTGTCTTTAAACATCGATTTAGAAGTTACAAAAGACGCGCAAGCCCAAGTTGTAATTGATGAAGTTAACGGAAGTCAGTTAACCGGAAGAGGTTCAGGAAATCTTCAAATTAGAATTAATACCCGAGGCAAATTTAACATGTTTGGTGATTATAGAATTGATAGTGGAGTCTATGATTTTAAATACGGAGGTATTATAAACAAACCTTTTGTCATTCAAAAAGGAGGAACCGTTTCTTGGGGGGGGGATCCTTATGAAGCCAATTTAGATGTTACTGCAATTTATAATGCAAAAGCAAATGCTGGCGTTTTATTACAAAATTTTAATTCTAATAGAAAAGAAGAAATAGATCTAGTCACAAGAATTACGGGCGGTTTATTTAGTTCTAAACAAGAGTTAGATATTCAACTTACAAATGTAGATCCTGTAATTGCGAGTGAGTTAGAGTTTATTTTGAATGATAATAATGTAAATGAAAAAACAACACAGTTTATTTCGTTACTAGCATTCGGCACTTTTAGAAATCCGGAGAGGGTAAGTTTTGACGTAAATAATACGCTGGCAGGAACTGCATCAAGCGCGATTGCAGGTGCTTTTTCTAATTTATTAAACAGTCCTGATAGTAAATTTCAGTTAGGGCTAGATTATCAACAAGGAGAAAGCGGCAATGATATTGATCGATTAAATATAGATAATCAAGTAGATGTTTCTTTAAGTACACAAGTTAGCGACCGCGTAATTATAAATGGTAAAGTTGGTGTTCCTGTTGGATCAGAAACACAATCTAGTGTTATTGGTGAGGTAAAAGTAGAAGTATTATTAAACCCAGAAGGTAATTTTAGAGGTGTTATTTTTAACCGTCAAAATGAGATTCAATATTCTCAACAAGAAGAAGGCTATACACAAGGAGTAGGTTTATCTTATCAAGTAAACTTTAATACATTCGCAGATTTACTTTTTAAAATAGGATTAAAAAAGGGAATAAAAAGTAAAAAGGAGAGCATTAAAAAAGATACATTAAGGCTAAAAATTAACAAATTAATTAATTTTGAAGGCAATTAAATTATGCTGTTTTTGAGTTTGATTCCGTATCCATTTACAGCAAAAAAGTAAAAATATTTGAGTACTAAAATTATTGTTTTTCCTTTTAAATTCGGGAGTTTTAAGGCTAAAACGATTTCGTAATTTTATTATTTTTAATCATTAAAAATTATTATTTTTACATCTTATAAGTATGGGAGAAATAAAAAAAATAGGCGTGATGACTTCTGGAGGAGATTCTCCAGGCATGAACGCGGCAATAAGGGCTGTTGTAAGAACTTGTGCATATCATAAAATTGCTTGTGCAGGAATTTATAGAGGCTATCAAGGAATGATTGAGGGCGATTTTCTAGATTTAAATGCACGTAGTGTAAAAGGTATCGTTAACAAAGGAGGTACTTTTTTAAAATCTGCGAGGTCTAAAGATTTTATGACTAAAGAAGGAAGACAAAAAGCGTATGATGCTTTAAAAGTAGCCGAAATAGATGCGATTGTGACTATTGGAGGAGATGGAACTTTTACAGGAGCATTAATATTTAGTCAAGAATTTGGTTTTCCCGTAATGGGAATTCCGGGTACTATTGATAATGATATTATGGGTACCTCTCATACTTTAGGTTACGACACCGCTTTAAATACCGTTGTTGAGGTTATTGATAAAATTAGAGATACGGCATCATCACATAACCGATTATTTTTTATTGAGGTAATGGGCAGAGATGCAGGACATATTGCACTAAATGCTGGCATTGGTGCTGGAGCGGAAGAAATTCTGATACCGGAAGAAGATTTAGGTTTAGAGCGTTTACTAGATTCTTTAAATAAAAGTAAAGAATCAGGAAAATCTTCAAGTATTGTAATTGTAGCTGAAGGGGATAAAACAGGAAAAAATGTTTTTGAGCTTAAAGATTATGTGAATGAACATTTACCAGAATATGACGTAAGAGTTTCAGTTCTAGGACATATGCAAAGAGGAGGTTCACCTTCTTGTTTTGATCGAGTTTTGGCAAGTAGAATGGGAGTGCAGGCGGTGGAAAGTTTATTAGCTGGTAAATCTAATTTAATGGTCGGTCTTTTAAATGATAAAATAGCAGTTACACCATTAGCAAAAGCAATTAAAGGTCATTCAAAAGTTAATAAAGAATTAATAAGAGTTTCAGACATAATGTCTATTTAGAAAAAAATAAATACAAATAATATGATTAAAATAGGAATTAACGGATTTGGAAGAATAGGTAGGTTAGCATTTAGATCTTCCGTGATAAGAGATAATGTGCAAGTAGTGGCAATAAATGATTTATTAGATGTAAATTATTTAGCTTATATGTTAAAATATGATTCAGTTCATGGAACTTTTGATGGAACTGTGGATGTAAAAGATGGCATGCTAGTTGTAAACGGCAATGAAATTAGAATTACAGCAGAAAGAGATCCAGCTAACTTGAAATGGGATGAAGTTGGAGCTGAATACGTTATTGAATCTACGGGATTTTTCTTAACAGAAGAAACTGCTGGAAAACACTTAGTAGCTGGTGCTAAAAAAGTAGTTTTATCAGCACCTTCTAAAGATCATACACCAATGTTTGTAATGGGTGTAAACAACACAGAATTAACAGTTGATCAACAAATTTTTTCTAATGCATCTTGTACAACCAACTGTTTAGCGCCAATTACGAAAGTTTTAAATGATAACTTTGGTATTGTTGAAGGTTTAATGACTACGGTGCACGCTGCTACTGCTACTCAAAAAACCGTTGATGGTCCTTCTATGAAGGATTGGAGGGGTGGACGTTCTGCAATTCATAATGTTATTCCTTCTTCTACTGGAGCTGCAAAAGCTGTAGGGAAAGTAATCCCTGCAATGGATGGTAAGTTAACTGGTATGGCATTTCGTGTTCCTACAATGGATGTTTCTGTGGTAGATTTAACAGTGAGATTAGAAAAAGCAGCAACTTATGCAGAGATTTGTGCAGCAATGAAAGCAGCTTCTGAAAGTGGACCAATGAAAGGTGTTTTAGGATATACTGAAGATTTAGTTGTTTCTCAAGATTTTGTTGGAGACACTCGTACTTCAATATTTGACGCGAATGCAGGGATTGCATTGAATGATAACTTTGTGAAAGTTGTTTCTTGGTATGATAATGAAATGGGATATTCAACGAAAATTGTTGATTTAATTGAGTATTCAGCTTCTTTATAATATTAGCGAAAGCATATTAAAATATAAAACCTGATAGAAAGTTATTTCTGTCAGGTTTTTTTGTTTTTAATAAAGAGAAAAGAATCTAGAGATAAGAAAAAAGAACAATGAACCAGGATCAAAAAAGAAATACGATAGGCAGATAAGTCAATACCAAGAGCCAAGAAATTTCAGGTAATAATTTCAGATTATGTAATATTTTTATTAGTAGTTTTTTGTTATTGAATACTGATTCTTAAACACTATTTAACAGCAATCATGCTAATTTCTACATTTACAAATTTAGGTAAATTAGCAACTTCGACAGTTTCTCTTGCAGGTGCAGTTTCTTCGTTAAAATAAGTTCCATAAATTGAATTGATTTCTGCAAAATTATTCATGTCAGAAATAAATATTGATGCTTTTACAACATGTTCAAAAGTCATTTCAGCTGCTGCTAGAACTTCTTTCATGTTTTCCATTACTTGCTTTGTTTCGGCTTCAATAGACTCTAAAACTAATGCTCCAGTTTGTGGATCTAATGCAATTTGTCCAGAAGTATATAAAGTGTTTCCACTTAAAACAGCTTGATTATAAGGGCCAATAGGAGCAGGCGCTTTTGAGGTTGTTATAATTTTCTTCATGTATTTTAAATTTAAAGTTGTTTTGTCTTTATTTACTTTATCTATTTGATAGCTAGACCAATTTCCATTCTTCGAGATTGCCGCACCTCTTAAATATTCCCATTTTCCATATTCTTCTATAGGGATTAATTTTTTCTGTTGCGCTAGTAGAGGAGTAACAGATAGCATCATTGATGAAATTACGAATAGGGTAAAGCATTTAGTTTGATTCCGATTCATATGAGTAGTTGGCTTTAACAGTTAAATTTCGAATTCATATAAAATTGGCAAATCACACATTCGTTATTTGATGTTTCATAAGCCTTTTTATAATTTCTTTTAAGAATTTTATCATTGTTTAGTGGTTTTTCATGATGAAGAACAACAACTAGCAGCAAACAATTACTAAAACAACCTTCTATCTGGCGGTTTAATTTTGTCCCATTTTAAATCAGCTAAAGTGGATGATTTTACACCAATAAAAAAGGTATAGGAAGAATTTGAACCAAAAGGAACCCAATTAAAGTTGAATTGCCAACTATCTAAATCTCGATTAAAGTTAAACCTTGAAAATGAGAATGCCCCATTTTTCACATCATAACCAGAGGAGTAGCCAAGTTTCCATTTTGGAGATAATTCAATATTACCACTAAAACCTAAAGTATGAACTCCAATACTACCAGGTTCGAGACCATTGTTTACGAAATTAGTGGAATAAACCAAATTTATAGACCAAGGTATTTTTGCTCTATATAAGTCTGTTTTGGTTGTTTTACTATCATTATTTGGCTGGTTTTGCCTACCATTTCTATTTGTTGGGTCGATAGCTGCTCCCATGGTGTCTGGAGGATTGTTAGCACCATTTCCATTTTTGTTTTCGTCTTTATCCTCTTTTTTACTCTTATCAAAATCAGTACTAGAAATAGAGTAGTTAGCTGTTAAGTTTGCATTTGTTAATCTAAAAATATTTGGATTAAATTTATTTATTCTAACCGCATTTCCATTCACATTTGCTACCTGATAAGGATCTAAAGTGCCATTAAAGTTCAATGCTAATTTGTCTTTAAATAATCGTGTTCCAGCACTAAAAGATACGTTCGACCACCTTAAACTATCAGCGGCAATATTGTAAGAACTATTAAAATTTAAATTGTTTAAAATCGTAACTTTTTCATCCTCTTCATCACTATCAGGATCTTTAGGTGAAACTTTTGCTTCTAAAACATTGTTTAAAGAAACTCCTATTGAATTGCTTAAACCTGTAGATGGAGCTCGATATAAACTTTGATCAAAAATGGTGTAATTTGCTTGGTTCAAAGGGTCTTCACTTTGTTGCACTTGTCTTATGTACTTCGTACCAAAATCAGGTCTGTATGTATAAGATATTGTTGGTCTTATAGTATGTCTAATAGCTTTTAATCTACCTTTTTTAAAATTGAAAGTTCCGTAAATATTAGTAGATAAACTAACTCCTAAATTGTAGGTTCTATAACTTTTAAAACCATTTAATGAGTCAATTTCAACCTCTTTAGTAGCATCGTTAAAGTTTTTTTCAATATAATTAAAGTTCCAAGTTTCTTCATAATTAGCATTTGGTGATAAGGTAAAATATTTAAATGCTTTTATATTTGTGTTTGTACCTGTTTTGTGTCTAGCACCAGATTTCGCCGTTTGAAACATTTTACTTGTTAAAAACTCATCATCTGTTGTGTTAATTAAATATTGCCCTTGCATATTATAATTAAAACCTAATTTTTGAATTGGGTTCTTTTTAATACCATTTTTGCCTGCAAAAGGATAAACTCTATTCATGTTTAAAGTCAATGAAGGGAGCGTCATTGTAATGCTTTCGGTATTTGTGTTTTGCTGATGAGAAGCTGTTAGAGCCATATTAAAAGGTGTACCAACAAAAGTTTTACTATAATTTACGGACGAGTTTAAAGTGTTATTTAGCGTTTGAGCAAGATTTTGTTGGTTTAAAGATTCTCTGAAAAAACGACTGCTTCCTAAATTTACCGAAGCAGTAAACCTAGAGTTAGGACTTGCTTTAGCATCTTGACTATGACTCCATCTCAAATTAAAATTATTCGATTTTGAAAAATCATCAAAACCTCTTATGCCATTAATAATGTTTTCGAAATTAAAACTAAAAGTACCATTAAATCTGTAACGCTTATTGTAATTAGAATTTGCTCTTAAGCCCCAACTTCCATTAGACCAAACATCACCAGTAACGGATAAATCAACATAATCGTTTAATGCAAAATAATATCCTCCGTTTTGAAAACCAATTCCTCTGCTACTGCTACCTGTATCGAAAGCAGGAATCAAGAAACCTGAAACACTTGTTTCTGTCATTGGAAAATAGGCAAATGGTAAAAATATTGGAGTAGGAACATCGGCTAAAACTAAATTACTTAGACCAACAATAATTTTTTTACCAGGCACCAATTTTGCTTTGTTTGTTCTTATATAGTAATCAGGAATTTCTTTTTCTGATGTGGTAAATCGTATTTTACGAATATATATTGTTGAGTCATTTACTCGTTTTGTTTTTTCGCCATAAGTAAACATTTCTCCTTCTTTGGTTTTTAAACCATAAATTAAAGCACGTTTACTTTTAAAATTATAGATGATAGAATCCTGTTCAGATTCTTGCCCACCTTGTTTAAAAACTGGTTTTTGGGTATAACCTGTACTGTCGACAATTCCTTTTGCGAAAAGTGTATTTTTCTTATAATCAATAACGATAATTCCAGCTTTTAGATCAATATCCGTGTATACAATATTCGCCTCGTTATAAAGAATTACAGTTCTATCTTTTGCATTTTGAATCGTATAATCTTTTGCGATATGAGTAATAAGATCTTCAATAGTTTCTTTGGGTTTTATAGAGTCTAAAGAAACAGAATCTTTATTCTTTATAATTAAACTAGCATCTTTTAGAACAGGTAAAGAGTCTATTTTTTTGGCAGGAATCGTATCTTTTTTTACAGAAGGAATTACAATTTTTTCTGTTGATTTTATGTCTTGTGAAAACCCAATCTTTATAAAAAAGAAACAGCAAAATAAAAGTAAGTATGATAGGTTTGATTGCAATGTTATAAGTGCTATTTTTGTATGAGGTTAAAAGTATGGCTCAATATTTGAAATTCAAAATTAATGAAGCCAAAATTAGTTAAATTTTATTGATGAACTTTCTACAAAACAACAAATTTAATACCAAATTGAAAAAATCATTTTTTTTAGTTTTTTTAATGTTCGTTTTATGTTCTTGTTTTACAACATTTGCTCAAAAAAAATATAAAATTGTTATTGACGCAGGTCATGGAGGTAAAGACCCAGGTAATTTAGGAAACGGTTTTAAAGAAAAGGATATTGCTTTAAAAGTTGCTTTATTTGTGGGCAGCCAATTAAATAAGAGCAAAGATATTAAAGTTATATATACCAGAAATAAAGATGTTTTTATAGATTTATGGAAAAGAGGTGATATTGCAAATGTGGCAAAAGCAAATTTGTTTGTCTCTATTCATTGCGATTCTCATACCTCTAATGCCTATGGTGCAGGAACTTTTGTTTTAGGGTTAAGAGGAAATAAAATGAATTTAGAAATTGCAAAAAGAGAAAATTCAGCGATTCTTTTAGAAGATAATTACGAGGAAAGATACAAAGGTTTTGATGCTAGTTCTGTTGAATCTGTGATTGGTTTATCTCTTTTACAAGAAGAAAATTTGGATAAAAGTTTAGAAATAGCCAGTTTAATTCAGAATAATTTTACGTTTAAACTAAAAAGAAATAATAGAAACGTAAAACAAGATAATTTTCAAGTTTTACGAGAAACGATTATGCCCAGTGTTTTGGTAGAGTTAGGTTTTTTAACAAATAAATTCGAAGGCAGGTATTTAAATTCTAAAAAAGGGCAACAGCAAATGGGAAAATCAATTTCAGATGCCATTATAAATTATGTTCGTAACTTAAAAATAAATACAGTTATGGAAGAAGTTGCGGATACCAATACTTTTGATGTTGTAAAAAATGTAACAGAGTTTAAAGTGCAAATAGCTTCAGGTAAAAATAAAATAGCAACAAAATCTTATAATTTTAAAGGATTAAAAAATATCCAAAGGGTTTTAATAGGTAGCTATTTCAAATATTATTACGGAGTTACTTCATCTTATAAACAAGCATTAAGGTCTTTATCAATGGCAAAAGAGAAAGGATATTCATCAGCATTTATTGTTGCATTTAGAAATGGCGAAAAAGTATCTTTAAAAGAAGTGAATAAAATGCACTAATTTTGGCAGTAGCAACCGAATATTATCAGTAATTTTGTTAGTAAATTTCTATTTATGTCCAAAGAATTTAAAACAGGAATCATCGTCATTTTAATTATTGTTGTCTTTATATGGGGCTTCAATTTTTTAAAGGGTCATGATTTATTAGACGGTGAAGCTCGCAATTTTAAGGTTGAATATTCTAAAATTGGAGGTTTAAACAAAGCAAGTTCCGTAACTTTAAATGGCTTAAAAGTAGGGAGGGTTGATGATATAGAGTTTAATGAAACTCCAGAAAAAAGAGGACAATTAATTGTTAGTTTTTCGATCGAGAGTGATTTTGAATTTTCTAAAAAAAGTATTGTTAGAATATATTCGCCAAATCCTATAGCCGGTTCCAGTTTGGCAATTGTGCCAAATTATGATGGCGAAATTGCTGTTTCAGGAGATACGTTAGGGGGCGAAATGGAAGAAAACTTATTTACATCAATCGGAGAAAGGTTAGATCCAATTCAATCAAAATTAGAAAATGTAATTGTAAGTGCGGACACTCTTTTTCAAAGGATAAACCATGTTTTAGATCAAAAAACTACAGAAAGTGTTAAGAGATCTGTTCGAGGTTTAGAGTTGACAATAGCTGATATTAGAAGCACATTAGGCGCTGTAAACTCTATGTTAGATTCAAGTTCTGTTGAGTTTAGTGAAACAATGAAAAGCACCAGGAAAATCACCGAAAATTTAGTGAAAGTAACAGATACTTTAGCCAATTCAAATATCGGAGAAATTATGAGAAAAGCAGAAATGACTTTGACTTCTGTAAACTCTTTATTATTCGGTATCGAGCAAGGAAAAGGTTCTCTAGGAAAACTAGTGAATGACGATGCCATGTATAATAACTTGACAAACGTATCTAAAGAATTAGAAGAATTGTTAAGGGAAATGAAGATAAACCCAAAGCGTTTTGTGCATTTTTCGCTATTCGGTAGAAAAGCAAAAGCTTTTGATAAAGAAAAGAATACAAATAATGAAACTAGTCAGTAATACTAGAAGTAACAAATAAATTACTAAAAATTAAAAACAATATGCAATATATACCAAACCTAATTTTTGCACTGGCATTAGCTGTTGGACTTGGTTTTTTTGTGATGAATATCAGAAAATTATTAAGGAATATCAAACTAGGAAAAGATGTAAATAGAACGGATAAAAAACCTGAACGTTTAAAAAATATGATGATGATTGCACTTGGACAATCTAAAATGGTTAAAAGACCGTTTTCAGGCTTTTTACATGTAATTGTTTATGTAGGCTTTGTTATTATTAACATTGAAGTTTTAGAAATTGTTATAGATGGTATAGCCGGGACTCATAGAATTTTTCAGGGAATTATCGGCGATTCTTTCTACGCATTTTTAATTGGCACATTTGAGATTTTTGCAGCACTTGTTTTTATTGCTGTTATTTTATTCTGGACGAGAAGAAACCTGGCAAATATTAAGCGTTTTATGAGTGCTGAAATAAAAGGCTGGCCAAAAAGTGATGCAAATTATATCATTTACTTTGAGATGATTTTGATGACCTTGTTTATTGTAATGAACGCTACAGATGCTCCATTTCAGGAGGCAGGAATAGGGAACCCAATAAGTCAGTTTATTGCGCCACTATTTGATGCCTTTTCACCAGAAGCTTTGCATATTGTTGAAAGAACAGCTTGGTGGATTCATATTTTAGGCATTTTAACGTTCTTAAACTATTTATATTATTCAAAACATTTACACATTTTATTAGCATTTCCGAACACGTATTTTGCAAATTTAAATCCAAAAGGGCAATTTGATAATTTAGAATCAGTTACCAACGAAGTAAAATTAATGATGGATCCAGATGCAGATCCTTATGCAATGCCAGCAGAAGGAGCAGAAGAAACTGTACCAGAAAAATTTGGTGCTTCTGATGTTGCAGATTTAAATTGGGTACAATTATTAAATTCCTATACATGTACAGAATGTGGTAGATGTACGTCGGCTTGTCCGGCTAATCTAACCGGTAAAAAACTCTCTCCTCGTAAAATTATGATGGATACAAGAGATCGTTTAGAAGAAGTGGGTAGAAATATAGATACCAATAAAGGAACTTTTGTGGATGATGGTAAGCAATTATTAAACGATTATATTTCTCCAGAAGAGCTTTGGGCTTGCACAAGTTGTAATGCTTGTGTAGAAGAATGTCCAGTAAATATAGATCCATTGTCCATAATTATGGATATGAGAAGGTATTTAGTCATGGAAGAAAGTGCAGCACCGCAAGAATTAAATATGATGATGACGAATATCGAGAACAATGGTGCACCTTGGCCTTACAGCCAACAAGATCGATTAAATTGGGCAAATGAAGAGTAATTTAGTTGTCAGTTTATCAGTAGCAGTTGGTAAAAAGTAGCTGACGTTATAAGTAAAGCTGAAGAATAAAAAATTAAAAATCTAAAAATATTTATAAGTCTTTTCCGCTAATAATTAAAGACTAATAACTTAAAACTATATAGCATGAATGTACCAACAATGGCAGATATGATGGCGCAAGGAAGGCAACCAGAAGTGTTGTTTTGGGTTGGAGCAGCAGGAAGCTATGATGATAGAGCAAAAAAAATATCAAGAGCATTTGTAAAAATATTACATCAAGCGAAAGTAGATTTTGCAGTTTTAGGTGTAGAAGAATCTTCTACAGGTGATGCCGCTAAAAGAGCAGGAAACGAGTTTTTGTTTCAAATGCAAGCAATGATGAATATCGAAATTTTAAACGGATATGAGGTAAAGAAAATTGTTACTTGCGATCCTCATTCATTTAATACGTTTAAAAATGAATATCCTTCTTTAGGCGGGAAATATGAAGTGTATCACCATACACAATTTATACAAAACTTGCTTCAAGAGGGTCGTTTAAAAATTGATGACACCACTTTAAAGGGAAAAAGAGTTACTTTTCATGACCCTTGTTATTTAGGAAGAGGCAATGAAGTGTATGAATCTCCAAGAGATTTAATTAAGAGGTTAGGTGTTAATTTAACAGAAATGAAGCGTCATAAATCGACCGCTTTATGTTGTGGAGCAGGAGGGGCACAAATGTTTAAAGATGCAGAAAAAGGAGATAAAGAAGTAAATATTTTACGAACAGAAGAGGCGTTAGAAACCAAACCACAAATCATAGCAACAGGATGTCCTTATTGCAATACAATGATGACGGATGGCATCAAGTTTAAAGAAAAAGAAGCCGAAGTTGTTGTAAAAGATATTGCAGAATTGATCGCAGAAGCTAATAACCTTTAGAAAATGAAAAATATAATCACTTTACTCTTTTTTTTATTGCTTGTTTTATCTTGCGGAAAAAAAGAACTTAAAAAAGAATCTCAAGAAGTTTTAAAACCTGTTTTTAAAGATCAACCGGTGCAAGTTGATGAAGATATGGCAGAAAAAAAAGTCTTAACCCCTATTTTTACAGTTCAAATAGCTGCTTTAAGAAATATAAATGAAAGATTAGCAGATATCAAGAATGTACACATGTATCAAGAAAACACTTTAACCAAATATAGACTTGGTATTTTTGAAACATATAAAGAAGCTAAAGAATATAGGCTAAAAGTTATCAATGATTACAAAGGTGCCTTTGTACAAGCTTTAAAAAATAATGTTCCAATCACTATCACAGAAGCTTTACAATAGTATTTTTTATGACAGCTACTTTTCAAAATAATACGGTTACTTCACTTCCGGATATCACAAAAGTTCAATTTAAAAAAATTAATCAGCTTTATTTAAAAGTAATTTTTATTAATTTTTTAATAGTTTTTTTCCTGCTTTTGGGTGGTTTGATCATTTTACATCAACTTGTATTTCAGGATGAGGTCAATGCGTTTATATTTCCTATTTATATTTCATTTCTAGTTCTTTTTGGACTAATTTTGTTGTATTTATTAGTAAGTTTTAAAAAGCGGAAATATGCTTTAAGAGAAAAAGATATTTCTTACAAGTCAGGCTTGTTGGTTAAGAAACTAACAACAGTACCGTTTTCAAGAATTCAGCATGTAGAAACAGATGAAAAACCGGTCTCAAGAATTTTTGGTTTATCCTCTTTAAGTGTTTATACAGCAGGAGATAGTAGTGACGATTTGGTCATTAAAGGAATTACAAAAGAAACAGCATTACAAATTAAAGAGTTTATCACCACAAAAATTAATGAATAATTCTTTTGATTTTTCTAATTTTTCAAGGCAATCACCTAAAGGGATTTTAGTCATTTATATCAATCTAATTTATAAAGTAATTAGAGTATCTTGGTTGTTACTTTTCTTAATCCTTAAAGATTTCTCGAAAGTATTGGAAATAGTGGGTAATTATCTCTATTTGGGTTTAGCAGTTCTACTGCTGTTATTGTTGTCTAGAGCTTATTTAATTTATAAAAATTTTCAGTTTAAAGTATCCAATGAGCATTTTATCTTAAAACAAGGAATTCTAAAAAAAACAAATACATCGATCTCTTTTGATAGAATTCAGAATATCAATTTTAAACAGAATATTATTCAGCAAATTATTGGTGTTTATGAGGTAAGTGTTGAAACAGCAGGATCTAAAAAAACAGAAATTGCCATTAAAGCATTGTCTTTATCTAAAGCAGAAGCCCTAAAAGAAATTGTTTCAAAAAACACTAAATTTAATCAGGAATTTACAAGTGATGAGACAAAACCGCTTATAAGAATTGGGATAAAGGAGCTTTTTAAAGTAAGTCTTACAGAAAACCATCTTCAGAATTTAGTATTATTTTTGGCCATTATTCTTGGTTTTTTTCAACAAATAGAACAAATTGTTGATAGTTTAGGAAATACCGCCTTGGTAGATGGTTTTATCGAAGAAAGTACGAACGCACTTTCAACAAGTTTTTTCTTGGTTACTCTTTTATTAATTTTTTTAACGATTATAGCTTTGATGATTTCATTTGTTAAAATATTTTTAATCCATTTTAACTTAATAGCATATTTAAAAGAAGATTCTTTTGAAATTAACCAAGGTTTATTTACAAAAAAAACGACCATCTTAAAAAAACAAAAAGTTCAAAATATTACGGTTTCTACGAATCCTTTAAAGAAACTTATTGGTATTTATTTTATCACTTTTAAACAGGCTGTAAGTGGTAAAGTGAACGTTAAGAAAAATAAATTAATTCGAATTATTGGTTGTAAAATAGCTCAGGTATCCATTATAAAGCAAAGTTTATTCGATGCAACTGATGTAGAAAATGAACAAGATAAATATCCTGATTCCTACTACAAACGTAGAATGTTTATATTTTCATTTTTGTTTTTAATTACGCTGTATTCATTTTTTTATATTGGTTCTCAACAAATAGAAGTTTTATATTCTGCGATTATTATTGTTCCTTTGGTTGTATTTTTAATTCTTAAAAAAGTAAAAAAACGCTTTTACAAAATATCAGATACAATGATAGTAGTGGGCAGCGGATTGTTAGAAACACATCATACGTATTTCGAACTTTTTAAAGTTCAGAATATAAAAATGAAACAAACAATTTTTCAGAAAAGAAGTAATGTTGCAGATCTTATTTTACAAACTGCTTCAGGGAAAATTAAAATACCTTGCATTAAGTTAAAGGATGCAATAGAAATTTATAATCATACACTATACAAAGTAGAAACTAGCAAGACTTCATGGATGTAAAAAGTTTTATAAAAGCAGCCCGTTTAAGAACCTTACCATTATCTGTTTCAGGGATTATTGTAGGAAGTTATTTGGGAACTGAATATTTAAATTCTATTTCTGCAAGTGGTTCAAGAATTATAGTTTGGTCAACCCCAATTTTATGGCTAGCAATTTTAACCACAATAGGTTTTCAAGTGCTATCAAACTTTGCAAATGATTATGGAGACGGTATTAAAGGTTCTGATAAAAATAGAACTGGCGAGGCGAGAATGGTCGCTTCTGGTGCTATTTCGCCGAACCAAATGAAATTGGCTATAATTGTTACTTCAGTGATCACATTAATCATTGCTTTAGTATTGATTTATGTTGCTTTTGATAAAGATAATTTTGGGTATTCAATTTTGTTTTTTGCATTGGGGATTGCTTCAATTATAGCCGCTATAAAATATACAGTAGGAAAATCTGCCTATGGTTATAGTGGTTTTGGTGATGTTTCTGTATTCGTTTTTTTTGGTTTGGTAAGTGTTGTCGGCAGTTATTTTATGTATACTAAATTCATCAATTTTGAAATATTTTTGCCCGCAATCTCTGTTGGATTATTAAGTACCGCTGTTTTAAATTTAAATAATTTGAGAGATAGAGAAGAGGATATAAAGAACGATAAAAATACACTCGTTGTAAAGTTAGGAACAGAAAAAGCAAAGAAATACCATTATTTTTTAATAATTACTGCTTTAGTTTCGACTATAATTTATGTGTTTTTGGATTTTACATCTGTGTACCAACTGGTTTTTTTAGTTGCTTTTATTCCATTACTCAAAAATATAAAAACAGTTGCACATAATAAAGTTCCAGCGGAATTAGATACCGAGCTAAAAAAAGTAGCGTTAAGCACATTTTTGTTTGCAATTCTATTAGGAATTGGTCACATATTTTAAATAATATTTCATGAAAAAAATTAAAATAATTTTAATAATTATATCTTCGTTAACGCTAATTTTCTTTGCAACAGGCCTTGTTGTAAAAGAAACAAATTATGCTGCAAAAGTTTCTATAGATAAACCTATTAGTGAAGTTTTTAAAGAGTTCAATAAGCATGAAAACTCTAAAAACTGGATTCCAGAAATAAAATCTTTTGAGACTGTAAATGAAAATTTTGGAAAAACAGGAAGTGTCTATAATATTATCATTGAGAATCAAGGTGAAGAAATCAAAATGACACAAAGAATACTTGCCTATGTGCCAAATGAAAAAGTTACTTTTTATTTTGATGCTGAAAATATGCTAAAAAAAGACGATTATATTTTTACAGAAAAAAATGGAATTACAACTATCAATCTGAATGCTTCTTGCAATAGTAAAACATATATAATGTCTTGTATGTTACCTTATTTTAAAGGAAAATTAGAAAATCAAAGTCAAGTTTATTTAGATAACTTTAAAGAGTTTTTAGAACAACAAAATGCTGCAGATGACGGTTTTTAATAACAGTTTTCCATTATTATTCGTTTGAGTTTTCTTAAAACGGATCAAGGAAATAGCGCACAAAACCTACAACTTTAAAATTATTTTTATTTTGATAAAAGCTAATTATAAAAAATACATCTTGAATTTTAAAAACCCAAGCGGAACATCGCGTGGAGTTTTAAGAACTAAAGAAACTTGGTTTATTGTTTTACAAGGAAATGGTAAAATTGGCATTGGAGAAACCGGACTTTTTAGAGGTTTAAGTATTGATGATGTTTTTAATTACGAAGAGAAATTAATTTGGATTTGTAAAAACATCAATTTTGGACTCGATTTTTTACTGAAAGAACTCTGCGAATTTCCATCCATTCAATTCGGTCTAGAACAAGCTTTTTTATCACTAAAGAGTAAACATAAATTTGAGTTGTTTCCTTCAGAATTTACAAAGGGAAAGGAGCCAATTGACATTAATGGTTTAATTTGGATGGGAGATAAAAATTTCATGAAAGCACAAATTAAAGAAAAATTAAAATTAGGTTTTTCATGCATCAAAATGAAAATTGGTGCTATAAATTTTGATGCGGAAGTTGAGTTATTAAAATCGATTAGAAAAGAATTTTCATCAAAAGAAATAACATTAAGAGTCGATGCCAATGGTGCATTTAACCCTGAAAATGCTTTGGAAAAATTAAAAATACTATCAATTTTAGAGATTCATTCTATAGAGCAGCCTATAAAACAGGGGCAGGTTAATGAAATGGCAGAACTATGTTTAAAAACACCGTTGCCCATTGCTTTAGATGAAGAGTTAATCGGTGTTTTTTCATCCGAAGAAAAGAAAAAATTAATACAAACAATTAACCCACAATATATTATTCTGAAGCCAAGTTTAGTCGGGGGTTTTGCAGGAACTAAAGAATGGGTTAAATTAGCCGAAGAAAATAATGCTGATTGGTGGATTACATCGGCTTTAGAAAGTAATATTGGTTTGAATGCCATTGCACAATTTACTTTTACATTGAAAAGCAAATTACCACAAGGTTTAGGAACAGGCGGGTTGTTTACCAATAATTTTGAAAGTCCGTTAGAAGTTAAAAATGGAACTTTACAATACAATCCTACATTAAAATGGGACTTTAATTTAACCGAATAATAATACCTTAAGCAAGGTCGAAAGGTTTTAACAATACATATGAATTATATACAGCAAGGATATAAAGGTAAAAGCGATTGGGTTTATTGGCTAATTACCATTTTAGTAGTTTTTTTTGGATGGCAAATTTTGGGAGGAATACCATTATTGGCGGTGGCTTTTGCGTATTCAGAAAATTTAGAAGCCTTTACAACTGCAGGTTTAAATAATTTCATGAATTTAGGAATTGATAAAAATTTATTTCTATTTCTGATGATTTTCACCTTTGTGGTTGGTTTTGTTTTTTTATTTTTTAGCATAAAAATTATTCATAAAAGAACCTTTACATCCTTGGTCACAAGTAGAAAAAATATTGATTGGAAACGTTTTTGGGTTGGTTTTTTAACGTGGGGAATTCTAGCAGTGGTTTTAACGCTTATAGGCATTTTAATAGAACCAGAAATTTATACTTACAATTTTAATGCAAAACCATTTTTTATTTTAGTCGCTATTTCTATTATAATGCTGCCATTACAAACAAGTTTAGAAGAGTTGTTATTTAGAGGCTATTTTATGCAGGGAATAGGCATTTTAGCAAAAAATAGATGGGTACCTTTAATTATAACTTCTGTCTGTTTTGGTTTGTTGCATGGTGCAAATCCAGAAATTCAAAAATTGGGGTATATTCTAATGTTTTTTTATATTGGCACAGGTCTCTTTTACGGTATTACAACCTTAATGGATGAAGGCACAGAACTAGCTTTAGGTTTGCACGCCGCAAATAATGTTTTAGCTGCTTTTTTAGTAACAACAGATTGGATGGTTTTTCAGACAGACGCACTATTTATAGACACTTCAGAACCTGCTGTAACTTTAGAAATGTTTTTACCAGTCATTGTTTTATATCCTTTAATGCTGCTCTTTTTCTCAAAAAAATATGGTTGGACAAATTGGAAAGAGAAACTTACTGGAAAAATAGAAAAACCCCTAAACTTAAAAGAGAATATAGAATTTTAGAAGATCTTGGTAGAGAATAGTTTCCATAAAAAATTTCAATTAAATAGTATTTCATTTTTGTCTATCGATGAATTACTAAACTATACAAAAGGTTTTTCTGAAGAAATTCATCAATTTTTAGATAGCTGGTTTTCTAAAAGTGATTTAATAATTGTAAAAACTTCAGGCTCCACAGGTAAACCAAAACCAATTTTTCTAAAAAAGGAATTTGTTATAAATTCGGCAAAAGCAACAGGTAATTATTTTAAGTTACAAGAAAGCACTTCTGCTTTATTATGTTTACCAATAGAATATATTGCTGGTAAATTAATGTTGATTAGAGCTCTCACTTTAGGATGGAAATTAGATGTAATAGACGCAAATTCGAATCCAATAGAAAAAGTTGAAAAGTACTATGATTTTTCAGCAATGGTTCCTTTGCAATTGGAAAATTCACTTACTAAAATCCATTTGATAAAAAAGCTAATCGTAGGGGGTGGAGTTGTTTCTAATGCACTGCAAGAAAAATTACAAACGCTTTCTACGGATGTTTTTGCGACCTATGGCATGACTGAAACTATTACGCATATTGCCGTTAAAAAGCTGAATAATTTTGAGTCATTGTTAGGGGGGATTACTAAAAAATCTTTTTATCAAACATTACCAAACGTCACCATTTATAAAGATGATCGAAATTGTTTGGTTATTGATGTGCCAAAAGTTGCAGAAGAAACTATTTTCACGAATGATGTTATACAACTTGTTTCTAATGATCAATTTGAATGGTTAGGGCGTTTTGACAATGTAATTAATTCTGGAGGAATTAAATTGCATCCAGAAAAAATTGAAGAAAAGTTAGCCAAAATTATTACAAATCGTTCTTGCGTTATCGGAATTCCTGATGAAAAAATGGGTGAAAAACTAGTTTTGATTGTTGAAGGAAAAAAACAAGATGTCAATTTCGAAAACACTGATCTTTCAAAATTTGAAATTCCGAAAGAAATTTACTTTGTAGATTCTTTTATAGAAACTGATTCAGGGAAGATCCATCGTAAAAAAACATTGGAAAAAATCTTGACTAAATAGATCATCTCTTTCACTTCTAAAAAAGTAGTGTTTACTCATTATCCTTTTTTTTAGTAGCATAACATCATTAGTTTTATAGTAACTTTAAAACAAATGTTATGTGTAAAAAGCTATTTTATGTGCTGCTGATTTTTGGAATCTTAAAGGTGCAAGCGCAAGAAAAAATTATTACAGGTATTGTTTCTGAAACTTCCGGAGTTTTACCTGGAGTAAATTGGGTTATCAAAGGAACAACGAAAGGAACAGAAACTGATTTTGGCGGCACATACTCCATCAAAGCTGCTATGGGAGATACATTAGTTTTTACTTATTTAGGCTTTAAAACATCAATTATAAACGTAACTTTAATTGAAGATTCACAAGCATTAGAGGAGATTGTTATAGTCGGTTATGTTGCTTCTAAACGCTTACATACCGATGGTTGCAACTTTAACCATAAAATCCAATCAAAGCAATCGCTATCACACTAAAATAAGGAATGCTTTACGTGGAAAAATTTCAGGAGTTCAAGTGTCTAGAAATAATAACGGAAATAAAGAACTTATAAGTAGAGGAGCCAATACTGTTTCTCAAAACAAACGATTTTAAATGCTTTAAATAATCTTGAATCTGGAGGGTAAGTGGCATTATGTCAGGGAATTGAGTTGACATATAAATGGCAGAAAAGAATTTTAAAAAGAAGGGAAATAATAGAGATATATTAGTCACGGCCAATGATGGCGATTTTAATGTAGGAGCTATAAGTGATAAAAGCATAAAGAAATTAATTATTGAGAAAAGGAAAACAGGTATATTCTCATCCGTTTTAGGTTTTGGCAATTATAAAGATTCGAAATTAGAAATTTTAGCAGATAAAAGGAATGGAAATCATGCCTTTATAAATACGATGCAAGAAGCTCAAAAAGTATTTGGAAAAGAGTTTGGTGTCACTTTGCATTTGATTTCAAAAGATGTTAAAATTCAAGTGGAATTTAATCCTAATAAAGTAAAAGGATATCGACTAATTGGCGATAAGAATAGAGTTTTAAATGATGAATATTTTATTGTTGATACGATTGATGCAGGCGAATTAGGTGCTGGTCATAAAGTAACTGCTTTATATGAGATTATTTTATCAGGAACTGAAACTGCGTTTTTGAAAGAAGTAGCATATTTTAAATATAGTTCAAAGAAAGGGACAGATACTAGTTCTCAAAATGAATTGTTTACGGTAAAATTCAGCTATAAAAAGCCCTTAAAAGCAAAGAGTATAGATATATTGCATGTACAAAATGATGAAATAGTAGCGGCTTCTAATGATTTTAAATTCGCATCCGCTGTAGCTCTTTTTGGTATGAAATTAAGAAAGTCTCAATATTATAATCATACTGAAAAAAAAGCAATTATAAAGTTAGCTGAAAACGGAAAAAGAGACGATAAAGATGGGTATAGAGCCAAATTTATAAGGCTTGTAAAAAGTATTTAATATTGTAAAGGATTGGGTTTAACTCAATCCATTTTTAGTTAAACATCAATTCTAAAGTTCAAGTATTTATTAAACCATTTATTAAAAAAATGTTTTTTCTTCAAAATTTTTAAGCAATATAATTCCCTGACGCTCTGAATCGATGGTAAAGAGAAAACTTTGAAAACTTGAGTTTTCATTAAAGTGAAAATAAGGTTTTTTCCGCTTGATACCTCGCATTCTTCGCCTGAGGTTGTTCTTTTTGTTTGCCTAAATTTGCTGAAAAATAAACATCTTCGTTTGGTCTAAATAAATTATAAGTATCAATATTTTCGAAAGGTTTAGATGCAAATTTTTCTTTATGTGAAATAATAAGAAACTTAATTTTGGAATACTTTCTATCATATTTTCCCAAATCAATATTCTTTTTAAAGAGTTTTATTGAATCTTTTATTTTATTAGAACTGCCTTGAGCAGAAACTTGAAAAGCTATATGATCTGAATGGAAATCAATTGCGGGCTAATCTTGTCAAATATTATGGAAATAATTTTCGCAAAAATATCTTGACAGGCCCCTGCTTTATCATTAAATTTTAATTTGGTTCCTTATTTTACATCAGTTGTTATTAGGCTTAATGCAAGGAGAATATCACTTCGTATATTTTGAGGTTTGTAAAGCATTATTTATGAGTCTTTCAATTTCTAGATGTTTTAAGTATTCTTTCGGTACTGACTATATTTATTCATAAACTTCTAAATTCTCAATTTGCTCTGCAATAGCAATTTTAAAATCTTTTTTTAAAGTAGCCACGAGTTCACGAACATGAGGTGAGTTTGTTATAGAAGCCACACCTTGCCCAGCAGACCAGATCGTAGACCACGCTTTGGCTTCATCCTTTTTAACTGTTAATTCATCACCAAAATCTACTTTCTTTTTAGTCGACAACATTTCTTCGGTAATACCCATTGCTTTTAAACTTGGCGCTAAAAAATTAGCTGCAACACCAGAAACAGCAGCCGTATATACAATATCACTAGCGCCAGCATTTATAATCATATTTCGATATTCTTCAGGAGCTTTGCTTTCTTTTGTGTTGATAAATCGTGTGCCCATATAGGCTAAATCCGCACCCATTTGCAAGGCGGAAGCAATATCTCTACCAGAACTAATACAACCAGAAAGTAAAATTGTTTTTTTAAAAAAACTTTTAATTTCGGTTACAAAAGGCATCGGATTTAAAGTTCCCGCATGACCACCAGCACCAGCAGACACTAAAATTAGTCCATCTACGCCAGCCTCTGAGGCTTTTTCTGCATGTCGCCTTTTAATGACATCATGAAAAACCAGACCACCATAACGATGCACGGCATCGACCAATTCTGAAACCGCTCCTAAAGAAGTAATGATTATTGGAACTTCATGTTTTACACACATCGCTAAATCAGCTTGTAATCTAGGGTTCGTTTTATGTACAATTAAATTTACGCCAAAAGGAGCAGCTATTTTTCCAGTTTCCTTTTCAAAATTGTCAAGTGCAGCTTTTATTTCGATCAACCATGCTTCAAAACCTTCTGATGAACGTTGATTCAGTGCGGGGAAAGTACCCACAATTCCGTTTTTACAGCACTCGATAACCAATTGCGGTCCAGAAATTAAAAACATTGGAGCTGCAATTACGGGTAAAGTCATTTTTTTAATAAAAGATGGTTTCATATTCTGTTCTTATTTTTGATTACCGAAAGATAAATAAGTTCTTATAAACTTAAAAGTAAAAAGTTGTTCAAGTTTGTTTTTGATCATTTTACACCTTTTCAACTTAAAAGTGTATTAATTAAGATAATCATGAGGTTTCAATTTAAAATAACATCCCTAACTTATTAGAAGTAAACTATTATAAATATATGTAAAGCCTCAAAAACTGTTGTACAAATGCTCAATAGAAGATCTCTGAATTGGAATAGCTAAAAAATATTTTGATAAAATCTTTAAAATATTTCAAGCTTTGAACGTTTCAAAAGATTCTAATGGAATAGGATTGTTTATTGTCAAAAAAAATGTTGATATTTATCACGGGGAAATTTAGCTAGAATCAGAGATTAATAAAGAAACAATATCTTACTTTATATTAAGCAAATAAATATGGAAACACCTAATTTTGAGTATATTAACAAGCTATCAAGAGGGGATGATGCAGTAAAAAAAATGCTAGTTGATATTATTAAAAGTGAGTTTTCACAAGAAAAAGAAGAGTATTTCAAGAGCTTTAACGAAAAAAATTTTAAAAAAATTGAACAAAATGTTCATAAACTAAAGCATAAAATTAGTATTTTAGGACTCGAAAAAAGTTGTAGTTTAGCAAATTTATATGAACATAACTTAAGAGATAAAAGTATTGATGGTTCTAACGATTTTGAAAAAATTTTAGAAATTATTACTAATTTTACAGAAACATTATAAATTTATGAAGTGTATTATAGTTGATGATGAGAAATTGGCAAGAGTAATCATAGGTACTCTTTGTAAAGAATTTAATAATTTAGAAATTTTAAATGAATTTTCTAGTGCTATAGAAGCACTTAAGTTTTTAAATAAAAATGAGGTTGATTTAATTTTTTTAGACATTCATATGCCGGATTTTAATGGTTTAGATTTTATAAAATCATTAAAAAACCCGCCAAAAATAATATTAACGACTTCAGATCCTAAATTTGCGATAGAAGCTTTTGAATATGATTTTATTGTAGATTATTTGTTAAAACCTATTGAACTGTCTCGTTTTCAAAAAGCGATTGCCAAGTCAGAAAATAAGAACATTGAAACAACTCCTTCGAATTCAGAAGTAAAAGATATTTCTAATGATTTTTACGTGAATATTGATAGGCGTTTAATTAAAATAGATTTACCAAGTATCTATTTAATAGAGGCGAAGGGAGATTATATTCATATTAAAACAGATAATAAGAATTATATTGTACACTCTACACTAAAAAAAATTGAGGAAAAACTACCTGATTCATTATTTTTAAAAATACATCGTTCATACATTATAAATATAAAAAAAATTATTGATATTGAAGATAATAGTGTGCTTATCGAAAAAGATGTAATACCCGTTAGCAGGTCGAAAAGACCAGAATTAATGAAACGTTTAGATTTACTTTAATTTTTTCGTCTAAACATAATTTAGTTTCGTCTATACTACTACCTTAAATGACGAAAATAAGCAGAACGAAAATAGTATAAGATTAAATTTGTGATATATAAAAACTTATATCATGAAAAAACTAATTTTAATTTTACTGTCTACGGCTATAACATCGTTACAAGCACAAACTGATAGTGAGTTAAACCAAAATACCTCTATTGAGTTTCCTTATTATTTAAAAAACCAAACGGATTTAGTTCTTACTAAAGCTCTAAAAACAATAGATCATCCATTACCATCAAGTGCTTCCATTTCAGACTATGACTCTCAATATTATTACGCTGATTACATATCAGATTTTAACCGAAGAGAATGAGCTGAACAGACCTTTATTATCATATAATCTGCAATGAAAATTATTGGTTTTAAATCAATTTTATCTTTGTAATATATTTAAATAAAAGGTGAATGATATATTTTGTTAAAAATTTATTTTACAAAATATATCATTGAGGTAGAAAATTTATAAATTGAGTAAAATTATATTTTTGGGTGCACAGAAGTCTAAAGATAAATATTGTGCTCAACTTTTAAAAAGATTTACTTACACGGAAACTTCTAAATTATTTATCAAAGTAATTTATAAATTAAAACAAAATTACAGTATTAATTTTAAAATTAATTCCCGAATGAATTCAGGTATAATTATAGTATTTAACAACGATCAGCAACTTATTGACGTAGATTATATTGTTAAAATTTTAGATGAAAATAACTTTAAAATATGTCTTGTTAATAATGCAAGATCAGACAAAACAAGCAGCGTATTAAGTAGAATTAAGTTTCAATCAAAGGTTAATTCTAATGTTTTTATTTTAGATAATAAATATGATAAGGGCTTAAAGTACGCAGTGAAAGCCGGTGCTAGATTTTTATTAAATGAAACAGAATTTGATTCTATTATTTATTTAGAATCAAATATTGTTATATATTTAAAATATATAAAAGACTTTTTTGTGCGTTTAGCTTCGAAAAAAGAAACTTTTACACAGTATCCAACAAGATCCGGAAGAAACGTATTAAATGGTGTTTTTCCGTTTGAAGATCTTCTGAAGATGAAAACCAGTTATTAATTGATCAAATTATCTTTTATGCAAAAACAATTCGATACCCAAAAATTTAGGATTTCCAAGTTCTACAATACAAAAATCCTCTAAAATATCTTCGTTGAAATATATGATGTAAATAACAACTCCTTTATAAATTTTATATTCAAAACCTTCTTAATTAGGGTTAATAATCAAAATATTATTTTTAGGAAGATCTTAACCAAATTGTTCTTGATTGTGGCTGATAATCTATTTGGCAACAATTCTATTATCTTCATGCAAGGTTAAAGAAACATTTCTCTTGGACTGCCTTGTAAATTTGTGACGGTTTTCCTATACTATTTTTTAGTAATTCCTCTCAATTTTATATCCATTTCTAGTGTTGAAAGATGCCCTAAACTAAAATATAATCTTTGTGTATTATATTAGTTAATAGATTCAAATAATTGATTTTGATGGTGAATTTAAATCTAAAGACTCCTTTTTTTAGGTTTTTAAAAAACTTTCCGCTGTTGCATTCTCCATACAATAGCGGTCTTTACTTATACTTTTCGTTGTTCTGATATTAAAATTAAAGAGATTCGTCATTTTATTTGACGCACATTGCACACCTCATTTAGAATGAAAATAATTCCAATCATCATTTGCTCTAATATATGCAATAGCAGACACCAATTTCAGAACTAATTTTGGACGTTAAAAAACTATTTTAGACTCATTTTTAGTAATTAAATATTACTAATTCGAATTCGTTGTAATTACAAATTTTCTTTTTAAGATACTTCTTAAACCCATTTCATTCTTCCGTAGGCTAACAAACAAACCTGATCAAAATAATTTTTCCTTTTCATTTTTTGAAATTCGATAGATGCCATATATTTCTTGACTATCCTTAAAAATCGGTTTAATTGTTTCTTTTAACTTTACGATTGAGTCAGTAATCTTTGTTTTTTTGTTCACTTTTAGCCAATGATAATAAGAGTTTTCAATATTTTTTTATAGAGATTTATTTCCTTAACTAGACAAGCATCAGTGTTCTTTAAACATTAATTGATGTTTTAGTAGTAATTCTTTAAAAAGATGCTTATCGCCCTTGTTAAAATGTGACATGCCTCTTTAACATCTCATAATTCTGTCTTTAGATCTTTTAGTTTTAGCGCTTGTTTTAAAACTTTTCTCTTTTTGATAAATATCTAGATTTAGATGTATGCCCTTGCTTGGAGCGAGAAATCATACTAACATGAAATAAATAATCTTTATTTGTTTTAATTTCTGAATTTAATAGTTCTATTATCGAGTATAAATTAAAACAAGACTGATTTTAAAATGACTAAAACTTTTATTTTCTTGTAAATAAGCAATAATGTTGCTCAATAGAATTAGGATGATACCGATACTTTTTCAAAATTATTATTACTCTTTAACAGTGCAAGTGAGTGATGTGCCCTTTTTTTTAAAAAAGAAAGGTTTAGAAAATATTAAAAAGGTAAACGATTTATAATTCAAATTAGTTTTTTATAAATTTAAAGAGTGTACTTTTTCTATTTTCAATTATTTTAATAAAAAATACACCTTTTTTAAGTTGATTTACGTTTACTTTATGTTGGTTTTTAGAACTAAAAATTTCTTGCCCAACAATTGTATATACATGAATTTTAAATTGGTTTTCTAATCCTGTTATATAAAGAGTATTTTTTACAGGATTTGGATAAATCGTTATAGGAGTAGTAAGAACTTTATCGATAGAAAGTGAAGCATTATTTATAGCATTTGGACTTCCGTTTGTGTTGATGCAATTCCAACTTGCCGGCAATGTATTGTCTAAATCGGGTGTAATTAATTCTAGTGTATTTCCTGTTTCATTTGCACATTCTGACCATGGTGTATTTGAAAAATAAACCACCTCATCTTGCAAAACATTGTTTTCATTGAATAGTCTAACAGCATCTGCAGTGCCGAAACCAAAACCTAAATCACCTATATAATTTGTTATTTCAGGAAAGACAGTACTAAAGTCTTTTTTATCTTTTACCACAACCAAATAGCTATTTGGATGTATAGTTGTGCCTACAGGAATCTTATAGATATGGGTATCATCATCATCTTTTAAGCTCCAATCAGACAAATCAATTGAAAAAGTATTAGGATTATACAACTCTACCCAATCATCTGCATTAAAATCATTACTTGATCTATAATTAATTTCGTTGATGACAATAGGATACACGGAAGTTGATACTTTAAAGTTTGGAATAACTTCTATAGCCTCGGTTAAATTTAAAGTTATCGTTTTATTTGTGGAAGAAATAGCTCCATTCCAATGTGAAAATTCAAAACCTGCTTCAGGAATAGCAGTCAACTGAATAGGAACGGTTTCAAAATAATCTCCAATCCATGAAGAATTTTGAATTTTTAGATGATCATTTACTTTTACAAAACCTTTAGAGATGTTTTGGTTGGTAATTGTTATTGGATGATAATGAGGTAAGTTAAACTTCGATTTAATATGATTTTTTGCGATAGAAGGTCTGTTTTCTGCAAAAACTTTCATTTCATCAACATAATAATTTACTGCAGATACATCGGATCCCCATAGCTTATAATGTGTCTGTGTTTCAGGCTGAATTACTTTATATATATCATTAATATGTGCGTTTACATTGTTAGAAAGAAAACGACTATTTAGCTCATCTGCATATTGATTTATAAACATATTTCTAAAACTAATATTTGTCATTAATCTTCTGAAAAGTAAAGTAGACCAACTTGGGTTAAACCAATAAAGTCCGTTTTCGTCTAATGCGAAACTTAAGGTGTCTTCCCAATAATTTCTTGTATTCCAAAAGGGGCCAAAACCAAAATCAGTATCAAACATTATCCAACGCCATTTGCCTTCTGGATGTTTCCAAAATTTAATATTATTACCTGGCCAGTCTGTATTGTTAATAAATATATTTGTTGCCTGATAAAGTGCGTATGATCTGATGTCTATTTGTTGTTCTACATATTCAAAATTTGCATCTATAGATAAATCTGTCAGGTTTATATAGTTAATGAGTTCATTATATTCTGCATTAGAGCCTTCAATTTCTTCTGCATTATCGTTCAATAAAGTAATGTCTTCCGCATTTATAAAGTGTTTAGAAGCTAGCATATGTTCATTAACCTTTTCACGAAGATTATACATACCCCAATAGTCACCATTTAGGTATGTTGCCACAGGGTTATGCTCTTGGAAATCTAAACCAGAACCTCTCATTAAACTGGTAAGCATAATATCTTTCATGGATGATTTTAGCCAATCTTGTCCGGAATTTCTTAAAACCAAAGCTTGAAAATCATTATAGTTTAATTGATCAAAAAACGAATGTTCAAATTTAGAGTCACCATATTTTCCTCGTGCAAACAACGCAAGTGAACGTTGGTCATTTTGTCCTCGGCTCCATCCACCAAAAATCTTTACACCTCCATTAAATTCAACAATCGTATTTGTTTTATTTTCATAAAAAGAAAAATGGATAGGTCGCTCCCAGTCTTCCCAAAAATTAGCTCCATAATAAGGTACATTATTGTCATAAGAGCCATTAGGACCAAAAACATATATGCCTGTATCTCCATTAAATAAATTTTCAGGATCTGTGGTTAAAAAAACTACATCTAATTCATGATTGGTATGTATCAAATAAGATTTAGTAAAAACTTTCGATGGTAAATAATTTTCTAAAAATATTTTAGCCCTTACAGAAATGTTAGTATTTATTTGAATTGGGTTTGTATAAACCGACGAGGATTCTGTTGGAACATCTCCTCCAAGTTCATAACGGATTATTTCTTGAGAAGTATTACCTGAAAGAACTAAACTTATAGCGCTATCAATAAGACCGCCTTGATTAGAGAAAATAACTTCGCTTTGAACAGCTCCCAAATATTCTTTGCTAGAATTCTGATAACCAGGTGTTGTCTCTATATAAGATACAATAGTACCAGAATTCACAGAAACACCTATAGTAGTGTCAGGAGGAATGTTTTCTGCTGTAATCTGATTGACAATAGTGCCAAAATTATTTGTTAAAATTAATGTTTCGGATGTTGATGAAATTTTAAAGTTTGTATGAAGATAACTGGTTGTAAATCCTAAAATATCTGGTGGGGTAATTCCTAAATTTGTTGGCGCTGAAAAAACTGCTGATAAAAAAGGGATTACTGTAAAATCAGAGGAATTTGCGTCTGTATTATGGGCTTGAATTGTTAAAATATTTTCACCTTCTTTTAAAATTGACTTAAAATCTTTTATTAGAAATCTTTCTGGCGCTCCTCCTGCGTATATTTGAGCTTCAGTATAACTAATTGTTGGTGCATTATAAGTAGGAGGAGAGCCGCTGATATTTGCGCGTGCAACTTCAATACCGTTGAGATAAGCAACAAAGGCGTCATCATAATCCATATCTAAAATTAAAGAAGAAATAGTATGAAGATTCTCAATTGTAAATTTTTTTCTTAAGTAAACGGATAACGTACCATTGGGAATTATAGTGGCATCGTCTTCATCAGCATAACCAAACCCAGTTGGACCTTTAGGCCAGCTGTTATCATTAAAACTTAGAGCTTTCCAATTCGAGTTAGGTTCGGCAGTTGGAATTAAATAATTAAAAATATCTCCTTGGTTAATAAGTGTTCTTGAAACGAGTTGAGAAGTGCGGTTTTTTGAAGAAGCCCATAAAAGTAAGTACTGGTTTGGGGATAAAGTTATATTAGGAAAAGTCCATTTTGTCAAATTATTCAAATCATCAGATAAAGACCAACCGTTCATAGAAATAGCTTCGCTTCCGTAATTATGAAGCTCAAGCCAATCCGGTGTATCTCCATCTTCATCATAATATAGAGCGTTAGAAGATGCTACTTCATTTATGTTGATTGTTTGTGCTGACAAATTAAGAATGCCGGAAAATAATAATAACCCTATTACAAAATATTTCATTTAATAGTTTTTAACTTTTTTTTTGTAAAATGCGATAGGTTGATTATCTAAAAACGGTAAAGTTTTTTAAAAGTATTCATGATAAATTTTATCAAATGCTAAAAATAATTGGATAAAAAAATTTAAAAAATTTTTCTATAATGTTTTTGACAAATATAGAAAAAAATCAAACACAGATTTAAAATGATACTAAAGAAAAGGTTGTGTGATTGCCAGCATTACTTGCTACTTAGTTTTTGAACTTATGCTAAAAATATTTTGAGTTACTGAATATATTTTGATCAATTAAATTTGTCTATAAAGCTAAACTGCATGGCAACTATATGAAAACTTCTATAAGTTTTTCTGATTTTATGCTTTTTTGCAGTTTATAATCTTACTACTAATATTGTCTTTTTAAAGTTGGCAATTTTAAAAAAATGATGAATACTTAAAATTATTAGTGTTTTCGAAACAAGATTATAAAAAATAAATATTTTAAAATATATTATAATTTAAAGTGTTTTTGCTTTCTTGTTTGATTATTTCCCTCACACATCAATAGAAAGTGGCTTGATTCTTAAAAAGAAGTAAATTACTTTCCAATACAGAAATTACTAAAAATATGTCCTAAAATATCTTTATCAACATCATAATCTCCTGTGATTGCTCCCAAATAACGCAAGCATTCGCGGATATCAATCGAAAATAAGTCAGTAGATATTTCTAAATCAATTCCTTGTTTTACAGATGTAATTGCTTGTAAAGCATTATTTAATGCTTCAAAGTGGCGGGAATTGGTTACAATAGTTTCATTATTACTTAAAGCACCAATATTTACAAGAAGTGTTAATTCCTTTTTAAGTTCTTCGATGCCTGTCTTATTTTTTGCAGAAAGTAGAATTAAATCATCAATTTCAGAGGTCAACGCATCAGTTTCAGAAATCGAAAGTGTATCGACCTTATTGGCAATTACTAACAATCTTTTGTTAGGAAAACGTTTTTTTATGATTTCAATTTCAGAAGACAAAATACTAATTGAAGACTTTTTACGACCAACTTTATTTGCATCAATTAAAAAAATAATTAGTTGGGCA
The DNA here is from genome assembly GCA_034110665.1 of Polaribacter sp. Lineage (GTDB taxonomy): Bacteria > Bacteroidota > Bacteroidia > Flavobacteriales > Flavobacteriaceae > Polaribacter. The sequence continues at coordinate 49,244 of JAWUYT010000041.1, forward strand.
TTATCAGCTTTTTCATAGGCTTTTTTAATCCCGATACTTTCTATAATATCTTTGGTTTCTCTGATGCCTGCGGTATCAATAAATCGAAAGGCTACACCATCAATAATAATTTCATCTTCTATAGCATCTCTGGTGGTGCCAGCAATGTCAGAAACAATAGCTTTTTCTTCATTTAAAAGGGCATTTAATAAAGTAGATTTACCAACATTAGGTTCACCGATAATAGCAACAGGAATACCGTTTTTCATCGCATTTCCAAAAGAAAATGAGTCTATCAAGCGTTTTAAAACAAAGGTTATTTTTGTAACCAATTCTTTAAATTTTGTTCTGTCCGCAAACTCTACATCTTCACCAGAAAAATCGAGTTCAAGTTCTATTAAAGCTGCAAAATCTAATAATTGAGCACGCAATTCTTTTAATTCATTTGTAATTCCACCGCGCATTTGTTGTATTGCCATTTGATGACTTGCAGCAGAATTAGAGGCAATCACATCGGCAACAGCTTCAGCCTGACTCAAATCCATTTTACCGTTTAAAAAAGCGCGCATCGTGAACTCACCATTATCTGCCATTCTGCAACCATTCTTTAGAAATAATTGAATGATTTCTTGCTGAATAAAACTAGATCCATGACATGAAATTTCCACTACATTTTCTCCAGTATAGGAGCGCGGATTCTTGAAAATAGAGATTAAAACTTCATCTAAAATAATCTTATGATCCATAATATGCCCTAAATGAATGGTATGAGTTTTTTGGTTTTTTAATAATTTACCCATTTTTATAGACTTAAAAAAAGCATCTACAATAGCAATAGCATTTTCGCCAGAAAGTCTTATTACAGAAATTGCACCAACTCCAGAAGGCGTGGCTAGCGCAATAATAGTATCGTTTTGAATCATACTGCAAATATACATCCCTTAAATTAAGTTGTAATTAAAAATTTTTGTAACAAAATAAGAATATGTGCGTCAAATAATGTGACAACAATAAATCAATCAAAATAATGAAAGAAAATAAACAGCTCTTAGTATTAACACATTTAAGTCAGTTGTTAGACTTTGTAACTGGGATTGGGGGGTTTGTTGTACCACTAATTTTGTGGCTCACTAAAAAGGACGAAATAAGAAATATGGATGCGCATGGAAAAGCGATTTTAAACTTTAGAATATCAATGTTTATATACATTTTAATCTGCATTCCGTTAATTCTACTTTTAGGATTGGGAATTATAGGTTTAATTGCTATCGGATTTTTCTATCTAATTTTCCCAATTATAAATGCTATCAGAGCAAGCAATAATGAAGCTCCAAAATATCCGTATAGTATAAAATTTATCAAATAGAGAGAAAGAGTGTTTATTTATTTGAATTTTAAAATCGTCTTCCTTAAGACGATTTTTTCTTTGGGCGTTACCAAGTTAAAAAACTTGGTCAGTCTTTACGCACTCGCTTTTTGTTCATGCTTCACAAAAGAGCTCAAACAAATACTTCAATCCTTAACGCGCGCTTATTTATGAACTATAGAATTAAGATAAGAGTTAAATAGCTTGATTAATAAAATCTTCATATTCATAAAAAAAAAGTTCAAATTGCGACATTTGATCAACGTAAAATTCATAGCAATCTCGCCAAGTGTTTTTATTATGAATGCTAAATTTACCTTCAAAAGGAACATAAATTCTTCTGATAACTTTACCAGAATCTAATTCGTAGTTTTCGTCAAAAATAACGGCTGGTACATAGTCAGTTTCTAATAAATTTTTTAGAGAAAGTAATTGGTCATATAACAATTCGTTTGCTATATCTTCAGGGTGTTCAAAGTCTAAACAAACCATCGATTTTTTTGTATCCGCAACAAATTTAAAAGCGAAACCCTTTATTTTTGTATTGTATAACAACCATTTTCTTGGAAAAGATTTCCCAAAACTTGTCCAAAATAGTTTTCGTAATTGTGTAGCTTCCTCTTTAGAGAACATTTATTAAATTATTTTCTAGTTTGTAGTAAGGATTTTTATTGTGACCAGCAGCAAACAGCAAACAGCCAACAACTATTTTCTAGCCATGAATTTTAGCTAAATTACCTCTGTTTTTCATCATTTCTGCTTCAAAAGCTAGTAATGCATTCCATTTTTTATCTACAATTTTTCTGTCTTGATATTCTCTAGCAAACTTTAAAAAAGTAGTATAGTGATTAGCTTCAGAAATCATTAAGTTATTGTAGAATTTAGATAATTCTTCATCTTCCATGTTTTCAGAAAACACTTTAAAACGTTCACAACTTCTAGCTTCAATTAATGCAGCAACTAATAAACGTTGCACCAAAGCATCGGTTCTATCTCCTGTTTTAACAAAGAATTTTTGCAATTTTATGGCGTAATCGTTCTTTTGTTCGCGTCCTAGAATCATTCCGCGTTTTACCATTAACAAATGGACCATTTTAAAATGTTGCATTTCCTCAATAGCAATATTGCTCATTTCTTTCACGAGCTCCGTTTCTTCAGAATAATTTATAATAATAGAAACGGCATTAGAAGCAGCTTTTTGTTCTAAAAAAGCATGATCTGATAATATTTGTTGTAAGTTATCTTTGGCAATTTCTGCCCAAGAAGTTTCTGTTTCAAATTGTAATCCTAACATAAAGGTTATATTATTTTTTGCAAACCAATACCAAAATAGGCAAGCGCTTTCATTTCTTTTACACTTGCAAAACGTTCATTTCCGATAATTAAAAGTCCGTTTTCTGAAGCTTCTATATGATATTGTTTGTTGCTTTCAAAGAACAAAACTAATTCATCTGTAAAAAACGTTCTAATTTTTTCTTCATTTTTTCCAGATAAATAAAAACGTTTGCTAAAATCGGTATGGTCATCGATATCAATATCTTTATAACCAGCAAAATCTAGTAGGTATTCAAAAATGCCTTCTTTGTCTAAAGTGAAAAAGGGAATGTCTTTTTTTGTATGAATATGCAACATTGTTGCTTTAATTACTTGTTTAGCAATCAGCTCACCTTCAGAGAATTGTATGTCAAAAATAGTGCAATCTCCATTAGAAAGTACATTAGAAATCTTGTTTAGCCTTCTATTTTTGAAATATCCAAAAGTGGGTAATTCTTTCATTTCTTGTTCAGAAAAAGCATCATATTTCCAATGCATTTCAGTACTAATTTTTTCTATGGAGTTTTGTCTTTTGGTTAAAACTCTATTTATTTTTTTTATTTGTTTTGGTATAATCCTCCGCAGCGCAAATGGGTGATCACTTATAGATTTGGAGTCGTCTAAACCAATTACTTCAAAATGACCTCCATTTCTGGCAAATATTTCTGCGTAATTGTTCATGTTTTCCATCACAGAATCATCTACAAAATCACACATTGAAAAATCGATAATAGCCTCTTCTTTCTCTGGAATTTGATTTAATTTCGATTTAAGTTTTGTATAATTTAAAAAGCTAGAAAAATGTTTAACACTCACATAATATTTGTGATCCTCGGTAAACATTAAAACATTTGGTTTCAAAACATTTTTGAAGAATAAACTTGCTTTTTTATTGATGATAATATGAATAATTAGAGTACTTAAAATTCCAACAAAAATCCCTGTAATTAAACTCGTTGCAATGGTTGTAAATAGAGTGACTAAAAATATAATTAATTGTTCTTTACCAACTCTAAAAACTTTTCTAATGTTTTCTGGTGATGCTAATTTATATCCTGTAAAAACCAATATAGCTGCTAAAGCTGGCAATGGTATTTTACGTAATTCAGTTGCAAATAATAAAATAAAAGCAAGTAAAAAGCCAGCATGAAAAAAGTTAGCAGATCTATTAGAGCCATTATTATTCACATTTACAGAACTTCTTGCAATTACGGTAACCACATTTAATCCACCTAAAAAACCGCTGATTACAGTGGCTAAACCTAAAGCCTTAATGTCTTTATTTACATTAGAACGTCTTTTTAAAGAATCTAATTTATCAACAGCCTTAATGCTTAATAAACTTTCTATACTCGAAATTAAGGTAATACCAATTACAGCGTTCATAAAGTTAAGTTCGTATATTTTACCAAAATCTGGAAAAGCAAAATTCGATAAAATATCATTCGGCAAATTAATTAATAAGCTTTTCTCGATTGGGTAAGCTGTGGTTGTAAAAACATCAAAATAATAATACATACCCACGCTTAAAACCACAATCCACATAGGCGCGGGAATTAATTGGAAATACCGATTTCTAATTTTAGCATAAAAAATCATAATCAATAAACTAATTACACCTATTAAACCCGCATAAAACATACTAGAATCTGGTGTATTTATAAAATTTATGATTCCTTCAGGAACCTTTAAAAGTAGTTCAATAATACTTCCTTTCGCAGCAGTATTCCCTAACATTACATGTATTTGTTTGGCAAAAATACCAATACCGATAGCCGCCAACATTCCTTGTATGGCAGATGAAGGAAAGAAATCTCCTAAAGAACCCATTCTCAAGAAACCTAAAAGTATTAATAAAACTCCCGAAATAACAATAGCGGCTAAGGTATATAAAAAGCCTTGTTGCATATCTCCATTACCAAGGGTTGTAATTGCCGATAAAATCACGACTACTAGTCCATTACCCGGCCCTGTAATAGTAACGTTAGAGCCACCAATTAACGAAACTACAGTGCCTCCGACAATGGCTGCAATTATTCCAGAAATAGGGGGTGCTCCGGAAGCTAAAGCCAAACCTAAACCCAGTGGAAGCGCAATTAAAGAAACGACAAAACCCGCAAATAAATTTTGCGGAATTTCAGCTATAAATGTTTTAAATACGCTTTTCTTTTTCATTTATCTTACAATTAAAACATCGGTAGGTAATTCAGCCAAAATATATTTAATGTCTTGTGGAAAGATTCTGTCTAAAATTCCCGGTTGAGAAGGAGCATTCATCACTAATAAATCTGCTCTTTTAAGTTTAGCATAATGGCCAATAGAATACCCTCTTTTTCCAAAAATACTTTGAATTTTTACAGTGAGTCCTGAGCAATCTATCTCTTTTAAAATACTTTTTACGCGTCTATCTTCTCTTGTTTTAATACGTTCTTTTGCAATATTTGCCCTTCTTAAAGAGATATCATCATCAATTTTAACAAGCAATTCATCTTGTTTAATTTCTTCAACAATGGTAATTTTTTTACAGTTTAATTTTTTGGTGATAAAAAAAGAAGTCTTGATTGTTTCTTCTGTTCTGTTGTCACTTAATCCGTTTACAACGACGTGTTTACAGGTTACTCTTGTAATGGATGGCTTAATTAGTAAAAGTACAGAGCAAGGAGCTTTTCTAGTAATTTTTCGAGCGATAGAACCCACGTAATATTTAAATAAATTCTCTTGTTGAAGTGCCCCAAGAATGAGTAAATCAATATTTTGCTGGGTACATGTTTGTAAAATAACGTCGACAGGTTTGCCTTCTTGCCAAATTACATCAAAAGATTTTTTTAACACATCAGCTTCCTCTAATAGGATATTTATATTCGAGATTTTTTCATCCGTTTTTTTACCAACATGAACCCCTATTAAGTCGGCATCGAACATATTCGCCAATCTTACAGCTTCGAATATATTCGGTTTTAAGTTTGGTGAAAAAGCAACGCCAATAAGTATTTTGTCTATTTTTTGCAACAGAAAGTTTTTACGGTTGAGTTATTTGCACAATATAGGAAACTTTGTGAAAAATAAAAAAACTATAGATTTAATTTTTAAGATGCTTAAACATTCTTAAATTTACTTATTCATAGGAAGCAAAAATATATGATCGAATTAGCAGGCATTATTATTTTAGGAATATTAGCACAATGGGTTGCTTGGAAGTTAGAAATTCCAGCAATTTTGCCCTTAATTTTAATAGGCTTGTTAGTGGGGCCAATTGCGGCAGCTTATTTAAGTGAAGATGGTTCTAAATGGATAGAACCTATTTGGAATGGTGAAAAAGGCTTGTTTCCTGGAGATAGTTTGTATTATTTTGTTTCGTTAGCCATTAGTATTATTCTTTTTGAAGGGGGTTTAACACTCAAAAGAAATGAAATTAAAAATGTTGGTCCTGTAATTACAAAATTAATTACGTTGGGATCTGCCATTACGTTTTTTGGTTCTGGTATTGTAGCTCATTATACTTTTGATTTAGGCTGGGATCTATCGTTTCTTTTTGCAGGTTTAATAATTGTTACAGGGCCTACTGTAATCACTCCAATTTTAAGAAATATCCCCCTAGAAAGAGATGTTTCTACGGTTTTAAAATGGGAAGGGATTTTAATTGATCCCATAGGAGCGCTAGTTTCAGTGTTGGTTTTTGAGTTTATTAGTGTCGGCGGCGGCGGCGGATTTACAAAAATAGCGTTAATTGAATTTGGTAAAATATTATTATTTGGTACAACATTTGGCTTCACATTTGCACATGCATTGGCATATGCCGTAAATAAAAAATTGATACCTCATTATTTATTAAATGTAGTTTCTTTATCAACTGTTTTATTGGTTTTTGTAGCATCCGACGTTTTTGCTCATGAATCAGGACTTTTAGCGGTGGTAGTAATGGGAATGGTTTTAGGAAACGGAAAATTGAAGAACATAAAAGAATTGCTTTATTTTAAAGAGTCTTTGAGCGTGTTATTAATATCAATTCTATTTATTTTATTGGCGGCGAACATCAATATGAAAGATTTAATGCTTTTATATAATTGGAAAACAGTCACTTTATTTTCGATTGTTGTCTTTGTAATAAGACCGTTAGCTGTTTTTGCAAGTACGATGAATTCCAAATTAAAATTAAACGAAAAATTATTTATAAGTTGGGTAGGACCAAGAGGAATTGTAGCAGCAGGAATTGCTTCCTTATTTGGTAGTAAATTATTAAAAGAAGGAGTAGAAGGAGCTGAATATATTACTCCATTAGTGTTTATGATTGTTTTAGGAACAGTATTATTAAATGCCACTACCGCTAGATTATTTGCGAAAATGGTAGGTGTATTTTTAAATAGTTCAGATGCAATTTTAATTGTAGGTGCCTCAAGTCCGGCTAGATTAATTGCCTCATATTTGAGAGATAAAGGCAAACGTATTGTATTAATCGATTCTAATAAATATTTTATTGAAAAAGCTACAGAGGAGGGACTAGAGGCGATTACGGTGAATATTTATGACGATAATTTATCTGATAATATTGAATTGAATGATGTTGGTTATTTAATTGCCATTACCGGTAGTGATGCCGTAAACAACCATGCAATTGCTAATTTTTCTAAAGATTTTGGTGAGCACGGTGCTTTTAAAATAGCATCTTCTATAGAATCTGAAAACGCAACTGAAGAGCAAAGAAAAGGATTTTTTACGCCAAAAGATGATTTTATTAATTTAAGCGAAGCTTTTAGAGAAAAACCTGGCATCAATGAAATAGTTATTAATTCTGAAGAAGAATACTTAAAAGTATTAGGGGTATTAATACAAGAAGAAAAGTCAATTCCACTATTTATTGAAAAAGACAAGGGACTCTATTTAATTGCAGAGTTTGAAAAGCAAGAGGTAGAAAAGAAAGATTTAGTACTCTCTTATTTAGGTAAAGAAATGGCTTTTAAAGAAAAATAACTCCTTTCTACTTTTTTTGCTGCTACTAGTATTTCAGAAGGATATTTATAAAGCGAAAGAATTTTTAAAGCATTTCTAGTTTTTAACTTTCCTTTTTTAATTTTATGATCAAAAAAGAGTTCATTATTTTCTATGAGTTCACTAAAATGAAATAACTTGTATTGCTCTTTTTCTAACAACTCTGTAAGTTCAATATCATGTGTAGAAACTAAAACTGTGTGTTGCATTTTATTTAAATAGCATAATATTGCTTTTCCGCCAGAAATTCTTTCGATGGTATTGGTTCCTTTAAAAATTTCATCCAAAATGAATAAACAAGGGTTTTCATCCAAAGAAGCATCAATGAGTTCCTTTATATTTAAGACTTCCTGCAAATAATAACTTGTATTGTCGAGTAAATCATCCGTAATTCTAATGGAGGAATATACTTTGTAGAAAGGTGCTTTGTAAGCATTCGCAAAACAAATGTTTAAAGTTTGAGCTAAAATACTATTTACGGCAACTGTTCTAATAAATGTACTTTTACCAGACATATTAGACCCTGTTAACAACATGCTGTTATCCATTAAATGGACATCATTTGCAATACAGTTTTCTATGAGTGGGTGATACATTTCTTGTGTTTTTAATTCATTATGGTCATTAAAAGTGGGTGTACATATTTTTAGATTTCCAGATTTTAAGGAGGCAGTAGAAATGGAAACATCAATGGTACCAATGAAAATAAACAAACTTTCTATACTTTTTCTCTCTTTGGTAATCGCCTTTAAAAAACTATAAAAAACTAAATATTCGATATTAAAAAGTATCTTAAAAAGTTCTATCACAAGCCAAATAGCAAACGTCCATTCGTTGTTAAGATTTTTTTCGAAACCTATAAATTCAACTTTAAGCATGATTGCATTTATTTTTTTGATAAATGAAAAATCTTTATAGTGTGTTTTTATAGCATCAATTTTAGATAACTTTTTAGCAACTTTTAAACTTTTAGATAATTGACTTACCCCTTGTAAATAGTAATTTACGTTTGCTTTATTTTTATAGTGAAATACAGAGTTGATACAAAAAATAGGCACTAAAAATAGGATGAAAACAGGAAAGAAGAATGATAAAATGATTGACGAAATTGAGAACGCAGTTAATCCTTGAATAAACCATAGGTTTTTGGGTTTCTCAATTTGTTTGCCGTTAATTAGTTCTTCTAAATAATAAGAGTTTGTGGTATTTAATTTCGATAACTCAAGCTGACAAGAAATACATACCTCTTTATCTTTTTGAAATATAGTTGTTAATTCACTAAACTTTACTAACTCTTGAAGGGTACCAATTGTTCTTAATTTAAAGTACAAATATTGTTGACCAATTTTTGAAGAAGTTCTGTCTATAAATTTAAAGACTTCATCAATATCTAAATCTAATTTACTTTTTTCTGATATTAAATGATATGCTTTTGCTTCATGTAAATTATTATCAAAATATTTACGGATCACAAAAAAGTTATAATATTTGTCTTTTTTTTCTTGTCCCCAGTTCGCATATAAGCTTGCTTTAAATTTTTTTAATTGTTTCTTTTTGATCAAGTTACGAGTTAAGAATAACACAATTAAAACAAAAGCAGTACCTAAAAAGTAATTCATATTTTAAAGTAAAAAATAAATGATTTAATTATAAGTAGTTTATTGACATCTTTTGTTACATATCTAACTCAAAAGTCTGGCGTAGTTTTTCTAATAAAGGATTCATCTCTTTCATTTTATTAAATTTTTCTAGCGGCGTGTAGGCAAACTTTTTTTCTACAGTTTCATTTAGTTTTACAAGAATGCTAATTCCGTAATTATTTAATCGCTCTCGTAAAAAATTTAATAGTTTAGGCCTTCCTTTTTTAAACTGTTCTTCCATTAATTTATTAGGAACCGTAAAAGAAACTTTAAAATTGGCTACTAATTTAGGAATATCGGTAGCAACAATAGAAGCCATACTTCTTTCTCCTTTTTCCTGAAGAAAAGTGACGTAGGCGATCCAAAGATCTTGCACCTGTTTTTCTGTAAAAGGATCTTTTGGGTGATTGTCAAAATTTTCTTCAACAGCAGATTTTTTTACTTCTTTTTTTTGATGGATACTTTTTAAAGAAAGTGATGATGTTCGTTTTTGTGCAGACTTTAGAATAGGTTTTTCTAGTTTGGGTCTTTGTTCTTCAATTTTTTGAAGTTCTGGAATCCCTATTTTCTTCTGAATAGGTTTTATAACCTTTTTTGGAGCAGGAGAAAGCGCTTGAAAAAATGTAGCAGGAATTATGTAATTAGCGGATTTTTTTTTTTCTCCATCAAAAGTGATAGAGGCAATCTGCATTATGGTTAACTCGACCAGCAATCGCTGATTTTTACTAGCTCTGTAGTTTAAATCGCAATCATTTGCTTTGTTTATCGCTTGCATTAAAAAAGGAATGCTGGCTTTTACAGACTGTATTAAGTATTTCTTTTTAGCAGTATCACCAACTTCTAAAAGGTCTAATGTTATTTTATCTTTAGCGACTAATAAATCTCTAAAATGACTCGCCAAACCATTTATAAAATGATGTCCTTCAAAACCTTTTGCTAAAACAGTATTGAATGCATTCAAGACCTCTGGAATTTTGTTTTCTAACAACAAATCTGTCATATTAAAATATGTATCGTAATCTAATACATTCAGATTTTCAGTTACAGCTTCACGCGTTAAGTTCTTCCCAGAAAAACTAACAACTCTATCAAAAATAGAAAGTGCATCTCGCATAGCGCCATCTGCTTTTTGAGCAATAATGTGCAACGCATCATCTTCTGCTGTGATCCCTTCTTTCTCACAAATGATTTTCAGATAGTTTTTAGCATCTAAAACACCAATTCGTTTGAAATCAAAAATTTTACAACGCGATAAAATTGTGGGAATTATTTTGTGTTTCTCTGTAGTGGCTAAAATAAAAATAGCGTGCGCAGGCGGTTCTTCTAACGTTTTTAGAAAAGCATTAAATGCAGCTTGAGAAAGCATGTGAACTTCATCAATAATATACACTTTATACTGTCCTGTTTGAGGCGGAATGCGAACTTGATCTGTTAAACTTCGAATATCATCTACAGAATTATTAGAAGCGGCGTCTAATTCAAAAATATTAAAGGCAAAATCTTCTTCTTCAGAAAGTTCTGCATCTTGTTGATTTATTTTCTTTGCTAAAATTCTAGCACAAGAAGTTTTCCCAACGCCACGAGGCCCAGTAAATAATAGCGCTTGGGCTAAATGATTGTTTTTTATAGCGTTTTCTAACGTGTTTGTTATGGCTTGTTGCCCAACAACATCCTCAAAATTTTGAGGGCGGTATTTACGCGCAGAAACTACAAAATGCTCCATTTATTTTTCCAGATTGGTGTACAAAAATAAGTATCTACTGCTTGTTTTACAAGATGGTTTCTTAATAAAATGCTAAAGTTGTAAACAAATTGTATGAAGCTGTATGTTATTACGACAAAAAAAGTGATTCGAGTTTTTTTATCGGATTAAAAGTTCCGAAATTTGTACCAAGAATTTATTCATTTTTTTCTTGGTGCAAATTTTATGAAATAAAATTAGTAGACTCAACCATGTTCGGCAGAGCAAAGTCTAGACTTTCATAAGGTTCTCGAATAAATTTGAACTAAACCTTTGTAATTAAGGGAAATTAAAAACGTAACACAATTCATTAAAACACAAATCATACGATGAAGTTTATAAAACCATTTTTTACCATTGCTGTATCTCTCTTGTTAATTTCTTGTCTGGGTTTTTCTAAAAAGGAAGAAACGATGAAAGAAAAAGCGTTATACATTCCTACTGAAAATACTGAAATCGCTTATTTTGCTAGTGGATGTTTTTGGTGTGTAGAAGCTATTTTTGAAAGTGTAACAGGAGTAGAGGAAGCTGTTTCTGGTTATGCAGGGGGACAAACAAAAAATCCGACGTACCAATCAATTGGGACAGGTAAAACTGGGCATTCAGAAACTGTTGCGGTATATTACAACCCTAAAAAAGTGAGTTTCGAAACTTTAGTTACCGTGTTTTTTGGTTCTCATGATCCTACTACGGTAAATGGCCAACATCCAGATTATGGTTCTCAATACCGGTCTATTGCTTTTTATTCTAATGCTGCTGAAAAGCAAATTATAGACGAAGCAATTGCCAAACTAAATACAGAAATTTATAATGATAAAATAGCGACAGAAGTTACCGAACATACCAAGTTTTACAAAGCTGAAGAATATCACCAAGATTTTGAAAGAAAAAATCCAAATCAAGGTTATGTAAAAGCAGTTTCTGTGCCTAGATTAAATAAGTTTAAAAGTAAGTTTCCTGAATTGTTGAAAGGTGGGGAGCATTAGGGATTTCCTTTTCATAAGTTTATAAACCACGTATTATGTGAGCCATTAGCTACATATTACCTGGTTTTTTTCTTTTTTATGATACGTTCTAGCGATACGCTGCACTGTTTTATATTCATGCAGCTTTGTAAAGTCTCACAAAAAATGAGAATGCAACATGTCTTTTTTGAGTTTATCGAAGAATGCTAGTGTTTTCATTTGGGCAGTTTTATTAGTACCATTATTTTTTATTAGTGAAACTCAATTTTGGAAAAGAGATAAGCTCTGTATTCAAAATTGTACCTTTAACTGATTCTGCTTTTTAGTGTGATCTTGGGTTTAATCCACCAAGGCTCTGCTTCAAAATATTAAAAGGATATTCTTTTTTGATTCCTCGGCCCTCTAAAAGGTTGTTCATTTATTTCGATAAGGCTGTTTTTTTAATGCTTTTTTACACAAACGGATAAAAGGCTATTTAGATTTTCTAAATAGCCTTTTCATTTGGTTTAATTTCCTCTTTTTTGCGTTTAGATAAAAGGTTAAAATTTATTTCGGTCATCTCCGGGTCTTGGAGACTTAAATACGTCCATTCCTTCTTTTTTATGCGCTATCATTTGCTCTTTGATAAACTCACTGAACTGCTTGTTACTCTGATCATCTTGTTTAGAAAATTCAGCGACTGTTTTGGTTATTCCTTTTGCTTTGGTATTCAAAAATATTGTATTCATAAGCTGTAATTATTTTAGTATCTACACTAAGGTACAGGTTATAGCATGCAAACGTAAGGATACTATTCTAAAATCAGTAGTTTAACGCAATCATAGGCATACTCTTGTAACAGTATTCTTAAAAGATATACTTCACTAAAATTAATAAAGGTGATAAACGAGCTTCTAATAACACAAAAGATGTCTTTAGAGAAGAATCTTTATGAGTATCATAAAAGTGAAATAGACCATTTTTTTTGTGTTATAATTACTAAAGTCTGATTAAAAAGAAGTTTGGGTGTATAAATCGTTTTAAAATTAAAAATTCATCTTTTTTTGTCTTATTTTAAGTTAGTTAGAATAAGTATTGGTTCTTGGTTCTAAAAGCAAAGCGATCTGATTTCGTTTACCAAACAATAATGTTTTAAAGTTTGAATTCTAGGGGTTTTTAATGTGCTTTTTTTAATAGTAGTTGAGAATTCTTGTTCTTTTTTGGCAGTATTTTGTATTTGTAAAGGAAACCGTTTGAAATATAAATTTCCTACATTATTGAAGATTTTTGATTTGTAGTTGCTGGTTTCTAAAACGATTGGTCAACTAAAGGAGTTATTTTTAAACAACGACTTTAGTAGACAAATCGTAAATTCATAGTTCATGAAAACTTTTTTAAATGGCTTATAGCCAGCAAAAAAATAAAACAGTTTACCAACGTAACTTTTAGGGTTACTTGGGTGGTTAATTAATTAATTAATGGCACACTGCGCCGTCTGAACTGGTTTCGTCAATGTTTCAATTTTTGTTCTCACTATTATATGAAGCGTAAAGATTAGCAGTTTTCCAATTTGTATTTTCTTTGCCATTACTAATGTCCGTCTTGATACTCTTTGCACGCCATCATCCAAATAAAAGGTAACAATTGCAGTCTGTGGGTAGATTTAGATGTTCATGTCCTTTGGATTTATTTGTAATTTTCTAGTATTTTTTGTGTCTACAAATTCTGGAAAAATGGTCAACCAAAAAGTTTCAACTTCATGTCTACCTTTTATTTAGAATTGACAGACATAAAACCTTTGAAATAAATGACACTATGTATATTGGTTTAGGATGGCATTTATTAAAATCTAAATCTAAAAATATTTGGTACTGGCATAATGGTGGAACAGGTGGATATTCATCATCAATGGTAGTTGACGAAAAGAGAAAAAACGGTATCATTATACTTTCAAATGAATCAGCATTCAATCCGAATATGGGAAATATTGATAAACTTTGTTTTGAATTAATGAAAACATTGGAAAAAGAATAACATAATGCCAAGAATATATAAAATTAATTGCTGGTTTTAGCATACTTACGAGAGTTCAAAAGGACTTTCTTGGTTTATTAGTTTTATTCCACAAATATAATGCAACTATCCAATACCGATTCCTCTTTATGATGCTATTATTTCGCATCCAAACCAAGTAAATACTTTACAAGAAGAGCTTGGACTTCAAGTATTTTATTTAGTGTAGCTGTAAGAAGCATATTATCTAAAATTAGAACAGCTAAAGATAATGATAGTGCTTGGAAAATAAAAAAGGTTGGTAACTAGAACCAACCTTTTTTATAATTTATTTAGAAGTGTTTAATTATTAGGCCGTAGCATTTTGTGGAGCCCAACTTGAACACAGCATATTTGAAGCTGCTTTTTGAGGGTTTGCACAAGATACTTCTTCATATCTGGAGCAAGTTCCACAATTTGGATTGTTTTTTAAGGCTGCCTTCATTTCAAAGCTATCACAAGTATAACTGGTATCGACAGATACACCATGAACTTTACATTTGCTATTAGATGTTAAACTTTCACAATTCACACAACTGTTTCCTATTCTTATAGACATAATTTGATTTTTAAAATTAATAGTAATCAAATATATAAGTTATAATCTTTAGAACAAATACAAATAACTGATTACAAGATATTTGTATTTAGACTATTTTAAAATAGCACAAAATATCGTAATAAATATAATGGATTATTCAGAAGGTAACTTCATAGAAATCAGGTAATTTTTTTTTTCTTCATTAAATTGATACACTATTATGCTATGCTCAAGATGCTATAGTTTCGTTTTGGGATTTTGGCAATTACTTAAAGATATAAATTCTAATAAACACCGCACATCAATTAAGGTCTGCTACAAAACCGTTCATTGGCGGAATTCTTGGAATTGCTGTTGACAAAGGATTCATAAAGAGTGAAAAAGATAAACTCTTGCCTTATTTTAATTCAAAATACCCAAAAATTGCAAATTTGGATGACCGAAAAAAAGAAATTACTATAGAAAACTTCTTAAGGTACCGACACGGGATGGACTGTGAAAATAATAACACTGAAAGCATAGGAAACGAGCAAGCAATGTTGGCAAGCAAAGATTGGGTAAAATACACTCTTGATGTACCGTTGGTTAAAGAGTCTGGGAAATCATCATCCTATTGTACAGGTTGTGCGTTGACTTTAGGGGTTTTGGTTGAGATGGCAACCAATAAAAACATCGAAGATTTTGCAAAAGAAAATCTATTTAATCCTCTGGGAATCTCGAATTATGATTGGACTTTCGAACCGAATCAGGCAAGTATGACCACGTTTAGTCAAATGTATCTTACTCCAAGAGACTTGATAAAGTTGGCGAAGTTATTTAAGGATGGTGGCAAATGGAAAGGGAAGCAGCTGATTTCAGAAAGCTGGATGAACAAAACATTTGATATGAAAGATGGTGAATATGGTTATTTATGGTACAAAAAATACTTTGATATAGAAGGTAAAAGGTATAGTTTTTATATGGCTTCTGGTAATGGTGGTCAAAAAATTAATATTTGGCCAAAATTGGATATGATTAGCGTTTTTACTGGCGGAAACTATAATTCTTATCAACTATATGGTAAAAGTACAGCACCAAACGAAATGATACCGAACTATATACTAAAGGCCTTAGAAAAGGCAGCAGATAATAATATATAAAAAATCATTGTTGTCTGATAAAAGAAACAAGATTACTTTGCTTTTAGATCCAAGAATTAAGACCAGATTATAACTAACTTAAAATCGTTTAAAAAACAATAATAAATTTTTCATTTCAAAATTAATTTTAAAAACAAGATATCAGTCTAAAAAAACAAGTGTAATTCTTTTATTTTAAAGTGGTTTATTAACTTATACTATTTTTAATAGGACATTAATAATAAAAAATAGGCAAAATAGCAGCGAATTCAAGGATTTTGATTCGTATCAAACTTTGTGCTTAACCGAAAGTTTCGTGCTTTGAAATCGGCTAGTTTCCTAATACAAAGCGGTTTTATTCAATTTTAAAAAAACATGAAAACAAGAATTAAGAAAACAAAAAACATTCTAATTGCACTAAATATAAGCAGTACGAATGAGTTAGAAAAACAGCGAAGTAAAGAACTTCAGTGTCTGGAGAATATAAAAACAGACTTATATCCTAATATAGAGGGATTAAATTCATAGTAAGCGAAGCTAAAATTTTATATTCAAAATATCAAAAGGAGAAACCTTCTTTTACAAAAACAAAAAAAACCGAGCAATGAAAATTGCTCGGTTTTAAATATTTTAAAAAGTAAAAAAATTACTTTCCTACTGCTGCTTCTTTAACTTCTGCCTTATCAGCTAAAATTCTAGTTTCTTTATTGGCAACTTCCCAAGCTGTATGAAACACTAAACGAGTTCTGTTTTCTAACAATTCGTAGTTAATTTTGTCAGGTGTGTCGGTATGTTTGTGGTAATCTACATGTGTACCATTAAAGTAAAAAATAATTGGCACATTGTTTTTTGCAAAGTTATAATGATCTGATCTGTAGTAAAAACGATTAGGATCATTTTCATCATTATATTTATAATCTAAATTAATGTTCATGTACTTTTTATTCACTTCTTCAGACACCGCATGCAATTCGGTACTTAATTTATCTGAACCAATTAAATAAACATAATTTGGATTTGCTTTATGTCTATCGTCAGTTCTGCCAACCATGTCAATATTTAAATTACAAACGGTGTTTGCTAATGGAAATAAAGGATCTACATCTGTATAATATTTAGAACCTAATAAACCTTTTTCTTCACCGGTAACATGTAAAAACAATATAGATCTTTTTGGTCCTTTACCAGCTTTAGTTGCCATTTGAAATGCTTGTGCAATTTCTAAAATAGCAACAGTACCAGAACCATCATCATCTGCACCATTGTAAATTTTACCATTTTTGATTCCTTCATGATCTAAATGTGCAGAAATAACTACAATTTCGTCTGGCTTTTCACTTCCTTTTATAAAAGCAACGACGTTTTCAGAACCTTTAAAAGTTCCTCTTCGTACATTTTTATTGATCCATTCTGCAGGTACTTCCTGAAAATAATCATCGCCACCTAAAGGGGAAACAATGTCTTCATCGACATAAAATTTTTTTAAATATTCTACTGCTAATTTTTGGCCCGGTTCACCTGTATCTCTTCCTTCAAATTTGTCTGAAGCATAAATAAAAAGGTGTGTTCCCAATTCTTTTGCAGTAATTGTTGCGGCATATTTTGCAGCTTGATCTACATTTGCATCAGCGTCTTTTAACGCTTGTTTACTTGAACTACAAGCTATAAAAGCAAATGCACTAGCAACATAAAGTAATTTTTTCATAGATTAAAAAAGTATTAAATTTAAAAAGTTTAGAATTCAAAAGTAAAAAAAAGTAACAGGTTGTCAAAATTACTTTTTGTTTATGATAAACTGTTGTAATTTTCTGTTAAATTTAACAATATCTTTCGGAAATAAATCATCAAAAGCATCTTGTTTTATTAACTGATCTGGCGTTCCGGTATGCACTTTATCATCTGTAAATAGAATTATTTCATTTGCAAATTGAATACAAAGATTCACTTCATGAGAAGACATTAAAATAGTTTTAGAGGTTTCATCTACCAATTTTTTTAACAATGAAAATATTTTTATAGTATGATGCAAGTCTAAATGAGCTGTGGGTTCATCTAAAATAATGATATCTGTATCTTGCGCCAAAGCTCTCGCTATTAAAACACGTTGTAATTGACCATCGCTCAATTCATAAAAAAACTTTTCTTTTAAATGCTGAATTTCAGTTTGTTCAATTGCCCAATGGATCTTTTCTAAATCTAGATCAGACAGTGTATCAATCCAATTTGTATAAGGCTGCCGACCAAGGGCAACTAATTCAAAAACAGTAATTTGACTTTCGGGTAAACGTTCTGTTAACACCAAACTTAATGCAGAGGAAAGTTCTTTATTTGTATAATTTTTGATATTTTTTTTGTTGATAAAAACACTTCCATTTAAAGGTTCTTGCACTTTAGAAATAGTTCTTAATAAAGTTGATTTTCCAATTCCGTTTTTACCTAAAATAGTAACTAATTTTCCTTTTTCAATAGCAATATCAATATTCGAAGCCACAATAGTTTGCGCTTTTTTTGATTGATACCCAATTGTTAGGTTTTCAGTTTTAAGGACGATATTTTCAGACACGTATTTCACGAATTATCTTGAATATTTATTGATTTTATTTTTTTATAAACTTGCATTTCCCTTTCAATGTTGATATTCAGATTGTCGAAATAGCACGGTTAATATGGACTTATACAAAAATCTTCTTTTTTCTCATTAATAACCAAATTACAACAGGTGCTCCGAAAAGAGAGGTAATTGCATTAATTGGTAAGGTAAACTCACTAGTTGGTAATTGCGCAATCGCATCACAAATTAACAATATAATGGCACCAATTATTGCGGTTGCCGGAATTAATATTTTATGATTAGAGGTTGTGAAAAACATTCTTGCAATATGCGGAACCGCCAAACCAACAAAAGCAATAGGACCAGAAAAAGCAGTAATTACTCCTGTTAAAAGACTTGTAATTAACAGAATAATAATTCTACTCTTTTTTATGTTGATACCTAAACTTTTTGCATAATTTTCTCCCAATAAAAAACTATTTAAAGGTTTTATAATGGTTAGAGTTGCCGATAAACCAAAGATATAAATAAAAATAAAAACACTGATTTCGTTCCAAGATAAATTTCCTAAACTACCAAAGCTCCAAAATAAATATTGCTGAATTTGAGCTGCTTCAGAAAAATAGGCTAGAACGCTTATAACTGCGGATGTTAAACTACCAAACATCAAACCAATAATAAGAATAGACATGGTATTTCTAACTTTATTGGCGGCAATAATTACTGCTGATAATACTAAAAAAGCACCTAAACTTGATGCAATGGGTAGCGACCAATTAGAAACAGAACTGGCTAGAAAAAAACCTCCAAAAACCGATGAACCTAAAATTAACAGTGCAACGCCTAAACTTGCGCCAGAAGAAATTCCTAATACAAAAGGTCCTGCTAACGGATTTCGAAATAAGGTTTGCATTAATAATCCAGAAATCGATAATCCTGAACCGACTAAAATGGCTGTGATTGCTTTTGGAATTCTAAAATTAAACAAAATAATATCCCAGCTTTCTTTGGATGCTGAATTGCCAGTTAAAAAATTGAAAATTTCGTACAAAGGAATAGAAACAGAACCTAAACTAATATTCATAAAAAACAAAACTACCAGTAAAACGGTTAAGAGTATAAAATGTTTTGTGTAATTTTTTTTTTTCATGAATTAATGTCTGGTTGAGCGCAGTTGAAACCTGAATAAAATTTCTCGATTGCTGCCGAGGAGAGAAGGTTATTTATAATCCTTCAAAAATTCAACTAATTTTTGAATTGCAATTCCTCTATGAGAAATTTTATTTTTTTCTTCAATACTCATTACCGCAAAAGATTCAAGAAATCCTTCAGGTTTAAAAATAGGATCATATCCAAAACCCTTTTCACCTTGTTTCTCTTTTAAGATTTCACCTTTACAAATTCCTTCAAACAGAAATTTCTTATCGTTTATATTTAAAGAAACAACCGTTCTAAATTGTGATTTTCTGTTGGTTTTTGTTTCTAAATCCATTAATAATTTTCTCATATTATTTTCAGAATTACTTGGTTCACCAGCAAAACGAGCAGAATGCACTCCAGGTTTGCCATATAAACTAGCGACTTCTAAACCAGTATCATCCGCAAAACAATTAAAACCAAATTTATTGGTGATGTAATCTGCTTTTAGTTGGGCATTTCCTTCTAAAGTAGATTCGGTTTCTTCAACTTCGTCAAAGCAATGAATGTCTTTTAAACTCAATATTTCTATAGAGTCGGACAACATGTTTTGCACTTCTTTAAGTTTGTTTAAATTGTTAGTGGCGAAGACGAGTTTCATTAAAAATAAATATATTTTTCACAAATGTAATCAATTTAGAAATAAATATTTAAGATGAAATTAGAAGAGAAAACAGAATATAGCATGTAAATTTCAAAAACATAGAAACGCAAAAGAAGGCTTCTTTTTGATTTATGGTAAAATGTCGGGTTAAAAATACCCCAAAAATTTGTAAACCTAATTTACTATCTGATACAATAATATGGAATTAAAAAAAACATTGTATCAGAACAGCCCTAATTAGGATAAAAAATTTTAGAATTAAGAAAACAAAAACGTTGCACAGCCTTTTAAATATTTGATTATTTCCTTGACTATATTTTTTCTATGACAATGCGAATAAAAAAGTCAAAGGCGTATAAATTGGTCA
>JAWUYT010000042.1:0-13454 GCA_034110665.1 Polaribacter sp.
GAGACTGACTTAAGTGATGGCTGGGAAGATCAAATCATACACAACAACCCAAAAGAAGTTCGTGAAAAAGCATTAAAAATGGGTTCAAATATTATAGAATATGCTTTTATAAACTGATTTTTATTTTTGAACCAACAAATAAGTTGGACCAAGAGACAAGAACTAATAGAAAACAACCAAGAACCAAGAACCAAGAATTTAGAGAAAATACTTGAATTTAAAGTTTAATTGAAAGACCAAAAAACAGACTTAAGAAGTAAAACTTAATTTAAATGATAATATAAAAAAATAGTTGAAAAAATTAAACTCTCCACGTTGAACTTTAAATCCTAAACCTTGAACCTAAAACCATGCAAAATCAAATAGATATAGATTCCATAAAAATAAACTTTGATTCTAGCGGTTTATGGGTTTTAAATATTGCCATTGCGATTATAATGTTTGGTGTTGCCTTGGCAATTACAGTAGATGATTTTCAACGCCTTTTTAAAAATCCTAAAATAGTTTTTATAGGAGTTTTATCACAGTTTATTTTATTACCGGCAGCAACTTTTTTAGCAATTATATTGATTGAGCCTCACCCGAGTTTTGCTCTAGGAATGATGATGATTGCGGCGTGTCCTGGTGGCAATGTTTCTAACTTTTTTAGTAAAATGGCTGGCGGAAACGCAGCTCTTTCTGTTAGCTTAACAGCGTTTGCAACATTGATTTGCATTTTTATGACCCCTTTTAATTTGCAGTTTTGGGGAAGTATGTACGAACCCACAAACATCATTCTAAAAACGGTAGAACTCAATTGGATTGATATCCTAAAACTCGTTTCTTTAATTTTAGGAATTCCGCTAATAGCAGGAATGCTCATCAAGCATTACCACTCAAAAATGGCAATCAAAATTGAGAAGGTGTTAAAGCCTATTTCTATGACTGTTTTTATTATTTTAATTTTTGTGGCTTTTTCTCAAAATTTAGACATTTTTATAAGCTACATTCACCATGTTATATTCTTGGTGATTTTTCATAATATCTTTGCCTTTATACTCGGTTTTTACACCGCAAAAAGCTTCGGATTAAATAAAAGAGATTGTAAAACAATTTCTATGGAAACAGGAATCCAGAATGGTGGTTTAGGACTTTTACTAATTTTCGGCTTCTTTGATGGTCTTGGTGGAATGGCCTTATTGGCTGCTTTTTGGGGTATTTGGGATGTATTTTCAGGAATGGCTTTGGCTACTTTATGGGGTAGAAAAAGAAATAAATTACAGATAGAAAATGGGTGTTAAAAAAATTTGGTATGAGAGTGTCCGACTTTTTATAAAAGTTAGTTTGCAATTTTATGTAAAAAGAATAAAAGTTTATGGTAAAAATAATATTCCAAAAAAAGGAGCAGTTTTATTTGCTATTAATCATCCGAATGCGCTGATGGATCCGTTGTTTGTTACTTCAAACAGTAAAAGAGAAAATCATTATTTAGTTAGAGCAGATGTTTTTAAAAAACCTTTGGTTCAAAAAGTGCTAGCTTCTTTAAATTTGATGCCTATTTACAGAATTAAAGATGGCATAAGACAACTTTCTAACAATGAACAAGTCTTTGAAAAATGTTTTGATATTCTTAAAAAAGAAGAAACTTTAATTATTTTTCCGCAAGGAGGCCACTCCAGAGATAGAAATATAAAACCTTTAAGCAAAGGATTTACAAGAATTGTTTTTGGCGCTTTAGAAAAAAACCCTACGTTAGATATCACAGTAATTCCAGTTGGTATTACCTATCAAAATTCATCCTCTTTTCCCTCTAAAGTTTGTGTCCATTTTGGCAAAGCCATCAATTCTAGAGAAATTTTTAGCTTAAATATAAAAGCAAAAGCGATCAATATTTTAAAAAATGAAGTGAGTGACCAACTAAAAAAACTAACAGTTCACATTCCTGATGATGCCAATTACATTTCGACTTTATCGAAGTTAAATAGAGCAAATGTTGATTTTACAAACGTTAAGTTCGTCAATAAAATGATTGCTGAAAACAATTTCCCTGAGACCGTTAAAAAGCCAATCAATTTTTTAAAACCTTTATTTTATATTATTATTCTAAATAGTGTTTTTCCGTATTTAATTTGGAAAAAAACGTCTAAACGCATTGGTGCAGTTGAATTTATTGACACCATGAAATATGCTATAAATGTAATTAGTTTTCCTGTTTTTTATAGTTTACAGGCTGTTGTGCTAAATTTATTTTTCGGATGGAAAATAGCAGGTATTTATTGGTGGCTTTCTTTTTTATTGGTTTTCCTCTATACCAAACTTTCTATTACGAATACTGAAAATAATTCTTGAGAAGGTATACGTCAGACAAGTTTAGCCTAGATTGAACGGTTTGTTTGAGCTCTTTTTTATTCTTTTTCTGAATAAAAAAAGCGAGTAGTGAAAACCATAAGTAACTTCTAATCGATAATAGCATCTTGAATAATTTGCTGAATTTCTGTTCGAATATTCTGTCTCACCAAACCTCTATTATTCATAGTAGGATAAGTTCTGTTGGATAGGAAAACATACACATTTTCGCTTTTTGGATCTGCCAAAGCATAAGTACCGGTAAACCCAGAATGCCCAAAACTTTCATCAGAGACACAACCACAAGTTGCCTCTACCTTGGGATTTAGTTGTGGTTTATCAAAACCTAAACCTCTTCGCACTTTTTTAGCTGCATAATAACGCGTGTTAAATTTATTGATCGTTTCTGATTTAAGATAACGTCTACCGCCATAAAAGCCTTTCTGTAAATACATTTGCATCATTTTTGCAACATCATTTGCATTGGCAAATAAACCTGCATGACCTGCTACACCACCCAACATTGCAGCACCCATATCGTGTACGTGACCATGCAACAATTGGTTTCGAAAATAATCATCTATTTCTGAAGGTACAATTTCTGATTTGCTGAATTTTTTAAGCGGTAAATACGTCATTCTATCGGCACCTAAAGAGCTATAAAATTGCTGGTCTGCTAATTTATTTAGCGGCTTTTTATAGTTGTATTCTAATGCTTCTTTAAATAAATAATAGCCCAAATCACTGTACTTATAACCTTCGTCTTCTCTTTGATCTACTTCTCTAATGTATTTATAGATACTGTCTTTATATGATTTTCTGATATAAAGATCTTCGGCAACTTTTACGTTGTATCTATGGCTTCTTTTTTCTCTGTAAAATATGGGCAAATTTTTATGGGTAATACTATCTTGCGTTTTTAAATAAAAAGGAATCCAGGCTTTTAATCTCCCCGAATGTGACAAAATTTCTTTTACAGAAACTAATGCTTTATTTGTTCCTGCAAAACTTGGTAAAATATCTTGTACAGTTGCCCTTAAGGGGATTTTTTGATCTTCTTCTGCTTTCATTATTAAAGGCAAAGAAGCTAACATTTTTGTTAAAGAAGCCAAATCGTAAATATCAGAGTTTTTTACAGGTCTCGTTTTTTTTTCTGTATGATATCCATAACTTTTTTTAAAAACTACTTTTCCTTTTCTAGCCACTAAAACCTGAAAACCAGGCGCCATTTTCTCCCTTAAAATATTCGTTGCCACAGTATCTATTAAAGATAATTTTTTAGAGGATAATTTTACTGCTTCTGGTATTGTATATTCTAATCTGCTTAAGCTATACGTCTGTATTCCATGACCTACTTTAAATCCGTTACCAATAGAGACTGGTAATTTCCCTTGTGCTTTAAAAGCTCCAAAGATAATTTGAGCAGAAATTTCTTGCGCCAATTTACTATTTTGATAAGAAACAAGTATGGCATCAATATTGGTGAAACTTTTTATCTGCAACAAACTATACGGACTCGTAAAAACATCTAAAATCACGTTTTTTTCTCTTGCAATTTCTTGCAACCAAACTAGCTCTTTACTTTTAAATTTATAACTTTTCCAGGGATGATCATTTGATTTGTGAAAACCAATAATTACTTGGTTATAGGGTTTTAACTTCTTTAATAAACTGGCCAAATTATCATCAGAAATCACATCTACTTTTGTATAATTCTTGAGCATATTTACAAAATGATTTCCTGAATCATCACCCAATTTCACATACGCTATTTTCTTATAGTCTAAATTAGCTATGGGAACATTTTGCTTTGCATCTTTCACTAAAGTGATAGAGTTCTTTACAAGTTCTCTATGTAACAATTCATCTTCAATAGTGTTTAAATCTTCTTGTAAATTTTCTAATTCAACTGGTGTATTGTAATGCAAACCCATCCAGTATTTTGCTTTTAAAATTTTACGAACAGAAAAATTTAAACGCTCTTCAGACAAAGTTTTTAAAACAATAGCTTGTTTAATTAAACGAACGCTAGCTGGCACATCTTGCGGAATTAACAAAAGGTCATTCCCTGCCATTAAAGCTGCCAAATCTATTTCTGCAGATGTTGCATAATTAGCAGCAGCTTTCATATTTAAACCATCCGTAATAATCAAACCATTAAAGCCCAACTCTTTTTGCAATAAATCTGTAACCACACTTTTTGACAATGATGTAGGCAAGTTCGTATTTGGTTCTAAACTTGGTATGTTTAAATGTGCGGTCATTACGCTACCAATACCTGCATCAAAAACTTTTGTATAAGGATATAATTCGATAGAATCTAAACGTGCTCTGTCAAAATTCAACAAAGGCAAAGTATGATGAGAATCTGAAGCTGTATCTCCATGACCTGGAAAATGTTTTGCATTTGCCATAACTCCAAATTTCTGCAAACCTTTTGTAAAAGCAATTGCTTTTTGAGTAACATTTTCTTTACTTTCGCCAAAAGAACGATTCCCAATAATAGGGTTTTCTGGATTTGTATTGATGTCTACAACAGGGGCAAAATTGATATGAATTCCTAAACGCTTGCAATGTTTTCCTAGATGTTCGCCGAATCTTTTCACCAAAGAATCATTTTGAATTGCACCTAAAGTCATATTCCAAGGAAATTTGTAAGTATTTTGTAAACGCATATCTAAACCCCATTCACCATCAAAACCAATCATCAAGGGCACTTTGGAAAGAGCTTGATACCTATTATTTAAAACTGCTTGTTTTTGCGGAGTTCCTTGCATAAAAATTAAATTCCCGACATGATATTTGCGAATCATTTCTGATATAAAATTTTCGTGTTCCTGACCTAAATTAGAATAGGCTTGCACCATAAATAACTGGCCAATTTTTTCGTCAATCGTCATAGAATTCATCAAACTATCGACCCAAATTTCTTGGGCTTCAAAATCTTTAGTTCTTAGAGGATCTATAGTTTGTGCGCTTAAATTATAACTAAAAATGACTAACAATATAAATAGTAACTCTTTTCTCATGCTCTTTTGTGAATATTTTTTTTGTGTTTTAACAGGCTTTTACCCCTCGCTTTTTTTTTGTTTGTTCTCGATACAATTCCGAAAAAAAGCGGAACCATTCAAAGTGATATCTAAAGAAGAGCTCAAACAATTAGCATATCTTGAGCTTGGCGAAAGGCTCTATATTGAACGCAACCTTTCAATTATCTTAACGTTCACCTCTAAAACCCATAATTACACCAAAAAGCGTTTGTGCCAACTTTGGTCTGCAGGAATCTCCCAATTATTTTCGAAATCTTCTTTGGTATGGACCATATTGTTAAAAACAATGGTTTCTGAAGTGATTTTTTTCTCTTTTGCAAAATGCTGAAAATCAGATAATTTTAACACATTTACAGATCCGCCATCTTTATAAGTGACGTTCATTTTATCCATTAAATCTAAGTGCAGTTCTTTTTCTATTTCTTGTATAAAACGAACAGAAGAATCAATCGAACAACCAGAAACATTGGTAAAGCTTTCATCCACAGCCAACACTAAAAACTGATTGTATTTGACAGTAAAAGAACCTTTTAAATTATCTCCATGACGCGTCCAAGTATTGATAAACTCAATTGCTTTTGTTGAAACAAACTCTATTTCTTGGTGGGTGAACTCTCTATCAGATTGATAAATCCAAACACGAGAATTACTCGGTAAATTTTTATATTCTGTAAACATATTTTAAAAATGTTTAATTGTTTAACTATATTTTTGTTTAATTAGATAAAGTTAACGAAATTGCTGGAGCATATTTTTTCATTTCCTTAATTCTATTTAATGGTGATAATTGCCATTTTCCTTTCGTATGTAAATAGAAATTATCATTTCTATCTTTCTTACTATATTTTGCATAACCAATAATAGGCGCATAATAAAATTCATTTTCAGTTGCCTTGTTGTTTTCCCCATATTCATTAAAAGGGATGAATAGTTTTTCAAATGCTATAAAAACTCCATTTTCTGGCATTTCTAAATTATAATTAGAAATATCAATTGTGGTTATTTTCTGTCCCTCCTTAATTTCTACTGGTAGATTTATATTTAAAATATCTTCTTTTGGCAACCCTGTTTCATTGTCTTTAGTAAAAACCCGTATTCTAAATTTTGCCTTTTTTCTATGAGCATTTCGTTTAGAAAAATGAATTTCTAACGTTTCTAAATAACTGCAACAACTTACTCTTTTATCCCTCGGGAAATATTTTGCTAGCATTCTCATTCCAGAGGTATGCACGCCTTCTACACTACTTTTTACTTCTCCTAAAACAACTGATTTCTCAATTCTTTTAGTCAATGTAATTTCATCTAAAACGATATTTAAAGACTTTAAAAACAACGTTTTCTTGTACAAATCTTTTGCAAAAACAAGTGTGTCTTTATAATTTAAACAAGAAACATGCACCTTAAATTCTAAATATTTTTCATTTAAATTCATTGAAAAAGTTCCTTCTTCATTTGACGAAATTCCTTTGTTAGAATTCAAAAAACTGATGTTTGCATACACCACAGGGTCTTGTGTTTTTGAATCTACTAGTTTTCCTTTGAACTCTATTTTTTGAGAAAACAGTTGTATAGAAATAAATAAAAAAAAGAGTATGTTTTTCATTTAATCATCATAATTTATAAAACTTATCGATACAAAATTCTTGAAAAAAAGATTTCACTAGAAATACCATTATGCACTATCGCAAATTAAATTTCTGTTGCAAAGCTTGCAATTTTTCTGCATCAGACATTTTATTTTTTGGCGCAGACATTCTTTCTTTAATTCCTTTTAATACTTTTTTTGTGTACAATGGAAAATCTGCATTCTGAATCCAATTATTATAACCCGGATTTTCTTTAAATACCTCTTCTACAGTTCTTCCTTTATATTTTCCGAAAGAGAACACTTCTTGTTTTTCATCATTCATCAAAATAAAACCAGCAAAATCTGCTCTTTCACCATGTGTTGAATATTCGCTTAAGGCATCAACTGTGTTGCCAATATCACCATACTTTTCTACTTGCGCTAAAAGAATTTCATAGGTTGCATTCGTATCTACTTCCGCTCCATGCGCACCCTCTAATTCTTTATCGCAATAAAATTGATACCCAGCGCCTAAAGTTCTTTGTTCTTTTTTATGAAAAATAACTTGCACATCAATTGCCTTTCTATCTTTCATATCAAAATCAATTCCTACCCGCATTAATTCTTCTGCCAATAAAGGAATATCGAATCTGTTGGAATTAAAACCAGCCAAATCGCAACCTGCAATCATATCATTTACTTTGGTTGCCAACTCTTTAAACGTTGGTTCTGCTGCAACTTTTTCATTAGTAATGCCGTGCACAGCAATAGATTGTTCAGGAATTTCAATTTCAGGGTTTACCAACCACGTTTTGCTTTCTTTATTGCCATTCGGGAATACTTTTAAAATTGCCATTTCTACAATTCTATCTTTTGCAATGTTTACTCCTGTTGTTTCTAAATCGAAAAATACGATTGGTTTAGTCAGTTTTAAATTCAAAATTTAATATTTAAGGTTCGAGTTCAGTCTTGAGTTTTAAATTCAAAATTCTGAACTTATTCTAGTTTATTCGTTCTTTAATTGTGCTTTAAATTCTTCCACTTGAGCCTGCACTTTTGCTGGCAAACTGGGCTCTTTAAAGTTATACTTTAATAATTCCTCTAATAAAATTTTTGATAGAATTAAACGAGCCGTTGGTTTATCATCCGCAGGAATCATAAACCAAGGAGTATTTTCTTTGGATGTTCGATTTAATAAATCTTGATAACACCACATATATTTGTACCATACTCCACGTTCTTTTAAATCTGCCATAGAAAACTTCCAGTTCTTTTCTTGAATGTTTAACCTTCTTAATAATCTCCTTTTTTGTTCATCTTTAGATAAATTTAAGAAAAATTTTAGAATGATGGTTCCATTTTTAGCAAAATGATTTTCAAAATCATCATTCAAATCGGCTAAACTGTCTACATTCGGTATATTCTCATCAAAAATATATTCAGGATGCACTCTTGTAACCAACAAATTTTCATAATGAGTTCTGTTAAAAACACCTATTTTTCCTTTTGGTGGTAACGCAATATAATGCCTCCACATAAAATCGTGCTGCAACTCTAGCGCTTTAGGCACTTTAAAACTATGCACCTCAACTCCTGTTGCATTTATATCTTTAAGGACCTCTCTAATTAAACTGTCTTTGCCAGAAGTATCCATACCTTGCAAACAAATAAGTACTCCATATTTACCTTCTGCATGCATCGTATCTTGCAAATCACTTAACTTTCTTCGAACCTTTTTAAGTTTTTTTTTCGGATCTTCTTGAACTTCTTTAGTAGCTACCCTGTCAAGTTTAATGCTACCCGAACCTTTATATTTCTGTAAATTCATTATCAATCTTATGGAGGCTTAAAGATAAAAAAAATAGTGGTTTTACAGCGTATTTTACCTGATGATTTCTCAATCAAAATGGTAATTTTATCTTAAAATATTATTACCCAAGCTTTCTATATTTTAATTCTAAAATTTCTTATATTCGTCCGTAAATTAAACAAAGTGCCGAAAAAAGGAAAAGCAAAAAACACAGTGAATAAGGCCAAGCATACAAGGTTGATACATCAAAAGATGAATAAAGTAAAATCAGAAAAACAACTAACTAAAGAGCGTTTAAAGGCAATTATTAAAAAAGCCAACGAACAGAAGGATCTATAAAATGAATTTAAAATACTACCTAGGTTTCGTTGTTTCTTTGCCTCTTTTACCCATCATGTATTTACAAGGAAAAAAAATACGTAAAAATACACCAAAACTTTCTGAAGCCAGAAACCCTCAAGGATATATAAAAACAGCAGCTGAAAAAACGCTTAAAATCTTAGCAATTGGTGAAAGCACCATTGCCGGGATTGGTGTAGACTTTCATGAAAACGGCTTTATTGGATCTCTAGCCAAAGAAATATCAGAAAAAACAAACAGTTCAATTTTATGGCGCGTATATGCAAAAAGCGGTTATACCGCTAAAATGGTGCGCAAAAGAATTGTTCCTGAAATTGAGGATTCTAATGCCGACATTATTGTCATTGGTTTGGGGGGTAATGATGCATTCAAATTAAATTCTCCAGAAATATGGATGGTCAACATTAATCTTTTAATTAAAGATTTGAAAAGAAAATTTCCTAAAACGCCTATTTATTTCACAAATATGCCACCAATAAAAGAGTTTCCTGCTTTTACAAAGATTATAAAATTCTTAATAGGTAACTTGGTTGAAATTTTAGGAAAAAGGCTTTATAAAAAAGTTAAAAACAACAAAAATGTGCATTTTAATAACGAAATTATTAGCATCGAAACATGGAAAGAAAGGTATAAAATAAAAGGTTATAGTACTACTTTTTTTAGTGATGGCGTGCACCCTTCTAAATTAACATACCAAATTTGGGGAAAGGATATGGCTACTTTTATTATGAAGACAAAAAGTTTTAAACAATGAACGGACAAGAAATAATTACTTTTTTTAACTTAACAAAACATCCAGAAGGCGGGTATTACAAAGAAACTTATAGAAGCAAAGGTGAAATTTCATCAGAGAATTTAGGCAATGAGTTTGATGGAAATAGGAACTATTGTACCAGTATTTATTTTTTATTAACTTCGAATAAGTTTTCTGCTTTTCATAAAATAAGTCAAGACGAAATTTGGCACTTTTATACAGGATCAACTTTAAAATTACACATGATTTCTCCTGAAGGAAATTATTCTTTTGTAATGATTGGAAATGATTTTATAAATGATGAAATTCCTCAATTTACAGTTTCTGCACAATATTATTTTGCAGCCGAAGTTTTAGAAAAAGACGCTTTTTCTTTTTCAGGCTGCACTGTTTCGCCTGGTTTTGATTTTAGAGATTTTGTATTGCCAAGTTGTGAACAATTATCAAAAGAGTTTCCTCAACACTCAAAAATTATTGCACAATTAACACATCAATAGCATAAAAATTTAGATTCTGAAGCGACAACATTTCATTGTGCAACATTGTTAAAATGAAGAAAAAAATACTAATTATTGGTGGCGGAATTTCTGGAATCTATGTAGGCTATCTTCTTAAAAAAGAAGGTTTCTCCATAAAAATTTTGGAAGCAAATGATAGAATCGGAGGAAGAATTTACACCAAAAAGGTACATAACACAAAAGTTGAATTAGGTGCCGCTTGGCTTTGGAAGTATAATCCTGAATTATTAAAACTTTGTGAAGATTTAGAAATTTCTTTGTTTGAGCAAAACATGAAAGGTGATGCTTTATTTGAAGCAACAAGTTCAAGTTTACCTGACCGTTTTCAAATGCCAAAAAACCAAAAAATTAGTTTTCGAATTGTTGGCGGGACAACAACTATTTTAGAAGGATTAACGAAATATTTTTCAGAGAATGAATTAGAACTGAATCAAAAAGTTATAAAAATTAATGCTGATGAAACTTCAATAAGCGTTTATACAGAAAACTCACATTTTACTGCGGATTTTATGGTGTCTGCAATTCCTCCTCAACTTTTAGTGAATACGGTTCAATTCAACCCTAAAATAGATGAAAACCTATTTCAAATTGCGAATAATACCCACACATGGATGAAAGATTCTATCAAATTTGCAATCGTTTATAAAACTCCTTTTTGGAGAGAAAAAGAATTGTCTGGAGTTGGGTTTAGCAATGTTGGGCCGTTTACAGAAATCTACGAGCATTCAGATTTCGAAAACAATCATTTTGCACTCATGGGTTTTCTAACGGGAAGTTTATCAAACGAAACCAAAGAATATCGAGAGGAAATAATACAGGAACAACTATTTAAATTCTTTGGAGAAGAAGGAAAAGATTACCTCTCTTACGAAGAAAAAGTTTGGAGTAAAGAAGCACTTTTAATTTTTGAGAATGGTAAATTCTTAAATCCGCATTTTAATAATGGCCATTCAATCTATCAGCAAGAATTTTTAAACGGTAAACTTATTGTTGCTGGTTCAGAAACTTCCCCAAGCTATGGAGGCTATATGGAAGGCGCAATTTATAGAGGAAATCAGATTTCAGAGCAATTGAGAAATAGATTTTTATAAATTATTAAATTACAGCCTATCGTAAAGGAGGTCTCCTCGAACGCAGTCGAGAGATTTAATGAGTTTCGACTGCGCTTGAACAGCATCGTACGAATATTAAATTACCTTTCTAACCAAAAAAATCTCAAGCTTTCACTTGAGATTTTATCTTTTCCTATTTTTGCTACAAAGTACTCTTTACTGATCTATAGAACCTAATACACGTTTCATGAAAATATTTAGCGCTTCCTTTTTTGGAGTGCCATCCTTAATCATTTTATCAACCTCAACAGCACCGTACATGTTAGAAATCAACTCACCAATAACATCTAATTCTTCGTCTTTTAAAGACGGCACCTCTGTTAATGCCTCAAGAGTTTCAATAGTTTCTAAAATATAATCCTGATCGTTTTGTTCGATAAAGTTTGTTAAGTGTTTTATTATAGGTAATTTCATACTTACACTATTGCGTTTACCAATTCCTTGAAAACATCAAACTTGTTTGTTTGCGTTTGATTTTTCTTTTCACCCCCTACAAACGTTGCAAATGTTGGTAAATTACTAACATCTGCTAATTTTCTGCTTTCAGGAAATTTTTCAGCATCAACAATAACAAACTTAATCGTCTCTAATTCTGAAGCCAATTTTTTAAATTTTGGTTTCATAATTCTACAATTACCACACCAAGATGCAGAGTATTGCACTACAACTTTTTCATTACCATCTACAATTGCTTGTAAATTATCTTCTGTTAATTCTTGTACCATATCTAATAGTTAGTTTAAATGAGACGCTAAATATTCAGCAGTTCCTTTGGCATTGGGCGCCATTGCTTCTTTACCTTCTTCCCAATTTGCAGGACAAACCTCTCCATGAGTTTGCACATGCGCATACGCATCAACTAAACGTAAAAATTCATTTACATTTCTACCAACGGGCATATGATTGATTCCTTCATGAAAAACAGTTCCTTCTTCATCTATTAAATATGTAGCTCTATACGTTACATTATCTCCTTCAACTTGAACAGTTTGTGAAATTTCATCAAACGTTTCATTCTTGATATCTAAAATGCCTAAAATTGATGATAAATTCCTGTTTGTATCTGCTAAAATCGGGTATGTTACACCTTCAATTCCGCCATTATCTTTAGAAGTACTTAACCACGCAAAATGCACCTCTGGGGTATCACAAGAAGCACCAATTACAATCGTATTTCTTTTTTCAAACTCACCTACGGCTGCTTGAAAAGCGTGTAATTCTGTGGGACATACAAATGTGAAATCTTTTGGATACCAAAATAACAATACCTTTTTCTTATTATTTACGGCCTCCTCTAATACATTAAGTTTAAAAGTATCGCCCATTTCATTCATTGCGTCTACATTTAAATCTGGAAATTTTTTACCTACTGCTGTTGCCATGCTATTTTTATAATTTGATTTTGTTAGATATTTTTTAAGTTGCAAAGATACCCCTCAAAACACGATTGAGTACAAAAAAGTTAATGTTAACTATTTATATATATATCAGCTTTAGTTATAGTAAAATCACTTACAATCAAATTCAATAATCTTTTGATAAAGAACCATACAAACAAGAACCATTATAGCTTTTAATTATAATTAAATAAAAAATATAGATAAAAATTATTCAAAAGATTATTGTAGTTTTGAATTATATCAATCTTTTAAATAGTCAAAAAAATGAATAATAGCGACGGAAATATTAGCCAATGTCCATTTATGGGTGGTACTCAAAAACAAACAGCTGGGAGCGGAACTTCTGTTCGAGATTTTTGGCCAAATGAGTTAAAGTTAAACATTCTGCGCCAAAACGGAGAAGCATCAAATCCTATGGCCAAAGATTTTGATTATGCAACTGCTTTTAATAGCATTGATTATGCAGCATTAAAAAAAGATGTAAACCATTTTATGACTAATTCACAAGATTGGTGGCCAGCAGATTATGGGAATTATGGTCCTTTTATGGTCCGTATG
>JAWUYT010000043.1:0-23508 GCA_034110665.1 Polaribacter sp.
AATGTTTTTTGAAAGGACATACTACGCGAGTTTCAACGACTTAAAATCGAGGTCTAAAAAGCCTCATAGAACTGTACGAAATCTGTGTAGAAAAGAGAGGTGATTTTCAATGTTGACGAAGTCTAAAGCTTCTGCGTGTAAAATAACCTTAATCCCCTCTTTTGTCTTTTCTGATTATGTGTTAAATTTAATGAAGTGTAAACTTAAGCCGTATATAATTTATTGCTGGCTTTTTGCCTACTTGCGAAAGTCCTTGCGGACTTTCTATTCAGTTATTATTTATTAACTTTAGTGGATAACTACAGAAAAAAATCTTATATAAACAAGTAGAGATGCATTACCACAAACCACTAATCAATGATAAAATTCTTTAGAAAAATTAGACAAAAAATGCTGACTGAAAACAAATTCGGGAAATATATGACGTATGCTGTTGGAGAAGTCATTCTTGTTGTTATTGGAATTTTAATTGCCGTATCAATTAATAATTGGAATCAGGAAAGACAGTTAGAAAACGAAGAAAAAGTTATTTTAAAAAACATACATACTGAATTTTTAGAAAATAAGAATGCTTTAAAATTAGGACTTGAAAAAAACAATCAAGGTTGTAAAGTTTCCATCACATTACTAAATCTTGTTGGACAAAAAAGAGAACTTATCCAACAACAGAATTTGGATAGTTTGATGTATGTAATGTTAGAAACTGGTTTTTTTAGACCTTCAGAAAATACAATTTTTGACTTATTACAATCAGGTAAATTACAATTACTACAAAATGAGAATTTAAAAAATCTACTTTATAAATGTACAAGAAACCTTAAAAGTACAGATGTTAGTTTTAATCGAGCTGAATTAAAAATTGATAACGAATTAGTCCCTTATCTAACAGAAAATTATTCTATGAGAGACATTGATATGTATGGCACATTAAAATGGCAGAATAAAACGCTATTGAAAATTGATAAGCTATATATATTTAAAGACATAAAGTTTGAAAACATTATAGACGATTATTTATATAGGCTAAAATCAGCTGGCAATAATCTTGAAGGATTAGCAGTAATTATTGATGATATTATTAAAGAAACAGAATAATAAAATTCTTTAGAAAAATTTGCCAAAAAATACTGAGTGAAAATAATGTTTAAAAATAATGAAAGTACAACAAAGTATAAAATTAATTTTTTCTTCTAGTCATTTAAGATACTTTAGGCAAAAAGTTAAGACAAAAACCAAAGAAGGCACCGGGTTAAAAGCTCAAATAACAGGTTTTTGTAAAGTAGTAAAACATATTTTAGCAAAAAAAAGCTGTTTAAAAAGTTACTAATACCTGTTAGCGGAGATCAGAGAGCTTTATTGAATTCTTATGGTCAATATGCTTTAAATTCCTTGTTTTAAAAACCAGATATATACTTTTTAGACAGCCTTTTTACAGATTAGTCTTCTTTAATCAAAAATTTCTTCTATGGAAATAAGGTTGTCATCAGGTATGCGATCTATCATTATGTTATAGGGGTCAATTCCGGCTTTTACAGGAACTTTATTTGTTATATAGGTAAATGAGGAGGTTCCGGGTTGCACCCATACTTTCTTAAGGATTAAAGCAGATTTTACTATCATGCCTTGTGTATTTTTGATATTATTGTCAAAAATGCCAATATCTAATGCATTTGGTTTACTACCTTCCTCTAATAATTTACCATTGCCATCAAAATAATTTTTAGCACTTTCTACTGTAATAGTGACCTCATATTTGTCATCCCCTAATTTTTTATAAGTAGCTTTTGTCGCTTTATTCGAATACAAGGTTATTTTTTCAAAACTATCTTCTAAATAGTATTGCAAAGAATCTGGTGTTACCTCCTTCATATAATCGAACCATTCTATAGTAGTTGTAAATGGCGCTTCTCTAAATTTGGCAGCAGTCATATAGGCTTTAAAACCTCTATTTAAATTGCTTTCTCCTATTAAATCTTGCAAGCCGTATAAAATTAAACCACCTTTTCTATACCAAACATAGGCTTGATTATCATTATCTAGTAACGTTTTTTCAAATTTACTTTCATTAGACCTGCTTCTTAAATAGTTATCTAATTCTACTTTTAAAAATTCCTGCATGGCATCTGCTCCATATTCTTTTTTCATGACCATTAAAGAAGAATATTCTGCCATAGATTCAGAAATCTGATTTGCACCTCGTGTGGCAGAAGGAGAAACTTGATGTCCCCACCACTGATGCGCTACTTCATGCGCCGTTACGGTGTAGACATAATCTAAATCGTTAGGATCACTAAAATCACCGACCCAACCAAAACTTTCTGAAAAAGGAACGGTGTTTGGAAAAGATTGTGCAAAACCAGCATATCTCGGGAATTCTAAAATTCGCATTTGGCTGTATTGATAGGCACCATAATTTTCAGAAAAATAATCCATAGAATGTTTAACACCTTTTACAAATCGATCTATATTATAAGTATGTGTTGGGTGGTGAAAAATTTCTATGTTTACTTTCTTTCCAGATACACCCGTCCAAACTTCACGATGTACGGCATATCTAGCAGAAGAAATATTATAAAAGAAATCTAATTCTCCAGACATTTTGTACGTGTAATATTTACGACCATTCTCTACCCATTCTTTTTGCAATTTTCCTGGCATAATAGCAATTTGATCTGGTGCTGTACTTACTGTTCCTTCAAAAGTAATGTAATCTGCATCATCATTAAAAAGTAAATTGTTAGTTCCCCAATTATCTGTTTGCACCGGTAATTGATAGTCTTTTATCGGTAATTCATACTTTTTACGATCTTGATCGCTCGTTAATTCTCCTTGGGCGTCATAACCAAAAGAAGGAAAAAAGCTATTATTTAAAAAAGTACCATTAAACACAATGTCAGATCCAGATCCTTCGTTTGGAAAACCTTTATAAGACGCTGCTATTTTTAGTTCTAGCATTATGGTATCTTTTGGTTGTAAAGGTGTTTCAAAAGCATATACTTCATACCCATAATTGTCATAACGTTTGCCTAATTTGGGTTCTTTTCCATTCAATGTAAAGGAGATTACTTCTTTTTTAAGCAAACCTTCTGCGCCCCAATTTAAATGCAAGGAATCTATAACTTCATCAGATTTATTGACCATGATATAGTTTGTCTGTATCGTTGCTGAACGATTTTCAGGAACCAAATCTGCCAACACTTTCACATCAATTATTTTTGGTTGTGCAATTTTATCATATTTCGCTAAATCTTTTTCATAGTTTGCACGACTAACGGTACCTGCATCATTCGTTGCATACTTGTTAATGGTTTTTGTATTATAATTGATAAAAGCACCAGATCCAAAAAAGACGACCAATAAAACTACAAGCAAAGAAATCGTTTTGACATTCAAACGTTCTTTTGCCAATTGCCATCTTGCTTTAAAACCTGAATCTGTGCCACGTTTCCAAAAAAGGTATCCAATAATGGTTAAAAAAGCTCCGCAAGCCAACCAATAGGTTCTAAACCAGAGTAAAGCTTCACTAAAATGGCCAAAACCATTCATGTCCGAAAGTGTATAATTAGGTGTATAACTGTACAAGTATAAATTGTTATTGATGTCGGCTAAACTATTCAAAGCAAAAAGAAACGCCCAAATAGCAATGGCAATCACGTGTCCCATAAACTTTTTTGTCACCATAGAATGCACAAAAAAAGCAAGCATAATAAAGGTGATGTACTTTGGAAATTCTATCAGATATAAATCAATAAAATATAAATCAAACTCAAAATTAAAATACCCTTTCAATACTTGGTTGAGCAGACCACTTACTAAAACTAAATTTACCAAGATAAAGCTGATCATTACCAAAGCTAAAAATTTAGAGCCGTATACAATTTTATTCGGAATAGGTAAAGAACCAAAAATCTGATCATAATTTACATTTCGTTCTCTGTGTAAAACTTCGCCTGTCATAAAAACAATCAAAATAAAGATCAAAATGATATATGTAAAACTCTTAACTTCTAGCATGTATAGGGTAAGCGGTAATGATGGCGTTCCATATAAAGGAGCACCAAACCAGCCATCAAAAAATAAGAATAAAACGGCGGCAATAAGTATGGCTTTAAAGAAATTATCTCTTACAATATTCTTCAATTCCATCAAAGCTAATTGAAATAGTAAGCTAACATTTAACGAACTAGAAAATACTTTTGAAACCTTTGGAATCTTCGTTAAAGCAGCAGAAGCTTTTGGTGCATTTAAATTGTCGTTTTTCTTTTTACTAGCATAATTCTTGTTTAGAAATCTTTGAAAATTGAAGCGAAACAACGTGTAGCATAAAGCTGATAAACCTAAACCAACCCAAATAAGACGATTCCAAACTAACATCCCTGTAAAAGGAACTGTTTGTGAATTTTGTTCTTCTGGAGTCCAATACTGAATAATATTTTGAAATGTTCCTAAACCAAAAGGATCTAATAAACTTACTAAATCTTTATTTTCAATATCTTGTGTTAAGGTTTGTGTAATTAAATAGGTGATAAACAAAATAGCACCACCTGCGTAAGCAAGCATAACTTTTTTAGTTAAACTTACTAAAGCAAAAAAGATACAACCTGCAAAGAAAAAGTTAGTCCAATATATAGTAATTGTTGGCTGTATATAATACCATAGATTAAAATCGGTAAAACGATCTGCTTCTATATATCCCGCAAAAGGACCAATTAAAAACCCTATAATTAAACCGATATGAAGCCCAAGACTGACCATAAATAGCACAGACATAGACCCTAAAAAACGCCCTAATAAATATCCTTTTTCTGAAATAGGATAAGTAAAATAATAATTTTCGGTTTTATGTTCTATATCCCTGTATACAGGAACGCCCATAATGGCACTAGAAAGCATAATACCAAAGATGCTAATTACAGAAAGCATGGTCGCAATCGCTACAGGGGAATTCACAAATACTTTTTCTGAAGCAGGACCATTGCCGCCAATAGAAAAAATAAGCCCAAAAATTAATAATATTCCGAAATACGCCCAAGTTGCCGTACGCTTTAATCTGTATTTTATTTCAAATAGAAAGATTTCTTTAAACATAATTGAATGGTTTTAAAATTGATTAGTAAACAATTATGCAGAGATTGTCTCCATACGTGAAGTAATTTCAGCAAAATAAACATCTTCTAGATTAGCGGTACTTGGTTCAAATGATGCATTTGGTTGCGCATCGCTTACTACATGAATGACTGTTTTACCTGCTTTTAAATGCGTTGATATGACTTGCATGTCCTTTTGATAACTCTCAAGTTCTGCTTTTTCAATTGATTTTTTCCAAACTTTTCCTCTTAAACCTTCAACTAAAGTGGCAGGATTTCCTTTTGCAACAACTTCTCCAGAACAGATTATAGCCATATTATTGCACAAGTTAGAAATGTCTTCTACAATATGTGTTGATAAAATTACGATGGTGTTTTCGCCAATCTCACTTAATAAATTATGAAAACGAATACGCTCTGCAGGGTCTAAACCAGCCGTTGGCTCATCTACAATAATTAATCTTGGATCACCAATTAAAG
Organism: Polaribacter sp.; assembly: GCA_034110665.1. Taxonomy (GTDB): domain Bacteria; phylum Bacteroidota; class Bacteroidia; order Flavobacteriales; family Flavobacteriaceae; genus Polaribacter. The sequence continues at coordinate 5,568 of JAWUYT010000043.1, forward strand.
CTTGTGCAATGCCAAAACGCTGTTTCATACCTCCAGAATAGGTGCCTAAACTTTTATTACGGACATCCCAAAGATTTGTTTTTGTTAGTAATGATTCCACTAAATCTTTTCTTTCCCCTTTGTTAGAGATTCCTTTCAACGAGGCAATATGGTTCAGCATATTATAAGAACTTACTTTTGGATATACCCCAAATTCTTGAGGTAAATATCCTAGAATTTCTCTTACTTTAGACTTGTCTTTTAAAATATCGAGGTCATCTAATATCACCGAACCAGCGTCTGCTTGTTGCAGGGTTGCTAAAGTTCTCATTAAAGATGATTTTCCTGCACCATTAGGGCCCAATAAACCAAACATTCCTTGAGGAATCGTTAGAGAAACGTCTTTTAGTGCTTGCACACCATTTGAATAGGTTTTACTTAAGTTTTCGATTTTTAATTCCATAGTTTAAACAATATTTTATTAGTTAATTTAAACGATACTATGGCATATATAATTTCGGGGGATAAGGTACCCGTATAGTTTTCAGCAAGATACATCTTTCGTTTATAGGGCAAACAGGAAAAATATGTTTTTTTATAGCAGCGCTAATAATAAAGAAAGAAAAATGAATTTAAAGTACTTCTTCAATTGCTTCTAAAAGTAGTGCACAACCTTCTATAAGTTCAGTATCGGATATGGTAAGTGGAGGTGTAATTCTCATAGCTTTGCCTTCAAATAAGAGAAAGAATAAAATCAAGCCTTTTTCAAGACATTTCAATATGATTTTAGCAGCTAATTCTGGTGTTTCAACAAGTGCGGCCAACATTAAACCTTTGCCTCTAATTTCTCTTATAGCAGAATGTCGTAAGTGTTTTCGAATGATTTTTTCTTTTCTTAAACTTTCGGATAGATAATTTTTTTCAAGAATTTCTGTTACGGTTGCCAATGCCGCTGCCGCAATCACAGGATGACCTGCAAAGGTAGAAATGTGCCCTAATTTCGGGTTGTCTTTTAACAAGCTCATGTGCTCAAAAGAAGCAATAAAGGCACCAATGGGCATACCACCGCCTAATCCTTTACCTGTTATGATAATATCAGGAACTACGTTGTAATTTTCAAAACCCCAGAAAGTTCCTGTTCTGCCAATACCTGTTTGAATTTCATCTAAAATTAATAAGGCCCCAACTTCTTCACATCGTTTTTTTACTTTTGATAAATAATCATTTTGAGATTCTATAAAACCTGCACCACCTTGAATGGTTTCTAAAATAACAGCCGCCGTTTTTTTTGTTATTTTTTGCAGACAAAAGGCACAGTTAAAAGCAATAAATTTAATACCAGGAATTAAAGGCCGAAAAGCAGCATTTTGTCTTTCTACACCAGACACACTCATGGCGCCTTGTGTGTTGCCATGATATGAATTTTTTGCAGCAATAATTTCTGATCTTTCTGTAACTCTTTTGGCTAATTTTAGGGCGCCTTCTGTTGCTTCCGTGCCAGAATTAGTAATATAAACAGCTGCTGAAGTTCCCGGTAGGGTAGCAGCTAATATTTTGCAAAGTGCTACTTGGGGTTGCTGAATAAACTCTCCATACACCATAACATGTGCATAACTATCGACTTGATTTTTAATAGCTTCAGAAACTTTTGGATGATTGTGACCTAAACTATTGGCGGAAACGCCAGCAACAAAATCTAAATACCTTTTGCCCTTTGTGTCATAAATATAACTTCCTTTTGCATGCGAAATTTCTATGGCAAGAGGATGCGGTGATGTTTGAGCTTGATATGTATAAAAATCTTCATTCAACTTATTGCCCTATTTTTGAAATTAAAGATTTTTTTTTCTTGTTTTTTGCTTTCTTTGGGTCTGGAATTAAAGCTGGTTTTTCAGTCGATTTCTTTTTTAAAGGGGGCTTATTTTGATCCGTATCTCTTATAAAAATATCTTCCATTTTCTTGGGTTGCTCATTTTCTCGCCAAATAAAACCTTTTAACCTTTGCACATCTTCTTTTAATAATGATGGAGGGTATGTTTTTCCGTCCGAAGCTTTTAAGTATTTTATGGATACAATAGCACCATCTTCAAAAGTGAATTCTATCTCACTAGAAATTTCTTTGGTGATGGTTTCTAAAATTTGTGTTTCTTCATTTCTATTGAAATAGACAGATTCTGCATTTCCTTCTACAAACAAGGTTTTTAATTTGTTTTTTTCAAACTTACCCAACATATTACGACCTTTAATTTGGTTGAAATCGTCGTCTGATAATGAATCTTTAGAAATGATAAAGGAATTATTAAAAACCTTTAAAGAGTCTAATTTTTCAGTTTCTACGTTTGATTGCAAATAAATACTATCTCCTGTAATTTGATTCTTATCTGACCAAATTACAGGGTTTCTATACATTTTGGTATAACCCGTTGCCTGATTGGTATGAATAGAATCGCATTTTCCTTGTAAATCCGACTTAAATATTTTTACGTTATGATAGGTTCTTATAATTCTACTATTTGTTTTACCTGTTATTAACAGCGTGTCACCATGAATAAACATAGAATCTTTATCGACAATAGAAATGGCAACTGCCTCTTTAATAATGTATAAGGAATCTTTCAATTCAAATAATTCTGCATAATTACCTTTTGTTATAAAATTTTGCAAGGTATCAATTACTTGTATATTATTGGTTGCAGAGGCAAAACCTCTATTTTTATCATAATACAAACTATCACCTTCAATGGTTCTTTCTTTTAGAAAAAGCTTGGCATTCTTTATAAAATGAGAAATATCTGTTTTCGTATTGTAAAAGCCTCTTTCACAATAAATTTTATTTTCGTTTTTAGTGTTTGTTATGGTTGATGGTCCATACAAATAGGCATGTCCTGATTCTGTGTAATAATTTAAATGATTGGAGACTAAATTGTGCTCCGGATTTACAACCGTTACTCTTGTAGTTGCTATAAATTTTTTATCTTCTAAATAATAGTTTCCAACTTTACTTTTTAAGGTATTTGTTGTATCTTTTATCGTAGCATAACTTTGATAGTATAACTTCTGATTAATTCGATCAAATTGCAAAGTATCTGTAGTTAAAGTCATTGCAGGGTCTTTTAAAACCACATTACCCCACGAAAGTGCTTGTTTAGAATTGGCATCATAATCTGCATAATCACTGGTTTGTGTAATCGTATCACCTTGTTTTATAAGAACGTTACCAATGGCTTTAAAAAAGTTTTGTTTTTTGTAAAATAATGCTTGTTGGCAAGTTAGAACAATGCCGTCTTGGGTCATTTTTACTTTACCCAAAAGCATGGTAGCACCAGGATATTTTTCTTCATCGGTATCTTGCTGTTCAGCATAATATTTTAGTTTCTTTTTCTCCTGAGAAAAAGAAACTAAAGATGTAAAAAGTAGCAACAAAAAAAATATTCTTTTCAAGATATTTGTTTTGCTACAAAAATAATGAAAAGAATATTTCAAATTTCTTAATATTAAGGTAAAACTACCTATTAATTGTTTGTTTTCTATCTGGACCTACAGAAACTATTTTAACAGGAACTCCTGTTTCTTGTTCAATATAAGCAACATAGTCCATTAAGTTTTTTGGTAATTGATCTGCGGAAGTCATTTTTGTTAAATCTTCTTCCCAACCTTTAAATTCTGTATAATTCACAGACACGTTTTCGGGTTCTATATTATAGGGTAAATGCGTGATTTTTTTACCTTTATAATTGTAAGAAGTACAAATCTTTAGTGTTTTAAAACCAGAAAGAACATCTCCCTTCATCATCATTAATTGTGTGACACCATTTATATCTACAGCATATTTTAAAGCGACTAAATCTAACCAACCACAACGTCTTGGTCTTCCTGTAGTTGCCCCAAATTCATGACCAATTCTTGCCATGTCTTTCCCATCTTTATCAAATAACTCTGTAGGAAAAGGTCCTGAACCCACTCGAGTTGTGTAGGCTTTAAAGATTCCGAAAACATCGCTAATTCTATTTGGCGCAACTCCCAATCCAGTACAAGCACCTGCCGCAGTTGTATTAGAAGAGGTTACAAAAGGATAGGTTCCAAAATCAATATCTAACAAAGACCCTTGAGCGCCTTCCGCTAAAATTGTTTTTTTATTTTTAATTGCTTGGTTTAAAAACTCTTCGCTATCGATAAATTTAAGTGTTTTTAATTTATCAATTCCTTTTCTAAATTCAGCTTCTAATTCTTTTAAATCGTATTCAATTTGAACATCAAAAAATTGTAACATTTTAAGATGCTTTTCTGTTAAAGCATCATATTTCTCTTTCCAGTCTTTTAGCTCTAAATCTCCAACACGCATTCCATTTCTTCCAGTTTTGTCCATATACGTTGGGCCAATTCCTTTTAATGTAGAACCAATTTTTGCTTTTCCTTTTGATGTTTCAGAGGCGGCATCTAACAATCGGTGTGTTGGTAAAATCAAATGTGCTTTTCTAGAAATTAATAATCTAGAAGTATAATCTATGTCGTGTTTGTCTAAATTTTCAAGTTCTTTTTTAAAGATAACAGGGTCTATAACCACACCATTACCAACAACATTTAAAGCTGTTTTATGAAAAATACCTGAAGGAATTGTGTGTAAAACGTGCTTAAAACCATCAAAAATTAAAGTATGTCCTGCATTTGGACCTCCTTGAAAACGCGCAATAATATCGTAATTATTGGTCAATACATCTACAATTTTACCTTTTCCTTCATCTCCCCATTGCAATCCTAATAATAAATCTACAGCCATCAGTTGTGTTAATTTGTTGTTTTTAGTTGTTTGTTATTTTAGCAAGCGAGCGTGCTTACTTTTTTATGGTTTTTTCTTTGTAGTTCCGTAAAAATAAAGAGAATGACTATGGATGTCAATATCAAAAATATCCTCTATCGTTTTTTTGATTACATGTATTCTAGGGTCACAGAATTCTTTTACCTCACCTGTGTCTGAAAAAATAACATGATCATGATTTTTATCAAAATAACTTTTTTCATAACGCGCCATTGATTGACCGTCAAATTGATGTTTTCGAACCAAATTACAGTCCAATAATAAATCTATGGTGTTGTATAGGGTAGCTCTGCTTACCCTATAATTTTTGTTTTTCATTTTGACATATAAAGATTCTATATCAAAATGTTCTTCAACATCATATATTTCTTGGAGTATAGCATAGCGTTCAGGTGTTTTTCTGTGCTTATGCTCTTGCAAGTATGAAGTAAAAACTTTTTTAACTACTTCCTGGTTTTCAAGAGAATTACTCATGGTTTTAATTTTAACGTAGGGCAAATTTAAGGTTATTTCTGAATAAATATCTATTTATTATAAAATGATATTACATTCTATTAACACGTTCTACCGTTTTTACACCGTCTACTTTTTGAATACGCTGTATTAACTTATTTAATTGCGAACTATTTTTTACACTTATTGATAATTTACCATCAAATACGCCTTCATCGCTTGAAATATTTATGCTATGAATAAAGACTCCAACATTACTAGAAATTATATGGGTTACATTATTTACAATACCACTATTATCAACACCATCAATATGTAAAACTACTTTAAAATCTTGCTTTGTAGAATCTATCCATTTTGCAAGCATCACTCGATATGCATAATTAGATTGCAAAGAAATGGCATTCGGACAATTTTGTTTGTGAACTTTAATACCATCATTTATGGTTAAAAACCCAAAAACTTTATCCCCGGGAATCGGATTACAACATTTAGAGAGTTTATAATCTAACTTTTCTTCTTCTTTACTAAAAACTAAAGCATCATATTTATTGGTAATTTCTTCAGCATGCTCTAAAGCGTCATTATTTGGTAAACTTCTTCTTAACTTCGTTTTAAAGAAGTTTAAAATCGTACTATTTCTTTGGGATACAAATGCTTTTAATTGGGTGTTGTCTATTGCTCCATTCCCAAATCGATAAAATAAATCGAAACTTGTTCTTAATTTGAAGTAGACAACTAATTGGTTTATTGACTTTTCATTAAAAGGAATTTTTAGATGCCGTAATTTTCGCAACAAAATTGCTTTTCCTTCTTCTGCAATTACTTTTTCTTCGTCTTTTAAAGCGGCTCTAATTTTGGTTTTTGCTCTTGCGGTAATCACAAAATCTAACCATCTAGAGTTTGGTTTGTTTGTGGAGCTTGTAATTACTTCTATTTGATCTCCACTCTTTAAGGCATAACTTAAAGGAACTAATTTACCATTTACTTTTGCGCCTCTACATTTTAAACCAACATCTGTATGAATTGAAAATGCAAAATCTAATGCAGAAGCATCTTTTGGAAGTGATTTTAATTCGCCTTTAGGCGTAAAAACATAGATTTCTTTTGCATATAAATTCAGTTTAAAATCTTCAACAAAATCAACTGCGTTAATATTCTGATTTTCTAATGTTTCTTTTAGTTTGTTTAGCCAACCTTCTAAACCACTTTCGGTTTTATCACCTTGTTTGTATTTAAAGTGGGCAGCATATCCTTTTTCTGCAATTTCGTTCATGCGTTCAGAACGAATTTGAACTTCTACCCACTGTGCATCAGGTCCCACAACAGTTATATGCAATGCCTCGTAACCTGTCGATTTTGGTTGCGAAATCCAATCTCGTAAACGAGCAGGATTAGGTCTAAAATTATCGGTTACAATAGAATATATTTTCCAAGCATCATGCTTTTCATCTTCAGAAATTGGTTTGAAAATAATTCTGATGGCGTATTTATCAAAAACTTCATCAAATGTAACATTTTGCTTTAACATTTTTCTTTTGATGGAATAAATAGATTTAAATCTACCTTTTATATCAAAAGAAAATTTCTCTTTATTTAAACCACTTTTAAGCGTATTTGTGAAACGCTCTAAATAATTTTGTTGTTCCTCTTTGCTAGCTTTTAGTTTTGCCACGATACTAGTAAAAACATCTGGTTCCGTATATTTTAATCCTAAATCTTCTAATTCAGTTTTAATATTATACAAACCTAATCGATGTGCTAAAGGCGCATAAATATATAAAGTTTCTGATGCTATTTTTACTTGTTTTTGAACAGGCATTGCATCCATTGTTTGCATATTGTGCAATCTGTCCGCAATTTTTATTAAAATAACTCTTACATCATCATGCAAGGTTAATAACATTTTTCTGAAATTTTCTGCTTGTATAGAAGCGTCTTGCTCTTTATTTAAACGCGATATTTTTGTCAGTCCATTTACAATTCTAGCAATCGTCTCGCCAAATAATTGTTCTATATCATCTATGGTATATTCGGTATCTTCTACTACATCATGCAACAAAGCTGCCGCAATAGAAGTGGCTCCTAGACCAATTTCCATGGCTACAATTTTTGCCACCGCAATCGGATGAAAAATATAAGGTTCTCCGGTTTTTCTGCGTTGGTTAGAATGTGCGTCAACAGCAATTTCAAAAGCCTTTCTAATCAGTTCTTTATCTTTTTTTGATAAAATTTCATAGGTTCCTTTTAGTAAATTTTTGTAACGATTTGCAATCTCCTTATTTTCTTCCTCTTTAGTGGCTGTATATGACATGGGGTACAATCATGATTTTATTTTCTACGTAAAGTGAATTTATGAATAACTATTTGAACAAACAAGTATTTAGGATTCTAAATTTCATAATAATACGAAAGCTAATTTTATAGATATAGAAACGATTTGTACCGGAAAAGGAGACGAGTTTTAACTAATTTTTGATTTAGATATAATTTTTTTCAAAACTTAATTTCTTGATATTACGTAATTCCACATATTTTATAGAGTCCCACGCATTTTAAATTGTAGAATTCTAATATGTTCAAATTTGTGAAATCTATGTCAACATATTTTGTACAATCATGGTTTCAACTATTTCTCTAAATTTTTAATTCTTTCCAACAAAGTTGGATGTGAATAATGCATAAAAACATACGCAGGATGAGGCGTTAAATTACTCAAACTATTTTTTGATAATTTTTTAAGTGATGAAATTAAAGGATTTGCTTCAAAGGTTTCTTTGGCATAATTGTCTGCTTGATATTCGAATTTTCTAGACATATAATTCATAAACAAACCTGTAACTTCAGATATTGGTGAGTATAAAATCCCGAAAGCGATTAACCCAATATGAAAACTAGGAGTAGAAACTCCCAAAGCTTCTGACAAAAGCGAAGAATTTATAAAGAGTGATAAAATAAACAAAGTTAAACCCGTGAGTAGGATAGAAGACCCCAGATTAAAAATGACGTGTTTTTTTTTATAATGACCAACTTCGTGTGCTAAAACAGCAACAATTTCGGCTGTTTCTAAATCGTTTATTAAGGTATCAAAAAGAGTAATTCTTTTTTGTAAACCAAAACCAGAGAAATAGGCATTTGCCTTGGTAGAGCGTTTTGAACCATCAATAACAAAAATATTATTTAAAGTAAAACCTACTTTTTTTGCGTAGTTTTCTATAGCAGACTTTAATTCTCCAGATTCTAAAGGTTTCTGTTTATTGAATATAGGAACAATTAGTTTTGCATAAAACATATTCATCAATAAAGAAAAAACCGCAACTAAAATCCAAGCATATATCCAGAAGTTTTCTCCAGCAAATTGATAAAACCAAATGATTAGTGATAAAATCCCACCACCTAAAAGTATGCTCATCAACCAACCTTTTATTTTATCAAACCAAAATGTTTTTTTTGTCGATTTGTTAAATCCAAATTTTTCTTCAATAACAAATGTTTGATAATACGAAAACGGAGTTGTTAAAATATCTGACCCCAACATAATGAATCCGAAAAAAATTAATGCCACCAATATTGGGTGCTCTGCAAAGCTTCTTGCAAAATCATCTACATATTTAAATCCTTCAATAAAAAAGAAAATCAACGTTAAAACTATTGAAAAAGTAGATGTTATATTTGAGAATTTCTCATTCGCCTTTTTATACGCTTGAGATTTTTTATATTCAGCGGCATCATAAACATCCGCTATTTTTTCAGGGATTTTATCATTAAAATGTTTAGCATTTAACGTGTCTAAAATTTTATCAATGATAAAACTGACGATGATGATTGCTATTAGAATATAAAATAGAGTAATGGGTTGCATTTACTTATATGGAGTTTTGCCTTGTAAAGGGTTTGTAGTTTGTTTCAGATTCAAACGACTAATTTAGTAAACAAATAACAAATAGAATTTTTAATCAGAATTTTAGTAATTAAGTTAGAATAAGCAATAAATTGCATTTGACTTAAGTTTAAAAACAACCTAAATTCAACCCTATATACCCTCTTTACTAGCAAACATTGCAGCACCAACAATACCTGCGTTATTTCTAAATTCAGCAACTTTTACTTCCACGTCTGTCTCCAAGTACTCTTTAAATTCATCATATTTTTTACTAATTCCACCACCTAAAATAATTAAACTTGGCGAGAATACGATTCTCGTATAATTCAAAAGCGTGTCAAAACGAAAGGCCCATTGTTTTAAAGACAATTCTTCTTTTTTTCTTACAGAATCTGCAGTAAAAAATTCAATGATTTTCCCATCAGAATGTAACATTTTTCCAATTTCTAAATTCGGAATTAATTGTCCGTTATAAAAAAGTCCAGAACCGATACCTGTGCCAATAGTAATCACAATTGTAACACCTTTTTTATTTTTACCAGCGCCTAGATTTACTTCTGCAACTCCTGCTAAATCTGCATCATTACTAACATAAAAAGGAAGTTTACACTCTTTTTTAAATAATTTATCAACCTTTACATTGAGCCATTTTTCACTTAAATTTCCAGAATGAATACATTTTCCATTAACAATAGTCGTAGGAAAACTACAGCCAACCGCTTTTTTCCAATTAAAATGGTCAACCATTTCTTTAATAACGCTAGCAACCGCATCTGGTGTAGCGGGTTTTGGAGTTGCAATACGGTGTCTTTCAGTAATTAATTCACCTGTTTTTGTGTCTACAATTGCAGCTTTAATTCCTGATCCTCCAATGTCTATTCCTAATATTTTCATGTATTTACATTTTAAATTCTCGTTGTCTTTTTGCTTCAAAAATTACAATGGCTGCTGCCACAGAAACGTTCATAGAATCTATTTTTCCTTGCATAGGTATGTTGATGTTTTGGGTTGCTTTTTCTCTCCAAATCTCTGATAAACCTGTTGCTTCTGTTCCCACAACAATAGCCGTGGGTTTTGTGTACTTTTCTTGATGATATTCGTTTGAGTTTTGCAAAGTTGTTGCAAAAATATTGATATTTTTTTCCTTTAAAAAGGCAATAATTTCTTCGGAGGTTCCCATCGCTATTTGATTGGTGAAAACGCAACCTACGCTAGAGCGTATAATATTTGAATTATATAAATCGCTTTTAGGGTTTGCAATAAAAACAGCATCGATGTTTGCAGCATCAGCGGTTCTTAATAAAGCACCAATATTTCCAGGTTTTTCAATCCCTTCGGTTACCAAAATTAAAGGGTTTTCATTTTTAAAATGAATGGTGTTTAATGTAAGACTTTTTGTTTTTACAACAGCAATAATACCTTCTGTAGAATCTCTATAAGCTAATTTCTGATAGACTTCTTTAGAGATAACGGTTCTGTTGACGTTTTGATTAAAAAGATGTAGAATTTCATGTTCAGAAATAAAATTCTCTAGAAACAGGATGTTTTCAAATTCGTAATTAGCAGCTATTGCTAAAGAGATTTCACGTTTACCCTCTATTAAAAACAAAGCTTGTTTTTTACGTTCACGAGCTTTTTCTTGAAGCTTTAATAGATTTTTGATGTAAGAATTTTGAATGCTTGTAATTTCTTTCATTAGTGCAAATATACTGACTTCTTGGTCTTGCGAATACTCAAAATATTAAGAATATTTGTGGTGTACTATTATATTGATCCTTTTTCTTACTATTTGAATTTGATTTGAAAACTAGGTATGAAAAAAGAGAAAGGGAGAAAGTAAGTATATTAATGACTTTTGTCGATTAGTACTCTCATAAGAAAAGGCCCGCAATTGCGAGCCTTTTTTCTTTATAACATGCATAAACTATTTAGATTTGTACTTATCAGAATACCGCTTCCAAAGTTTTGTTTGGTGTGTTTCTAGACTAATATCTCTGCCTTGAATATAAGCTTTCGATAAATTATTACCCCGCATATCTAAAGCATCGCCCTCAGAAATAAATAAAGTAGCATGTTTGCCAACCTCTAAAGTCCCCACCATATCATCAATTCCTAAAATTTTTGCGGTGTTACCTGTTAGCATTTTTAAAGCCACTTCTTTATCTAAACCATGAGCAGCAAAAGTACCTGCATAAAAAGGAAGATTTCTCGTATTCATACGTTCCATTTGTCCTTCCATTCCGATACTTACTAAAACGCCTTTATCAGTTAAAACTTTTGCAATTGTATAGGTATAGTCGTAAGCATCATCTTCGCTATTTGAGTTTCTATGAGGTCTGTTTAAAATAACAGGAATCTTATGTTTTACTAATAAATCGGTTACTTTATCTGACCCGTCTCCGCGAACAATAACCAAATTATCAATACCTACTTCTTTTGCAGTTGTAATTGCATCGGTAATTTCTCTTTGGCCACTAACATGAATAAATAGTTTTTGAGAACCATTAAATAATCCTTTAGTCCCTTCATAAGGAAGGTGTTTTTTTTCTTTATTTCCAGCTAAATAATTTTTAGCATCCAAAAAATAAGATTTTATTTTATCAATATTATCAGCATATTTAACATCCACTTTTAAACCTGGATCTTCTCCTAACCACCATTTCCCGCGTGTAAAACTTCCTGGCCAATTCATATGAATGGCGTCATCTGTTTTTACAGCGGCATCTTGCCAATTCCAAGCGTCTAATTGAACGATGGAAGAAGTACCCGAAATCCTGCCTCCTCTTGGTGTTATTTGTGCCATTAAAACGCCGTTTGGCCTCATAGACTCTACAATTTTACTTTCTGCGTTATAGGCTATTAAACTTCTTATATGAGGATTATTTAAACCAATTTCATCTAAATCTGCACTGGCTTTTACAGCATCAATTTCTACCAAACCTAAAGAGGCATTTGCAGCAATGAAACCAGGATACACATGTTTTCCTTCTGCTTTAAGAATAGTACCTTGTCTTGCAATTTTAGCAGTTGCACTGCCAACAAACGTAATTTTACCGTCAGTAAACATAATAAGTGAATTTTTAATCACTTGTCCATTTCCTAAATGTGCAGTTGCGCCTTCAATAGAAATTGCTGTGCTTTGCTTATCGGCAGGAGTTTGTTGTGCGATGCTATTCCCTACACAAAAGAAAAGCAGCAAAATATATAGTATCTTTTTCATTATTTTAGTTTTTAAGTTCTTCTAAAGTATCACATTGAAACTTGATGTCTCCTCTTTTCATAGGTGCTTTGGTTTTTCCACCACTCATTTTTTCTGTCAACATCATATTAATTAATTTGCTTTTCTCTTCTTTGATAGCTATCCGCTTTTTGGCATCTTCTGCTAAATCAAAAAACACTTTTCCTTCAATAATTGTTTTTTCTACTTTAGCATAAATTGACATAGGATGATCACTCCATAAAACCACATCTGCATCTTTACCAACTTTAATACTACCAACTCTATCATCTATATGTAATAGTTTTGCAGGATTAATTGTCACCATTTTCCAGGCATCTAATTCAGATATTCCACCATATTTAACTGTTTTTGCTGCTTCTTGATTTAATCTTCTAGACATTTCCCTGTCATCAGAATTAATTGCAACAGTAACTCCAGCATTGTGCATAATTGCCGCATTGTAAGGAATAGCATCGTTTACTTCATATTTATACGCCCACCAATCTGAAAATGTAGAACCACCAGCGCCATGTGCTACCATTTTATCAGCCACTTTATAACCTTCTAGAATATGCGTAAATGTATTGATATTGAAACCGAATTTTTCTGCAACTTTCATCAACATATTAATTTCTGATTGCACATAAGAATGACAAGATATAAAGCGTTCACCGTTTAGAATTTCAACCAAAGTTTCCATTTCAGCATCTTTTCGATATGGATTTCCACTTTTCTTTAAAATTTCATATTCTTGAGCTCTTGTAAAATAATCTGTAAACATCTGTTCAACACCCATCCTGGTTTGTGGAAAACGCACTCCGTTGCTACTTCTAGATTGTTTTACATTCTCACCCAAAGCAAACTTTATAAATTTTGGAGAATTGCTATACATCATATTATTTGCATTTTCTCCCCATTTTAATTTGATAATGGCAGAACGCCCACCAATAGGATTTGCCGAACCATGTAAAATTTGTATAGAGGTTGTTCCTCCCGAAATATTTCTATAAATATTAATGTCTGTAGGATCTACAACATCTTCTATGGTAACTTCTGCGGATGAGTTTTGGCCTCCTTCATTAATTGCTGATGCTGCAATATGCGAATGTTCATCAACAATACCTGCAGTTAAATGTTTGCCAGTTCCATCAATTTCTATGGCTTTTCTTTCTTTTAAATCTTTACCGATTTTTGCTATTTTTCCGTCTTTTAAAAGGATATCTGTATTTTTTAGAATTCCTTCGGCTTCACTTGTCCAAACAGTAACATTTTTTATTAAAATAGTTGTTGTTTTTGGTTGTTTAAAATTTCCAAATCCAATATTAGGATAACTTACAGGGAAAACTGTAATTTTCTTCACTTCTTTTTTCTTCTTTTTTGATTTTTCCTTTTTTTCGTCTTTCCTTACTTTTTTACTTGCAGACCAATACGTGTCATTTTCCTCTGTGTCGTATGCGGTTCCTTGCATTGCATTGGATGCATTGATTACTTTTCCCATCATTCTAGTATAACCACTTCCTTCATTTAAGGTGATCGAAATCCAATCATCTTTAAAAGAAAATTTAGATTTTACTTTTTCATCATCTATTTTGATACTTCCAGTTTGTTTTGCTCCTTTGCCAGCAATTGTTAAATCGTAATTTTTGTTATTTACATTTAACATGTAAGTTCCACTAATATCCCTGATGTTCATATCATTGATTACATTTTTATATCCTTGAACCCAATTTTCAAATAGGGTAGTTTTTGCATTAAAAACATCACCAGAAGTAATGATAAAGTTTGCGTGACTTCCTGTTTTTAAGTTTCCGATAGCATTATTTCCTATAATTTCGGCAGGAATAGTGGTTAAAGCGGCTAAAGCACTTGTTGAGTTAAAACCATATTTAATGGCTTTTTGCAAATTTTTATGGAAGGATTTTACTGTCTTTAAGCTGTGAGTTGTTAAAGCAAAATTAACGCCATTTTTAGAAAGTATACTTAAATTTGATGGTTCCTGATTCCATTTACGCATATCTCTCAAAGAAATTTGTTGCGCTAAAAGTGGATTAGAAACATCATACGCACTGCTGAAATTAATCGGAATTATGAAATTTGCATTGGTTGCTTTGATTTCGTTTACACGCTCATATTCATCTCCAGAACCCACAATTGTATATTGAATCGAAAATTCATCACCTATTTTATCAGCTCTTAAAGCATCTAAATAACTACCAGTTTCAAAAATTTGAACCAAATTTTTGTTATTATTCATAGCCTCTAAAGCCATGTCTTTATTTTTCATGTTTCCCTTTGTATACCAGTCTGCATCATTATAAACCTGACGAAGTAGCGCCATTGCGCCCATTTTAGAATTTGGATACGCTTGCCTTGACTTCACACTCCTGCTAAAAGATAAATGTTGCGCAGATTTTGAATCTAAAATACGATATGCATTTGATGAATTAGGATTTAAAGCAACTAATAGGCCATTTCCACGTATAATACCGTCTTTCATGTGTGTGTTTACCACACCAAAACCAGCATTAATCAATTCTTTTGCATTTTTGATATCAAATTTAAAATCTTCAATAGGATTTATATCTGGTCTAATATGATCATTCCAATAATAGCCGTCACGAGACCCATCATATTGTGTTCTTCTTGAGTTGCTTAATGGTCTTTTTGGTTTTTCGATTCCGAAATCAGAATAGAGGTCAATAAAAGAAGGATAAATTGTTTTGCCTTTTAAATCCGTAGTTTTTGTTCCTTTAGGGATTTTCACTGATTTGCCAACACTTAGCACTTTACCTTCCTTAATAAGTAAGGTTCCTTTTTTAATAACTTCGTCTGGAGTTACATAAATGGTTGCATTGGTAAATGCAAAAGTTGTGCTTTCTGTTGTTTTTACTCCCGAATTCTTCGGGAAATAATCTTGCGCTTGTGCAACTGAAAGCGACAAGAAAAAGAGTAGGTAAAATAGTTTTTTCATGTAGTTTGATTTGTTTTGAATGATCACTAAATTTATTAATAAGCATCTTATTAACTGTTAAATATAGTTATTTTAACAAAATTTTAGGAAAATTAAATTTCTTTGGAAGTTTCAAAATAAGCAATCAACAAATCCACAACATAATTATAAGATTCCACACCTTTGTCTTGTTTATTGGCTTTTAAATAGACACTGTATCCTTTTTTAATAATTGGTTCAAAAGGGTTTTTATATTGTTGCCAAAAATCATAACTGGCATTAAAATCTTTAATAATTCCTTTATTTACAGTTTTCCAAAGCTCTTTGGATAGATCTCTGTCTCGTTTTCTAATTTCCGAAATACAATATCCCAAGGCCATTCTATAACTCGAATATTTAAAATATACATCGTCATTATAATTAGCAGCTAAAAAACCGACAAAATTTGCTTCGTTTTCTGCGGCAAAACCAATTTGATGTGCCATTTCATGACAGGTCGTTGTTGGGTAACTTGTTTTTGGAACGTTCTCATTTACTTGCGCTTCACCCGTTAACGGGTTTAAATAACCTGAAGTACCATTATAGCTTTGTAAAGAACTCATTAACGAACTTTTTACAGATGAGAATTGATACGTTAACTGCGGATACTCTTTTGATAAATTATCATAACCAACAACCGCCATTATATACATTTCCTTCCGATGATATGGGTTTTCTACTGTTAAAGTATCGTTTTTTGTGATTTTAAGTTGATAGTAATTTAGTTTTTCAATAATATGTTTTGTTGTTTTTGCAAGCTGCTCTGTGGTATATTTTGATTGATCATAGCCTAAATTTTTAGACAAAGGTTCTCTATAATAATTCAATCCCCAGAAAAGATAAAAGCAAAAATAAATGACGGAAAAAATTGCTACAAAATGAATTATCTTTGGAATAAGGTTTTTTAATCTTGTCCTTATCAAACGAACCAAAAAACGAATAAACACAAAAAGTCCAAAAGCAATTAATACATCACCAATAGAAAAAGAAATCCAACCGAATAGAATCCTAAAAAAGGAAGAAATGCATGGATAAATACTATTTGAATAATACTGTTCTATAAACGCAGGGTTCTGTGCAAAAACTTGCAGCATTAAAATTTGAATTGGCAGTAATATTGCCAAAAAAATATGTGTTTTATTCCATTTCATTAGGGTAAAAATAACAATTCATTTTAGAAGTGGACTGGTTATTAACAAGATAATAACAATTTTGTTTACAATAAATGTTTACAAATTAAAGTTTGTTTTTTGAGATCAACATCAACCTAAAAAAGTACATTTGTAAAGAGGTAAAAAACGACTCCTGTAACAGGAAAAAAGATAGATAAATCAAGAATTATAAGTCTTGAAAAAGGCAAGATACCCCCACAAGCAGTGGAGTTGGAGGAGGCTGTGTTAGGGGCAATGATGATTGATAAAAAAGGAATTGATGATGTTATAGACGTCTTAAGTTCAGATGCTTTTTATGATCAGAAACACCAAGAAGTGTATTCAGTAATTTATGAATTGTTTCAAAATTCTGAACCTATCGATCTTTTAACGGTCTCTAACTTGTTAAAAAAGAATGGAAAGTTAGAATTTGTTGGTGGAGATTTCTTTTTAATTCGTTTAACTCAAAAAGTAGCTTCTTCTGCGCATATTGAGTTCCATGCTAGAATCATTTTGCAAAAATACATTCAGCGTAAATTAATCTCCATTTCATCAGAAATTATAGAAAATGCCTATGATGATGGTACAGACGTTTTCGAATTATTAGATGATGCGGAGGCAAAACTTTTTGAAGTTACCCAGGGGAATTTAAAGAAGAGTTCCGAAGATGCAGGTTCGCTTGTTAAACAAGCTTTAAAAAAGATTCAAGAAATAGGTAATTCGGAGGGAATGTCTGGTTTAGAGACAGGTTTTACTAAATTAGACGCCCTAACTTCTGGTTGGCAGCCATCCGATTTAGTCATTATCGCGGCACGTCCTGGTATGGGAAAAACAGCATTTGTAATTTCGATGGCTAAAAATATGGCAATTGATTTTAATCATGGTGTTGCTGTGTTCTCATTAGAGATGTCTTCTGTTCAGCTGATTACGCGTATGATTTCTTCGGAAACAGGGTTGACATCAGAAAAGTTAAGAAAAGGAAATTTAGAACCGCACGAGTGGGAGCAACTAAATGTAAAAGTTAAAAAACTATCTGATGCACCTATATTTATTGATGATACGCCATCTCTTTCCGTGTTCGATTTACGTGCAAAAGCACGACGATTAGTATCGCAACATGGTGTTAAAATTATTGTAATTGATTATTTACAACTAATGACAGCAGGTGGGAAATCTGGTGGGAATCGTGAACAAGAAATTTCGATGATTTCTAGAAACTTAAAAGCATTAGCAAAAGAATTAGCCGTGCCTGTAATTGCACTTTCTCAATTATCACGAGCTGTAGAAACGCGTGGAGGAAGTAAAAGACCATTATTATCCGATTTACGTGAATCTGGAGCTATTGAGCAAGATGCAGATATCGTATCGTTTATTTTTAGACCAGAATACTACGGAATGACAGAATGGGATGATGATGAACACACTCCATGTGAAGGGCAAGGAGAATTTA
>JAWUYT010000044.1:0-22854 GCA_034110665.1 Polaribacter sp.
GAACCAGTTGCACAATCAAGCAGACCTTTATTAATTATTGCAGAAGATGTAGACGGTCAAGCCTTGGCAACTTTAGTCGTAAACAAATTAAGAGGTGGATTAAAAATTGCTGCTGTAAAAGCACCAGGTTTTGGAGACAGAAGAAAAGCAATGTTAGAAGATATCGCTATTTTAACTGGTGGAACCGTAATTTCTGAAGAAAGAGGATTTTCTTTAGAAAATGCAACGTTAGATTTATTAGGAACTGCAGAAACCATTACTGTTGATAAAGACAACACAACCATTATAAATGGTGCTGGAAATGCAGAAGCTATTAAAACAAGAGTAAATCAGATAAAAGCGCAAATAAAAACAACAACTTCAGATTACGATAAGGAAAAATTACAAGAGCGTTTAGCGAAGTTGGCTGGTGGTGTTGCAGTTTTATATGTTGGTGCTGCTTCTGAAGTAGAAATGAAAGAAAAGAAAGACAGAGTTGATGATGCTTTAAACGCTACAAGAGCTGCCGTTGAAGAGGGTATTATTGCTGGTGGTGGTGTAGCTTTAGTCCGTGCTAAAAAAGTGTTAGAAAAAATTGTCACTGAAAACTTAGACGAAAGTACAGGGGTACAAATTATTAATAAAGCAATTGAAGCTCCACTAAGAATTATTGTTGAGAACGCTGGCCGTGAAGGTTCTGTAGTATTAAATAAAGTTTTAGAAGGTAAGAAAGACTTCGGTTATGATGCTAAAAATGACACCTATGTAGATATGTTAGAAGCGGGTATAATCGATCCTAAAAAAGTAGCTAGAGTTGCATTAGAAAATGCGGCTTCTGTTGCGGGTATGATTCTTACTACAGAATGCGCTTTAATAGACATTAAAGAAGAATCTGCTGGAGGCATGCCTCCAATGGGTGGTGGCGGAATGCCAGGAATGATGTAGTGGTGAATTACCACAGATAAGCTATCTTTCTTTTGAGAAATAGTCTTAAAATATATTTCAAAAAAAATCCGTTAGAAATTAATTTCTAACGGATTTTTATATTTCCTTAAAGAACTTTTAGTTTTTTAGACCCAAACAATTCTAAATTAATTAATCATTTTTCTTTTTTTTCTTTTTCAGCTCCCCTTCATGATCTAAAATAATTTCTTGATCTCTATATTTACAACAAGGATGCACAGATTTATAAGCTTCCTCTTTCGCGATTATTTTTTTCTTGTCAGCGCCAAAAACATCATGCCCAACTTTTAAAATACTTTGTTGCACATCTGCAACTGCTGTTTTTCGTTCGTCCATGATTAGGTTTAATTGATGTGTTTCAACATTCCAAATTGCAAATTTTACGCCTTTTGTTTTTAAAGCTGCCGTTTCAATCCTTTTTTTACACATACCGCAAATTCCGTCTACTTCAAAAGAGACTTTTGCGTTTTTATCTTTTTCAACTTCTTGAGATTGTACTGAAAAGCCTACGAATAGTAAACTTAACGTGAATAGTATTTTTTTCATTTTTTATTGAGATTAAAGTTATTACCCTTACTGATAACCAATTAGACACCCTTCACTATATGTCATCTTCTATTGACATATTGTTATTTTATTATTTAATTTTAAAGCGTAACCCTGCATACATAGCCCGTCCAAAAATAGGTTGATACACAATTGTACTGTCAAAATTTGCACCAAAAGGATCATCACTAGCTAAAATAGGATTATTTTGCTGCACGTTTGTTAAATTCTCTCCTCCTATATACACTTCAAACTTCTTTGAAAAAATTCTTGTAATTTGTGAATTTAATAATTGATACGGTGCTGCATTTTCTGGCAATTGATATTGCATGGGATTCGATCTCGTATTTGGCAATCGCTGTTCACCTATATTATTAAAAGTTACGTCAAATCTCCATTGAGCATCTTTGTTACTTAATTCAGTTTCATAAGAGAGATTTACAAAAAATCTATTTTGTGGTTGAATTGGTTTCTGCAAGTTACCTGATTTATAATCTGTAGAAATGTTAAAATATTTATAAGCCGTTCTTAAATTAAGGCTTTTTGCTAATGTATAATTTACCTCAACCTGAAAGCTATTGGCAATACTTTGGCCATCTAAATCATAAAAAGAAATTTCTTGTGGATTTTCCCAGTCTACAACAACTTGGTTCTGGAAATTAGTTTGATAAAAGTCGAAGGTAATATCTCCTTTTTTCTCGAATAAATTAAATTTTTGCATATATGAAACTCCATAATTCCATGCAATTTCAGGATTTAACCCGTAGATATTTCCACCAACATCATCAATATTTATTTGTCTAGAACTTGCAAATAATTGCTGATTTTCGGCAAAAATATTCGCACTTCTTTTCCCTCTTCCTGCGGATGCTTTCAAAACTCCTTTTTCCCAAGGAACATATCTTACATGCAAACGTGGCGTCAAAAAAGTACCCAATAGATTATGCGTATCAATTCGCACACCAGCAGTAAGGCTAAAGTTGTCTAAATTGTCAAAAGCATATTCAAAAAAAGCTCCTAAAGAATTTTCATTTCTATTAAAATTAATAGTATTTACCAACTCATCAAACTTATCATAGGTAAAATTAAGACCTGTTTTAAACTTATTTCTCGTATCGCCAATAATAGAATTAAAAATAAAATTAGAATACACACTTTCATGCTGAATGTCATAAACATTCAAACCAAAATAAGAATCTTGTTGATGGTTGCTATATGCCATCTGAAAACCAATACTTTGATACGGAATTTCAGGAAAAACATATCCTACCTTTAAAGAAGTATCAAAACGTTTTGTGTCTATTTCACTTCCCCAATTATTCGTCGTTCCTTTATCTAAAGTAGGATTAAAATTGAGTTCTCCTGTTTGTTTTTCATCATTCATAAAACGAACATTGATAAAACTTACCCATCCTTTAGCTGCATCTGTATATTGCCATCTATTCATAACATTTAGTTGGTTTGACAAAGGCATATCTAAAAAACCATCTTCATTTCTGTCTAATTTCTGACCTCTATAATTTCCATGAATGTATACACCTGTTTGCCATTTTTCAGAGATGCGCTCATTAAAGTGCGTATTTAATTCCAATCTTCCATCTAAAGAATTGTAAGCGTTTAAAAAGAATTTAGCATCAGAAAAAGGTTTTACCAATTCAGCATTTATCTGTCCAGAAATACTTTCAAATCCGTTAACAACAGAACCTGCACCTTTTGTAATCTGAATACTCTCTACCCAAGTACCCGGTGTAAAGGTGAGACCAAAAATCTGACTCGCTCCTCTTACCGATGGTATATTTTCTTGTGTAATTAACAAATAACGACCTGTTAAACCTAACATTTCAATTTGCCTTGTGCCTGTTAAAGCGTCAGAAAAACTAATATCAATGGAAGGATTTGTTTCAAAACTTTCGGCTAAATTACAGCAAGCCGCTTTCAATAATTCCTCTGCATTAACCGTAAACATATTTACGGTTGATAAAAATGATTTCTGAACAGAATTTCTTTTACTATTAATCGTAATTTCTTCAAGTTCACTTTCTGAAGTTATAAAATGACGAATTGGCTCTAAATTTGTAATAGTAACTGTATCTGTCTTATAACCCAAATAACTGATTACTAAATTTTTATATTCAGGTTCATAAGGAATTGTAAACCACCCCTTACGGCTGGTAATCGCGCTTACATTTGTATTTAACCAATGAACTGAAGCACCTTCTACCCCTAAATTTTCTTTAGGATTATTCTTATCCATAATCCTTCCTTTAAACGTTGTTTGAGAAAAGAGCATGAATGGTATAAATAGCAAGAAACTATTTATAATATATTTTTTCATTATTGTGTTTTGATTATATTTTATAACAGGACTGTATTATCATCTGAAAAGATGAATATCATTTGTTAAAAAATTAAAATCAAATTAAGAAGGATTGGAATAATACCTGATAATCTGCTAGAATATAGGGCGGTAAAAAATATTGATAAAATCTATTTTTTAATTGATTTTCTATAAATAAGTTTTTGTAAGAAATCACAAAAGCTGTAAAAAACCAGTCTTTTTTAAAAGTAATATTTTTAACTTTATTATTTTGCAATTCATCTTGACCCTCAAATCGTTGCACTTCATCCTTGCAACACTTTTTAATTTTCAAAATATTTTCTGACGAAATATCATCAGCGCAAACCTCAACATCTCCTAGAAAAGAAACATCCACCAAAAAATCTCCGCAATAATGTTTATCTACCGTAAAAGAAAAGGTAGAAAAAAGCACTAAAAATGCTAAAGTAAAATATGCTATTTTAGAAAGAATTTGTTTCATTTTATTATTGCAAATTTACAATAAGATATTTTAACTTTGTGTTAAAATAATTTCTGATCAGTTTTTTAAATAACAGAAAAATTTGTCAGAAAAATAAATCATCTTAAATCGATTCTAAAAGCATGAATGTAGCCTATTTAAAAAGTAAAATAGACATTATAATAACCAGTGAATCCAAAAAAGAAGAAAAACTACAAGCTATTTGTGATTTTTTAGAAAATGAAATTTCTTATTACGATTGGGTAGGTTTTTACTTTAAAAACGGTAATAAAAAAGAACTAAAATTAGCGCAGTATACTGGCGAAGAAACTGAACATACAATTATTCCTTTTGGAAAAGGCATTTGTGGTCAAGTTGCGGTTAGTCATAAAAACTTTATAGTGCAAGATGTTTCTGAACAAGACAATTATATTTCTTGTGGATGGAAAGTGAGGTCTGAAATTGTGATTCCTATTTTTGTGAATGGAGAAAACATTGGTCAAATTGATATTGATTCTCACACCGCAAATATTTTTACAGAAAAAGATGAGGAACTTTTAGAGTATATTTGTAAAAACTTATTAAAAATTCTTTAATTCTGTTAAATTTAGTTAGATTTGAGGTCATCCGAATAATTTTTAACCATCAAATTCCAAAATAATGAGATCAAAAGAAGCAGTTTCTACATTTTCTTCTAGAAATTCAAAATCAAATTACACGGCAAAAAAAGAACCTATTTTAAATCAATTTATTGTTTGGTTTAGAGATTTTTTAGACAACGCAGAATAGCATCCATATTTTTTTTACTTAAAATAAATAAATCACCTTCACTTTATTGTTAATTACTTCCCCATTTTGTTATTATCTTTTTATTGTAGTTCTTTTATTGTTTGTCTAGCTTTGCGTGCTCAACAACACAGTAAAAAATGAGCACTTCAAAAACAATAAAATCTGCCTTAATTTCAGTATTTCACAAAGATGGTTTAGAGCCAATTGTACAAAAACTAAATAAACTTAATGTAACCATTTATTCTACTGGGGGCACAGAAAAATTTATTAAAGAATTAGGTATTGATGTCATTCCTGTAGAAGACATAACCTCGTATCCCTCTATTTTAGGAGGAAGAGTAAAAACATTGCATCCTAAAGTTTTTGGAGGAATTTTAAATAGACAAGATCATAAAGGTGATGTTGCAGAAATGAAAGAATACAACATTCCTCAATTAGATTTGGTAATTGTTGATTTGTATCCGTTTGAAAAAACAGTTGCTTCTGGAGCATCCGAAGAAGAAATTGTAGAAAAAATTGATATTGGAGGTATTTCTTTAATTCGAGCGTCTGCTAAAAACTTTAAAGACACCTTTACTGTCTCATCTATGGAGCAGTATGATGACTTTTTAGAAATTTTATCCGAAGGAAAAGGAGAAACTTCAATGGAACAAAGAAAGAGATTTGCATCAAAATCGTTTAATGTTTCTTCTCATTATGATACAGCAATTTTTAATTACTTTAATGAAGATGAAATAGTTTTTAAAGCGAGTGAAACAACTTCTAAAGTTTTACGCTATGGAGAGAACCCGCATCAAAAAGGCTATTTCTTTGGCGATTTAAATGCGATGTTCGATAAATTACATGGTAAAGAATTAAGTTACAATAATTTATTAGATATTGATGCCGCTGTGAATCTAATGAACGAGTTTATTGGAGAAGACCCGACATTTGCTGTTTTAAAACACAATAATGCCTGTGGTTTTGCGCAAAGAAACTCTACTAAACAAGCGTATTTAGACGCATTAGCTGGAGATCCTGTTTCTGCATTTGGTGGTGTTTTAATTTCTAACCGGGAAATTGATGCTGAAACCGCAGCAGAAATTCATCAACTTTTTTGTGAAGTTGTGATAGCTCCCTCTTATTCTGATGAAGCCTTAAAAACCTTAAAAGGAAAGAAAAATAGAGTACTCCTAATTCAAAAAAGCACAGAATTACCAATTCAAAATGTAAGAACTGCATTAAACGGATTGTTAGTGCAAGATAAAGATTCTAAAACAGATACTTTAGGAGGATTGACATATGTTACCAGCAAAAAACCATCTGAAGCAGAATTAAAAGATCTATTATTTGCCTCTAAAATATGCAAGCATACAAAATCTAATACGATTGTTTTTACAAAGAACAATCAATTATTAGCGAGCGGAACAGGACAGACAAGCAGAGTGGATGCTTTAAACCAAGCCATAGAAAAAGCAAAGAATTTTGGTTTCGATTTAAATGGAGCTGTAATGGCCAGTGATGCATTTTTCCCTTTTCCTGACTGTGTAGAAATTGCAGACAAAGCTGGTATAAAAAGTATTATTCAGCCGGGAGGTTCTATCAAAGATCAATTAAGTATAGACTACTGTAATGCAAATTATTTATCGATGGTAATGACGGGAACAAGACATTTTAAACATTAATAAAATTATGAGATTTACAAAATTAATTTTAGTAAATTTGTTTTATTACATTATTTCAAACAAGATATAAACTTTATGGGTTTTTTTGATTTTATGACCGAAGACATTGCGATCGATTTAGGAACCGCAAATACTTTGATAATTCACAATGGAAAAGTGGTTATCGATGCTCCTTCTATTGTTGCTAGAAATAGAATTACTGGTAAAATCATAGCAATTGGTCAAGAAGCCAATTTAATGCAAGGAAAAACGCATGAAAATATTAAAACAATTCGCCCTTTAAAAGATGGTGTAATTGCAGATTTTCAAGCTTCAGAAGAGATGATAAAGGAATTTGTAAAGCAAATTCCGTCTATTAAAAAGAAATTATTTCCGCCAGCTTTAAGAATGGTTATATGCATTCCGTCAGGAATTACAGAAGTAGAAAAACGAGCTGTAAGAGATTCTGCAAAACACATGAATGCTAAAGAAATTTATTTAATATATGAACCAATGGCGGCAGCTATTGGGGTTGGTATTGATATCATGGAACCTAAAGGAAATATGATTATTGATATTGGTGGTGGTACCACTGAAATTGCAGTTATAGCTTTGGGTGGTATTGTTTGCGATCAGTCTGTAAAAGTTGCTGGAGATTTATTTACAAATGACATTATGTATTACATGCGTACACAGCACAATTTACATGTTGGTGAAACCACCGCAGAAAAAATAAAAATCACGATTGGCGCAGCTACTGAAGATTTAGACACACCACCAGATGAAATGTTGGTTCAAGGTCGAGATTTATTAAGTGGTAAACCAAAACAAGTACAAGTTTCTTTTAGAGAAATAGCAAAAGCTTTAGATAAATCTATTTTAAGAATAGAAGACGCTGTTATGGAAACATTATCTAAAACACCCCCAGAATTAGCTGCGGATATTTATAACACCGGAATCTATTTAGCGGGAGGTGGTTCGCTATTAAGAGGTTTAGATAAGCGTTTATCTCGAAAAACAGATTTACCCGTTTATGTAACAGAAGATCCTTTAAGAGCAGTTGTTCGTGGAACAGGAATTGCTTTAAAAGAATTAAATAAATACAAAAATGTTTTAATGAACTAACATTTTTAATGCGTTTACAATGCAGCAACTCATCTTTTTTTTTCAAAAGTTTAAGTATTTAATTTTTTTTTTATTCTTACAATTTATAGCACTTGCTTTAACATTTAACAATCTTACTTTTCATAAAAGTAAATTTGTGAATTCGGCCAACGCAATCACTGGTGGCATGTATGCTGTAGCTTCTAATCTTTCTGAATATCTAAATTTAAAATCTGAAAACACTTTATTATTAGAAGAAAACACTCGCCTTAAAAATATTATAGAAAAAAATATTGTTATCCGTTCTAATTTAGATTCTGTGGTTATTGATTCTTTAAAATATCATCAAAAATATACGTTTACAGATGCGAAAATTATCAATAACAGCTATATAAAACAATTTAACTTTATAACTATCAATAAAGGTAAAAACCAAGGAATTGACAAAGAAATGGCAGTAATCAATAGCAAAGGAATTATAGGTATTACTGATAATTCTACTGAAAGTTATACCCGAGTTCAATCAATTTTAAATAGAAGCAGTAAAATTAACGCGCGTTTAAAAAATAGTAATTATTTTGGCTCATTAAGCTGGAATGGGAAGGATTATAATACGACACAGCTTTCTGATATACCAAGACAAGCACCTATAAAAATTGGAGATACAATTGAAACTGGAGGGAAATCAACTATTTTTCCTGAAGGAGTTTTAATCGGAACGATCTCCAAAATTAAGAAAAGTAATACCGCAGACAATACAGTTGATATAGCGCTTTTTAATGATATGAGTAATTTAGGTTTTGTATATATCATTAAAAATTTGAACCAAGAGGAAATAAGAATATTAGAAATTAACGACAATGAATAAGCCTACCAACTTGGTCTTTATCTTTTTTTTCTTGCTTTTTTTGCAAGTTTTCATCTTGAATAACATTTTATTTTTTGGTTATATAAACCCTTATTTATACATTGCTTTTGTATTTTTATATCCTTTAAAAGAAAACAGAATTCCATTTCTTTTTTACAGCTTCTTATTGGGTCTTTTTGTCGATTTCTTTTCTGATTCTGGCGGTATCCAGGCTTTTTCAATTTTAACAATAGCCTATATAAGACTCTTTTTTATAAAGTTGTATTTTAGAAAATTAACTACAGATTATCCTTTTTTCAATTTAAAATCAGAATCTTTTGGTAAAGTTTTCAACTACACGGTAACTTTAACCTTAATTCATCATCTTATATACTTTTCTTTTGCTAATTTTAGTTTTCAAAATTTTTCTAACGTACTGTTAAATGTCCTTTATTCAAGTATTTTTACATTAACTTTATATTTTTTAGGAACCTATATTTTTATGAAAAGCGAATAATGCAAAAAAGTTTTTTACTCTATTTTCTAATCACCTTTGTTGGCTTAATTTTTATTGGAAGGTTATACCAACTTCAAATCATTAGAAGTGATCGTTACGACCCTATTCGTAATTCTGCCGTAAAGATTGAATATGATTATCCTCAACGTGGTTATATTTACGATAGAAATGGCAAATTATTAGTTGCTAATCAACTTTCTTATGATGTAATGGTGCAACCCAATAAAGTAAGACCATTAGATACTTTAGAGTTTTGTAAACTTTTAAAAATCAATACAACAGATTTTAAAAAAAGATTTAAAAGAGCAGAAAAATACGCTACTTATTTACCGTCCGTTTTTTTAAAACAATTGGCAAAAGAAGATTTTGCTTTTCTTCAAGAAAAACTTCATAAATATTCAGGCTTCTTCATCCAAAAAAGAATTATTAGAAATTATCCAATAAAAGCTGCTGCAAATGTTTTAGGTTATATTGGAGAAGTTAATGAAGAAAGAGCTAGAAAAAGCGACTATTATGAGCAAGGCGAGTTAGAAGGAAAAGATGGCGTAGAGAAACAGTATGAAAATATTTTAAGAGGTAAAAAAGGTAAAAAATATTTAAAAAGAAATAATCTTAACAAAGTTACGGGCTCTTACAAAGAGGGTACTTATGATACCTTACCAGAAAACGGAAAAGACCTAACACTCACGTTAGACATCGATTTACAATTGTACGCGCAACAATTAATGAAAGGAAAACGAGGTGGAGTTGTTGCTATCGAACCTTCTACCGGAGAAATTTTAACGCTTGTTACCGCCCCTTCTTATGACCCAAATATGCTAGTTGGTAGAAAACGTTCTAAAAATTCTGTTATATTATTTAATGATACCGTGAGTAAACCTTCGTATGACAGGGGCTTATTGGCGGCTTACGCACCAGGATCTCCATTTAAAATGATGAATGCGTTAATTGGTTTACAAGAAAATGTAATTAATCAGCAAACCTCTTTTAAATGCTATGGGGGTTTTAGATACGGCAATAGAGCAGGAGCGTTTATGAAATGTCACTGCGATATTTATGGAAAACCCATTCAGTTAAAAACAGCAATTTCTAAATCTTGTAATAGCTACTTTTCAAACGCCTATAAGAGAATTATAGAAATAAATAAAAATCCATCTGAAGGATTAGATACTTGGCATGATCACATAGCTAGTTTTGGTTTGGGTAATTTTTTGGGTTATGATTTACCTGCGGGAGTTCGGGGTTTAATTCCTGATGGAAAATACTATGATCAAAGATTAAATTATAGGTGGAATGGTTCCTCTACAATATCGAATGCTATTGGTCAGGGTGAAATATTAACAACACCTATTCAATTAGCAAATTTTACAACTGCGATTGCCAATAGAGGCTATTTTTACACGCCTCATATTGTTAAAAAAATTGGTCAAAAAACTATTGATAATCCTGCATACACAAATCCAAAACGAACGACTATAAATAAAAAGCATTTTACACCAGTTATAGAGGCTATGAATGAAGTTTTTAAAACTGGAACAGGAATATGGAGTCAAGTAAAAGGAATTGAAATCTGTGGAAAAACAGGAACTGCAGAAAATTTTATTATCCTTGATGGTATTAAAGAACAACTAGAAGATCATTCTATTTTAGTAGCTTTTGCGCCAAAAGATAATCCTAAAATTGCTTTGGCGGTTTTCGTAGAAAATGGAGGTTATGGCTCTACGATTGCGGCTCCTATCGCAAGTTTACTGATTGAAAGATATATCAACGGTAAAATCTCTAAAAGAAATAAATATAGAGAATTAAACATATTGAACATGAGCTTGCAAGAAATTTATGATAAACAAACACAAAAACCATTAGAAAAAATTGCGTCAGGAACGAAATAATATTTTTGCAGAGATAGATTGGATTCTAGTAATCATTTACATAGTTTTAGTTGGTTTTGGTTGGTTAAATATTTTCGCCGCGTCTAAAACCGAGGACAATGTTGAAATTTTAGACTTTTCAGCGAGATACGGTAAACAGTTAATATGGATTGGCCTAAGTATTCCATTAATAATTATCCTTCTTTTTTTTAATTCGAAGTTTTATGAGCAATTTGCAAGTATTTTGTATATTGTATCAATAATTGCATTAATTTTATTATTCCCCTTTGGAAAAGAAATTAACGGAGCTAAATCTTGGTTTAATTTCGGTTCAATGAGTCTACAACCATCAGAATTTGTAAAAGCTTGCACTGCCTTAGCAATTGCAAAGTTATTAAGTGATCGACAATATAATTTTAAGCTAATAAAAAATCAAATTAAAGCGTTTATTATTGTCTTTTTTCCTGCTTTTTTAATTTTTTTACAACCCGATGCCGGCTCTGCAGTCATTTATTTATCATTCTTTTTTGTATTAAATAGAGAGGGCTTAACTTTAAACTACTTATTATTAGGCGCTATATTCATTATTTTGTTCATTCTAACCATATTTTTTGGCTCTAAATGGATGTTTATTTCAACGTTTATTTTGATTTCAATCCTAGTTTCATATTTGTTTTATAGAGGAGGGAAACGTTTTTTACGTTTTAATTGGTATAAAATGTTAGGAATTTATTTGGTGGTAGGAATGTTTATTTTTGGAACAAGTTATACTTACAAGAATATTTTAGCCTCGCATCAAAAAGATAGGTTTGATATTTTGTTAGGCATAAAAACAGATAATAAAGGTATTGGATACAATTCTTATCAATCAGAATTGACAATTAGTTCAGGAGGCTTTAAAGGAAAAGGATTTTTAAAAGGAGATTTGACGCAAGGAGATTTTGTGCCAGAACAAGACACAGATTACATTTTTAGCACTGTAGGCGAAGAATGGGGCTTTCTAGGTAGTAGTCTTGTAGTTATTCTATTTATGCTATTATTATATAGAATTATTTATTTAGCAGAAACACACACAAACAAATTTGGTAGAATCTATGGCTACAGTTTGGCTTCTATTCTATTCTTTCACGTAATTGTTAATATTGGTATGGTGATAGGATTATTACCAACTATAGGAATACCACTGCCCTTTTTTAGTTATGGCGGTTCTTCTCTTTGGGGCTTTACAATCTTGCTTTTTATATTTATTCGATTAGATGCACATAAAAATTATGATTTGTAAGATGGCTCAAAAATTATAAAAATAAAAAACTCTGAATTTTCATTCAGAGTTTTTTATTTTTATAATTTAAAACTTTATAAGGCCGCGACGTGCTTTGTTAATTTAGACTTTAAATTAGCTGCTTTGTTTTTGTGAATGATGTTATTTTTGGCTAACTTATCTAGCATAGAAATAACATTACCTAATTTAGTTTCTGCATCTTTCTTATCTTCTACTGTACGTAAATCTCTTACAGCATTACGAGTTGTTTTATGCTGATATTTATTACGTAACCTCTTTGCCTCGTTACTTCTAATTCTTTTTAATGCTGACTTGTGATTTGCCATAACTTTGTTTTCTTCGTTTTTTTATTAAAACTTTTTGTAGTCCGTACGGGAATCGAACCCGTGTTACATGGATGAAAACCATGCGTCCTAACCCCTAGACGAACGGACCTTAACAATTAAATACCCCTCAATTGCGGGTGCAAATATACAACGTTTTTTAAATTCTGCAATAATTTTTAAAAAAAAAATACTTTTTTTTTAGATGCACATAAATTAATCAATTTCAGCGCTTATTTATGAGAAACCATAAGATACATGAAAAACCAAAAAAGAAGCCTTTAAAAACGACTTTCTATTAATATGCCTTTGCAAAAAGCACCCTTTTTGTTGATGGTTTCCCTGTTAAAACACAAATTCCAATTTCTTCTTTTGCGTCATTCGGTATGCATCTAATAGTTGCTTTTGTATATTCTTTTATTCTATCTTCTGTTTCCTCTGTACCATCCCAATGAGCAGAAACAAACCCACCTTTATTTTTGATTGCTTTTTTAAATTCATCAAAAGTTACTACTTCTGTTGTATGTTCTTTTCTATACTGAATTGCTTTGCTAAATAAATTATCTTGAATTTCTTCTAAAAGATTTTCAATAAAAACAACTGCTTCATTTTGAGGCACTGTTTGTTTCTCCAAAGTATCTCGTCTGGCAACTTCTAAAGTTCCGTTTTCTAAATCACGGTTTCCTATAGCAATTCTTACAGGAACTCCTTTTAATTCATATTCCGCAAATTTTGCACCTGGCCTATAAGTATCTCGATCGTCAAATTTTACAGAAATTCCTTTTTTGCGCAATTCTTTCATAATTAAATCCATTCTTTCTGAAATAGCTTCTAATTGTTCTTCTCCCCTGTAAATGGGTACAATAACCACTTGAATAGGAGCCAATTTTGGTGGCAAAACAAGACCTAAATCGTCTGAATGCGTCATAATTAATCCGCCAATTAAACGTGTAGAAACTCCCCAAGAAGTTGCCCAAACATATTCTTTCTTCCCTTCTTTAGAAGTAAACTTTACATCAAAAGCTTTTGCAAAATTCTGACCTAAAAAATGACTTGTTCCTGCTTGTAATGCTTTTCCGTCTTGCATTAAAGCTTCAATAGTAAAGGTATCTTCTGCACCTGCAAAACGCTCACTGTCGGATTTTACACCTTTTATAACGGGCATTGCCATAAAGTCTTCTGCAAATTCAGCGTACACCTCTTGCATTTGTTTCGCTTCTAAGATTGCTTCGTGTTTTGTAGCATGTGCCGGATGACCTTCTAGCCATAAAAACTCCGCAGTTCTTAAAAATAAACGAGTTCGCATTTCCCAGCGCACCACATTTGCCCACTGATTTATTAACAATGGTAAATCTCTATAAGATTGAATCCATCCTTTGTAAGTGCTCCAAATAATCGCTTCTGAGGTCGGTCTTACCACTAATTCTTCTTCTAGTTTTGCTTCAGGATCTACTCTTAACTTCCCAGGGTTGTCTGGGTCATTTTGCAGTCTGTAATGGGTTACAACTGCACATTCTTTTGCAAAACCCTCTGCATTTTTTTCTTCAGCTTCAAAGAGACTTTTCGGCACAAATAATGGAAAATAAGCATTTTGATGCCCTGTCTCTTTAAACATTCTATCAAGTTCTGCTTGCATTTTTTCCCAAATAGCAAATCCATACGGTTTTATAACCATACAGCCTCTTACAGCAGAATTTTCTGCTAAATCAGCTTTTACGACTAGTTCATTATACCATTTAGAATAATCTTCTGTTCTTTTCGTTAAGTTCTTACTCATAATCTATTACTTTGGCACAGATATTGTATTATAATAACTGGAGATTTTTGTTAAAAACATCATATTGTTTTTAAAATTGACACAAAACTACTATATTTAAGTGTTTTTAGAGCAAAAATTTTTATTAAAAGTATTCACTTAAAATTATACCATTATGAAACTAACTTATAAAAACTTAAAGCTAAACCAACTTATTTTATTTGTAACAGTTAATTTATTTTTAGTTTCATGCGGAACATATCAAAGTGTGTATAATGAAGATGGAATTTACGCTGATATTTCTGCTACAAAAGAAGGGAAAAAAGTAATTGTTCTAGACCAGCAAGAATACGATGATTACGAAGCAAATTACTTTACAAAATCATTAGAAAATTTACAAAGAATTGAAGCTAATCAGATTTTTACTGATACAGACACTTATAATTCTAATGAAGATGATGAATTTGTTAATGATACACTATATTATAATGAAAGTCAACCTTGGGGTTATGAAGACAACGATGTTATTGTAAATGTTAATTTAATGAATGATCCTTTTATGTTTGGCAATAATTGGGGTATGGGCTTTAATAACGGTTGGGGGTTTAATAATGGATGGGGATTCAACAATGGTTGGGGTTTTAACAACGGTTGGGGGCTTAATAACGGCATGGGATTCAACAATGGTTGGGGGTTTAACAGCGGTTGGGGGTTTAATAGATGGGCCTTTAGAAGAGGATTCTTAAATAACCGGAGATGGGCCAATAACTGGGGAGGCTTTAACAACGGTTACTGGAATAATAACAATAACTTTCAAAGAAATACTCGATATGGCAGAAGAAATACTTCTGTAAATTCAAGTAATAGAGCCACAATAAGTAAAAGAAATAATAGTAATGCAGCTAACAAAAGATCATCAAACACAGTTAGAAGAAATAACACTAGTACAAATCCTAAAAGAATAAGTTCTTCAACAAGACCTAGTCCATCAAGAGTAAATAGAAGCACTACGCCAACAAGGAGAAACTCTTCAATTAGAAGAAATAATTCAAGCTCTAGAAATAATAATTCCAGTTCAAGAAGATCTTCATCTAATAGAAACACTTCATCAAGAAGTTCATCATCTAACAACAGGAAAGCAACATCCTCATCTAACAGAAGTTCAAGATCATCATCTGCAAGAAGTGGCGGTTCATCATCTAGAAGTTCAGGTTCAAGAAGTTCAGGTTCAAGAAGCTCAAGTAGCAGGTCGTCATCTAAAAGAGGAAATTAACATCATATTCTGAAGAAAAACCCCAATAAAACTATGAAAATATTTTTTATAATAGTCATTTTGTTAACGACTGCATTCACGTCTTTTTCTCAATCTCTGGGGTATCAAGATTTGGGGATTTTATTTACTCAAAACGATAATAATGGCTCTGCACGTTTTACCGCAATGAGTGGCGCTTTTGGAGCATTAGGTGGAGATATATCATCCATAAACGTAAATCCCGCAGGTATATCAGTATTTAATACTAGCATCTTTACTGGTAGTTTTAATGTTAGAAGTTCAGACATTGCTTCTAATTATTATGGAAATACAGCAACAACTCAAGATCAATTCATAAATTTATCTCAAGCAGGCGCAATATTAGTTTTTGAGAGTTCTTTTAATTCAGATTGGAGCAAATTTGCGGTGGGTCTTAATTACAGAATAACCAAAGATTTCAATGATAGTTTTTTAGCAGAAGGGAATAGTGGTTTTGCCACTTTTACAAATTTTCCTTTAGATAACAATGACCCAGCTCTGGTATATGATATTGCGGATGAGCAAAGTTTTAACAACAGGCATAGCGGTAACTTAAGCGAAATAAATATTGCATTTTCTTCCGTTTATCAAAATAAATTACATGTAGGCTTAAGTCTTAATTTTTACGATTTAAACTTTAACCAACAATCTAATTTAGCAGAATTTAATAGCGATATAGATGGTAATCAATTAGACGCTTTTTTATATCAAGAAAATTTTACGACAGGCACAGGTTTTTCTGCAAATTTGGGTTTTATTTATAGAGCACATCAAAATTTCAGAGTTGGTTTATCATATCAAACCCCAACTTGGTACACCGAAATTATGGAAGACAGCAATATTACGGATAATGACGGTTTTTTTGGAGATACAGAAATTGTGGTCAGTAATGATAATTTGATTTATGATAATACATCAAGCGGTTTTTTTCCGTCACAAACATTAATTTACGAATTTCGAACTCCTAGCATATTAACAGCAAGTACTGCGTTTATTTTTGGTGAAAATGGTTTATTAAGCTTAGATTATGTTAATAAAAGTTTTCAAAGAATAAAGCTTTCTGGTGATAATTTTAATAATGAAAATCAATTTTTTCAAAATAATTTACAAAACACCCACAATTTTAATGTTGGTACAGAATGGCGTTTTGATCGATTTAGTGTCAGAGGAGGCTATAATTTTGAACAAACACCAACTTTAAACAACAATAGTATCTTTAATTTTAGTGATGTTGAAGGCTATTCTTTTGGAGGTGGTTATAACTTCGGGAATTTTAAAGTTGATGTTGCCTATAGTACTAATAACAGAACCGCTGCTTATAATTTTTATTCAGATTTTAACGCCAATGCAGCAAATTTAACAATAGATAACAGCGTATTTACAGCTTCAGTAAGTTTAAGCTTGTAAATAAATTCATTTTAAAAAAAGACCTTGTATTTAGAAAACATACAAGGTCTTTTTTATTAGAATTCAGTTTTTTCTCGTAATTTTGCATCTAAATTAAAGAGTATGCAAGAGACAAAAATTACAATTCAAGAAACCACGAACGATACTATATTAAAGTTCAATAGTTCTGCAATTTTAATAAATGGTGGTAGTTATGAATTTACGAATATAGATGAAGCAAAAAACTCTCCTTTAGCGCAAGAATTATTCTACTTACCTTTTGTGAAAAAGATTTTTGTGACTGCAAATTTTATAGCAATTCAACGTTTTGATATTATCGAATGGATTGACGTACAAGAAGAAGTTGCAGAACAAATTGAAGCGTATTTGAATGATGGAAATGCAGTTGTAGCGGAAAAAACAACAGCAACCAAAAAAGAGACCATAGAGGTGTACGCAGAAGCTACGCCAAATCCTTCAGTAATGAAGTTTGGCTCTAACAAAGTATTAACGCAAACAGATGTAGAATTTAAAAACATTGATGAAGCAAATAAGTCATCTCCTTTAGCGCAAGCAATCTTCACCTTTCCTTTTGTAAAAGAAGTATTTATTTCTGATAATTATATTTCCGTAACAAAATATGATATGGTAGAATGGAATGAAGTTTTTACAGAATTAAAAACTTTTATCCGTGAATATTTAGTGGAAGGAAAAACCATTATTAAAGAATTACCTCGTGAAGAAGCAGCAACCGAAGCTGAAGTTGAAACTCCTGTTATTGCTTTAGAAGGGGTATCTGCACAAATTGTAAATATTTTAGATGAATATATAAAACCTGCAGTTGCTGCTGATGGGGGAAACATCGCTTTTAAATCTTATGATGAAGTAAATAAAGTGGTTAGTGTTGTTTTACAAGGTGCGTGCAGTGGTTGCCCATCCTCTACTGCTACTTTAAAAAACGGGATAGAAACTTTGTTAAGAGATATGCTGCCAAATCAAATTAATGAAGTGGTTGCAATTAACGGATAAATAGCCCCTTTGTATTTCAGACATTTCCCAAAAAGTGAAAATAAAAAATAAAAAATGTCAGTAGAAAAAATAAACCCATATAAAGATTCAGATTTAGGAAAAAAAGAGCAGGTTGCTCAAATGTTTGACAATATCTCTAGTAATTACGATGGTTTAAACAGAGTAATTTCTCTAGGTATTGACGTAAAATGGCGTAAGAAAGTTATTGAAATTGTTGGAAAAAACAAACCGAAGCAAATTTTAGATATTGCCACTGGTACCGGAGATTTAGTGCTCATGATGGCCGCTTTAAAGCCTGATAGAATTGTCGGTTTAGATATTTCTGCGGGTATGCTAGAGGTTGGTATACAAAAAATTGCAAAAGCAAATTTATCAGATAAAATAGAAATGATTGTTGGCGATTCTGAAGATATGCCCTTTGATGATGCTACTTTTGATGCAATTACAGTTTCTTTTGGCGTGAGAAATTTTGCTAATTTAGCGAAGGGAATCCGAGAGATTGCCCGAGTTTTGAAACCTACGGGTGTTTTAGTTATTTTAGAAACGTCTAACCCTGTAAAATTTCCTTTTAAACAGGGATATAAATTGTACACAAATCTATTTTTGCCGGTTGTTGGAAAATTGTTTTCAAAAGATAAAGACGCTTATTCTTATTTATCAGCATCTGCAAATTCTTTTCCTTTTGGAGATGCTTTCAACAATATTTTGCAAAAAAATGGGTTTACACATACAAAACACACTCCTGTAACCTTTGGGGTTGCAACAATTTATATTGCAAGCAAATAAAAATGAATAGAAAAACTATTATTTTCGGTCTCTTTCTAATGATTTCGGTCGTAATTTTTGCACAAAGGGATCGTGTAGAAAACTTACCAACTTTCGATAATAGAAAAATACATTACGGTTTTTATCTTGGATTTAATCAAAATGATTTTAAACTTAATTATCAAAATAGTCCAATATTTGAACCAAATATTTCAATTGAACCAACTGCTGGTTTTAATGTAGGTTTAATTGCAGAATTGCGTTTACACAAGAACTTAAGTTTACGTTTAGAACCTGGTTTGGTAAGTAATTCTAAAAGAGTTATATTTGATCATTTAAATACTTCTAGCAATCCTCTAGACAGCATTAGAGAAATTGGCTCTACCTATTTGCATGTTCCATTAGTTTTTAAATTTAGTACAGACCGGTATAAAAACATTCGTCCGTATTTGTTAGCCGGAATTTCTTACGACTATAATTTTTCTAGTAATGAAGCAAATCAAGATGATAATTCAGCTGCACAGTTTAGAATGAAAACCCACAACTTTATGTATGAAGTAGGAATGGGTATTGACATCTATTTATATTTCTTTAAATTCTCGCCCTCTATTCGTGGTGTATTTGCCATTAATAATGAAATAAAATACGATGATGATCCAAATAGCAAATGGACTGCTCCAATAAATTTTATGGGAACTCGTGGTGTTTTCTTGAATTTTGCTTTTGAGTAATTTAAGTCCGTTGCACAGAGATTCACATCGTTATTTTTCAGAGTTATGAGATAAAAACTATGTTATGGCAACACATACTTGCACAAATCTGCTCACTAAAAATTAGTAACCAAATACTAGCAACTTCGTTTAAACTCACTCAATAAAATAGCAGTTGCAGTTGCAACATTTAAACTTTCTGTTTCTTGGATCTCTCCAAACCTTGGAATTGAAATTTTATGATTTATCAAAGATTTTATTTTATCTGAGACCCCATTTGCTTCATTTCCCATGACTAAAATAGCCTCTTTTGGTAAAGTTGTCTGGTAAACATTTGCACCATTCATATCAGCAATAAAAGTTGGTAATTCCGCGTCTTGCAAATAAGGTTCTAAATCTAAATACCTAACAGAAACCCTTGTTAAAGAACCCATACTTGCTTGCACCACTTTCTGATTATAACAATCTACAGTATCTTTTGAGCAAACTACCTGATGAACTCCAAACCAATCACACAATCTTATAATGGTACCTAAATTACCTGGGTCGTTTATGGCATCTAAAACAATTATAATTCCATTTTTTTTAAGTGGTTTTTCATCTGGAATTTTAAATAACCCTAAAGCTTTATTAGATGACTTTAAATTGCTTATTTTTTGTAAATCCTTTTCTAATATTCTTATAATTTTATCCGAAGAAATATCAGTTTTAAATTCATCAGTTGCAAATAAAGTGTCAATTTCAAAAGAAGAATTCAGCAATTCATTTACTACTTTTTTACCTTCAGCAATAAATAAATGATGCTTTTGTCGATACTTTTTTTGAGATAAACTTGTTATGATTTTTAGTTGATTTTTTGAGATGCTCATTAATTAGTTGTAAATAAAAATAAACCGTTGAAAAATACTATTTTTGATTTCCTTTGGAATGCTAAAATAATGAAAAAAATTTCTTTCTATTTTTTATTTGCTATCTTTTCTGTATCATGTAATTCTACAAAACATGTTGCAGAAGGTGAATTCATGCTAACAGAAAATATTATTAATATTGATAGCATAAAAACAAATGGTTCTGAATTACAAAAATATATATTACAGAAACGAAATCCACGTTTTCTTGGACTTCCCTTAGGCTTATATTTACATAATTTAGGAAATCATAAAAAGCCAGAAACGCCAGCTGCATGGGGAATAAAAAACTCGAAATCTTATAACATCGTCGAGAAAATATTTTCTGAAAAACAGAGTATTGCATATGCCAATTCTTTTATCAATCTAAATAAATGGTTTTTAAAATATCCTCGTCCAGAAATAGTCAGTAGTAGCAAAGTTAAAAGAACAGCAGACAATTTGTGGGCCTATTATAAAACGCAAGGATATTTTAAATCTTCTGTAAATTCAATAATCAATAAAGATTCAACCAATAAAAAAGCAACTGTTACTTATTATATTAAAAAAGGAAAACCCACCATTTTAGATACAATCAATATTAAAATAGAATCAACAGCCTTAGACTCTATTTATAAAAATTCTGGTTTAGAAACATTGTTAAAAACCAACGATCAATATAAAGATCAAATATTTAGAAACGAGGCTAGCAAGGTTGTAAAGCTTTTTAGAAATAGTGGTGTCTATCATTTTGCAGAAGCTGCATTAGGTTTTTATGTAGATTCTTCAAGAAAAGATTATAAGACGAATGTCGATTTTATTATTGCTAAAAATAGACTCATAGAAGAAGAAGGACGTTATATAGAAAAGCCCTTTAGAGTACACACCATAAAAGAAGTAAATGTAATTACAGATTATTCTTTCACTAAAAAAGATGAATTACCAACAGATTCTATTTCTTATGAAGGCATTAACTTTTTGTCTTACAGTAAATTAAAATATAACCCTAAATATTTATCTCAATCTATTTTTTTAAAACCTGGTGAAGTTTACAAAGATACTTTAAGAAATTTAACAAGAACTTATTTAAAATCTTTGCAAAATTTTAAATCAACAAGCATAAAATTCACATCTATGTCCGGCAATGATAATGAACTAAAGATGGATGTTTTTTTAGCGCCTTTAGAAAAATATACTTTAGGTACAGAAACAGAATTAACACATTCTAATGTTAGAAATTTTGGTGTTTCTGGTAAATTTTCTATTACCGATAGAAACGCTTTTAAAGGAGCAGAATTGTTGAAATTATCTTTTTTAGGTTCTTGGTTTAACGCAAATACAGGTCCTGGTTGGGAAATTGGTGCAGACGCCTCTGTAGAAATACCAAGATTTGTGGCTCCTTTTGGTTTAAGTAAGTTTGTGCCAAAAGCAATGTCGCCAAGAACATTGTTTTCTTTAGGATCTAGTTTTCAAAAAAACATAGGTTTAGATAGGCAGACTTTTACAATTTTAACCGATTACAAATGGCAATATGCGCCCAAAAAAACGATTCAATTAGAGGTTTTAAACACACAATATATTCAAAATTTAAATGTTAGTAGTTTTTTTAATATTTACTCATCAGAATTTGATAATCTAGATAATGTTGCAGAAGTTTTTGACAACGTAAAAAATACAACTACTAATTTTCCTTTAGATGATAAAGATATTATTTCACAATCAGAAGATGCTTTGAGGTTTATGAGTTTAGTTTCATCAGATACTGATTTTCAAAATTCAAATCCAGAAGAATATAATACCGCTGTTAATATTTTAGATCGATACAATATTATTACTTCAGATTTTTTAATCCCTACCATTGCCTATACGTATACCTATAATGGACAGAGCGATTTTCAAGACACTAACTTTTCTTTCTTTAGAATTAGAATTGCCAATTCCGGAAACATTCTAGGCCTGTTATCTAACAATAAAAATGCAAACAACAAAAAAACCTTTTTAACCGTTCCATTAGCTCAATATTTTAAAACGGATATTGATTTCAAAAAGTTTTGGGATGTTGGCAATAATTCGGTTTTTGGTTTTAGAACATTTTTAGGTGCAATTATTACCTATGATAATTCAGACATTCCCTTTACCAAAAGTTATTTTGCAGGTGGCTCAAACGACATTAGAGCCTGGCAAACCTATGAGTTAGGCCCAGGAAGCAGAAACTCTGGTTTAGAGTTTAATATTGGTAGTTTTAAATTTTTAACAAGCGCAGAATACAGGTTTAATATTGTTAGCAAATTAAAAGGAGCATTATTCATTGATGCAGGAAATATATGGGATATTTCTGGGTCAAGTTTCGTAGAAGATGAAGCTAAATTTA
>JAWUYT010000045.1:0-52497 GCA_034110665.1 Polaribacter sp.
AGATGGGTTGAGCAATGTCAATTTCATTATAATAATTTGCGTTAAATAAATCACTGGTGATTTCCCAAACATTCCCAGCCATATCATACAAGCCGATACTATTAGCTGGATACGATTTTACAGAAGAAATAAATTCAACACCATCTTTAGGGTCGTTTTTGGTCGGAAAAACACCTTGCCAAGTATTTGCATTCGAATTTAAAATCGTAGCATCATTTCCCCAAGTAAAAATAGCCTCTTTATTGGTTCCTTGCGCGGCAGCTTCCCATTCAGCTTCTGTAGGTAAACGTCTGTTTGCCCATTTACAATAGGCCAAAGCATCTTCTAAAGCAATATGAACAACAGGATAATCGTCTTTTCCTTCAATTGAAGATT
Organism: Polaribacter sp.; assembly: GCA_034110665.1. Classification (GTDB taxonomy): domain Bacteria; phylum Bacteroidota; class Bacteroidia; order Flavobacteriales; family Flavobacteriaceae; genus Polaribacter. The sequence continues at coordinate 376 of JAWUYT010000045.1, forward strand.
CTGCCCCTTCAGGATGTTTCCAATTTGCACCAATTTTCCAAGACCACCATTGCTGATAATTGTTCATATTTACAACAGCGTTTATATTTTTATTAAAAATTAAACTTCCAGGTTGTAAAATAGAATCATGGGGTTTTGGAGTGTCAGGTGGTAACTGACTTTTCATTTCTTCCCAATCTATTTTTCTTTCAGCAACGGTAATGTATTTAGTGGCGTCAACAAATGTTTTGAATTCTTTGTTTGTTACTTCAGTTATATCGATATAAAAACCATCTACAGTAACTTGGTGTGCAGGCTTTTCTCTTGGCATTGCAAATCTATCTGTTTCTTTTGCTCCTTGTAAAAATGTTTTCCCTTCTACCCAAAGCATGCCTTTAGGTGGCTGTATTGATGGTGATTCCGTAGATTCCCTTTTCTCTTTTTTGCAACTAGAAATAGTTAGGAAAGCAACAAGAATGTAAAAGGCACTTAAGATAACCGTGCTTGTTTTATTAAATGATACCATATTTGAATCTAATTTTAAGAGTTTTAAAAGTAATGATTTATTAGCTTTAACTTGTGAAAGGCTTATTTTTTTATATTATCACTATTTATCTTCGTTAATTGAATAAAATACAAATATAAAAACATACTAGTACATACCAGTAGTTTAACTCGAAAATTATTTTATATTTGTGATGTGCAATTTGAAACGCTTAAAACAAAATCAGGAATACCAAAATACAAACAGATAGTTTCTTCTGTAGAAGATGCTATTGCAACTGGAGCGCTTAAAAAAGGAGATAAATTACCATCTTTAAATGCAATCAAAAATGAACATTCTTTATCTAGAGACACTGTTCTTACAGCTTTTAATGAGCTTAAAAACCGTGGAATTATACATTCTATAGTTGGAAAAGGATATTATGTTTCTACTGAAAGCGTTCATGTAGAACAAAAAATATTTTTACTTTTTGATGAATTAAATTCTTTTAAGGAGGATTTATACAATTCATTTTTACAAAAATTAGGAGACAATATCCAAGTAGATATTTTTTTTCATCATTTTAATAGGGATGTTTTTTCAAAGTTAATAAACGATAATATTGGCAATTATAGTTCTTATGTAATTATGCCTGCAAATCTTGAAGAAACAGAAAAAACCATACAGAATTTACCTTTTGATAAAGTATATATTTTAGATCAGGTTCCTAATAGTTTGGCTGAATATCCTGCTATTTATCAAAATTTTGAAATAGATATTTTTAACGGTTTATTTGCAGTGCTTGCAAATATTATCAATTACGAAAAACTGATTTTGTTATATTCTGAAGAGAAGCAACCAAAAGGCATTTTAAAAGGGTTTTATACCTTTTGCAATCAATATAATATGAATTGCGAGGTGGTAGATTCTATTAAAAATAGAACGCCGGAAAAAGGTGAGGTATATGTTGTTTTAGATGATAGAAACTTGATTAGAATCATAAAAAAAATTAAAGAGGGACAGTTGGTTTTAGCAAAAGATATTGGTGTTATTTCTGTAAATGATACGATGTTAAAGGAAATTGTAGAAGGTGGAATTACCACAATTTCCACAGATTTTAAATTAATGGGAGAAAAGTTAGCAACAATGATTTTAAATAAAGAACATCTTAAAATTGAAAATCCAAGTCGTTTAATTTTAAGAAAATCAATTTAAGCAATGTATAAAGTAGTTACAATAACTGAAAACGAATGTAGTTTTATAGCATTAGAAAACGCATCAAAAACTACGAAAGCAAAAATTTGTTTAGAGGAGGGAGCAAGTCTTAAAGAATTAAAATTTAATGAGGTTTTTCTAATTAAGGAGCAACCGAATTTTGATTATAAAGATTCTTATGCGTCTTCAATTTTATTTCCTTTTGTGAGTAGAATTCAAGAAGGTGCATATATTTTTAAGGACATAGAGTATCAATTTAATTGTAATGATTCTGAAAAAAATGCTTTACATGGATTGGTATATAACAAGAAATTTAAAGTTGTAAATACGATAGAAAATTTTAAATTTTGTTCAGTAACCCTTGGATATGAAGAAATAAAAGAAAGTTCAGGTTTTCCTTATACTTATAAAATACAACTTACCTACACGCTTTTTGAAAAAGAAATTAGTTTGTCTGTAAAAATAGAAAATACAGCTTTAAAAGCTTTTCCATTTACTTTAGGTTGGCATCCTTATTTTTTTAGTGATGATTTAAGTAATAGTACCTTAAAGTTTAAAAGTGATAAAAAAATTGAATTCGACGATAATTTAATAACTAAAAGAGTTGTTGATTTTAAAATTGAAGAAGAATTCAAAATTGAAGATAAACAATTAGATGATTGTTTTATTTTAAATTCAGATACGATAGAGTTTAAGACACCAAATTATCAAATAGAAATTACTACAAATCAAATAGAAAATTATTTACAGCTATACACTCCAAAAGATTTGCCAATTATCGCAATAGAACCTATGACTGGTATTTCTAATAGTTTTAATAATAAAATAGGATTGAAAGTTTTAGAACCTAAAAAATCCTATTCTTTAAGCTGGAATGTAAAATTGAATAACAGTTAAACCTACTAAAAATGAGTGCAGCATTAACCCAAGAAGTAAAACAACAATTTATAAAAACGTTTAAAACTGACCCTATTCTTATTTTTTCTCCAGGTAGAATCAATATAATTGGTGAACATACAGATTATAATGGCGGCTTTGTTTTTCCTGCAGCAATAGATAAAGGGATTGCAGCAGCTATTCAAAAAAGTGATACAGGCAGTTGCACTGCAGTTGCGTTAGATCTAGACAGCATCATTGAGTTTGAGCTAGACAAGCTCAAACCTTCAAAAGAAGGAAGTTGGGAAAACTATGTTTTTGGGGTTGTTGCAGAAATTCAAAATAGAAACCAAGTAGTAGGCGATTTTAACATCATTTTTAAAGGAAATATTCCGGGAGGAGCTGGGATGTCATCATCAGCAGCTTTAGAAAATAGTGTGGCTTTTGGTTTGAATGAATTGTTTGATTTAGGTTTAACAAAAATAGAGATGATTTTGATTTCACAAAAAGCAGAACATAATTATGTGGGTGTAAAATGTGGTATTATGGATCAATATGCAAGCATGTTTGGTATAAAAGATAATGCCTTATTATTAGATTGTAGAACGATTGAATCTAAAGCTTATAAAATTGATTTTAAAGAACATCAATTAATGTTGATGAACACAAACGTAAAACATAGTTTGTCTGATAGTGCATATAATGATAGGCGCTCTGCTTGTGAAAGCATTGCAGCATTGTTGAAAATTGAAACGTTAAGAGATGCTACAGAAAAAGATTTAGAAAAAATTATAGATAAAGTTACACCAGAAAATTATCAAAAAGGTTTGTATGTAATTCAGGAAATAGATAGAACTCAAAAAGCAGCGAAAGCCATTGAAGAAAATGATTTAGAAACTTTAGGAGCTTTAATTTACGCGTCACACAATGGCCTTCAGAATCAATACAAGGTGAGTTGTGATGAGTTAGATTTTCTGATAACGCAAGCTAAAAAAAATAAACATGTTTTAGGCGCTAGAATGATGGGTGGTGGTTTTGGTGGTTGTACCATTAATTTAATTGCAAAAACCGAAGCAAAAGAATTTGCAGAAGTAGCTTCTAAAGCTTACCACAAAAAATTTAATAAAGAGTGTTCTGTTTATTTTATAGAACTTTCTGAAGGTACGCGTTTAGTAGAAGGAAAATAATCAAGCAGAAAAGAAGTAAAATGGAAAACACGAATTTACAAGATTACTCTCATAAAAGATATAATATTTTAACAGGAGAATGGGTTTTAGTTTCTCCTCATAGAGCAAAACGTCCTTGGCAAGGGCAAAATGAAGAGATCTCTACAGAAAAAAGACCTTCTCACGATTCGAACTGTTATTTGTGTGCAACCAATACGAGAATAAATGGCGAAATAAATCCTAATTATAAAGACGTTTTTGTTTTTACAAACGATTTTGCAGCACTTCAAAAAGATTCTCCAAGCTTTCAAGTAAATGATGGTCTGTTGAAAGCAAAAAGCGAAACTGGTATTTGTAAAGTTATCTGTTTTAGTCCAGATCACTCTAAAAGTTTGGCAGAAATGGCAGTGGAAGATATTAAAAAAGTAGTGCATGCCTGGCAAAAAGAATATACAGAATTGGGCGAAATTGAAGGAATCAATTATGTGCAAATTTTTGAGAATAAAGGCGCGGTAATGGGCTGTAGTAATCCACATCCTCATGGACAAATTTGGAGTCAATCCACCTTGCCAAATGAAGTTGAGAAAAAAGATATCCATCAAAAAGACTATTTTTTAAAAACGAACACAAGTCTATTAGGCAATTATTTACAACAAGAATTAGCCGTAAAAGAAAGAATTATTTTTGAAAATGATGATTTTGTGGTGTTAATTCCGTTTTGGGCAATTTGGCCTTTTGAAGCCATGATTGCGCCTAAAAAACAGCAAAAAAATATTTTAGAACTATCAGATACTGAAGCCAAAAATTATGCGGAAGCGATCTCTGTAATTACAAAATCGTACGATAAATTATTTAATACTTCTTTCCCGTACTCAAGCGGAATTCATCAAGCACCAACAAACGGAGAAGAGAATAGCCATTGGCATTGGCATATGAATTTTTATCCGCCTTTGTTAAGAAGTGCCACAGTAAAGAAATTTATGGTCGGTTACGAGATGTTTGGTTCGCCTCAAAGAGATATTACGGCAGAAATAGCTGCAAAAAGATTAAGAGATTTATTGTAAAAATTATATAATATGAATCAAAATAATGAATTCATTAAACATTATACAATGAAAATTACTGATTTTATAGATTTCATAAATTTTTTTAAACTTTCAGCTTAATATTTGTATATCTGAATTTAATCTTTAGATTTGTTGCTCAAAGCAAATAGAATTAAAATGTTAAACAACAATTTTACTCATTTCTTTTTTTACTTTTATTTTCACAATAAAAGAAGAGACTTTGTATCATGTTGTTAAAAAACATTTAAAATATATAAAGTCTCGAATTTACTTCGAGGCTTTTTTTTTGATATTATATGTAATTAATGAATAAAGTGATCGCTATACAAGGAGCAGAAGGCTCAAATCATCATAAAGTTGCACGCAACTTTTATGGAACAGCAATTCAGTTAAAAGAATGTATGTCTTTTGATGTTTTGGTAGATAGTTTGTTAGACAATTCTGCAACCTATGGAGTTATGGCTTTAGAGAACACAATTGCAGGTTCTATTATTCCTAATTATGCATTAATAGATAAACATAATCTGCATATTACAGGTGAAGAATACTTAAATATTCATCATCATTTAATGGCTTTAAAAGGTCAGGGAATTAAAGATATTCAAGAAGTTTGGTCGCATCCAATGGCGTTGTTGCAGTGCAAGGAGTTTTTTAAAAAACATCCCCATATTAAATTAGTAGAAGATGTAGATACTGCTGAAGTTGCCAAAAGAATATCCAAAGAAAATTTAGTGGGTATTGCGGCAATCGCTCCAAAAATAGCCGCAGAAATTTTTGATTTAGATGTTCTTGAAGATGAAATTCAAACGATAAAAGACAATTCTACACGGTTTGTAATTGTACAAACACATGAGCCAACAAACGGAATTGATCAAATTAATAAAGTCTCTTTAAAATTTCAACTGAATCATAAGAGAGGAAGTTTGGCCGCCATTCTAAATGTGTTAAGTGATTGTAAAATGAATTTAACTAAAATTCAATCGTTGCCTGTGATAGAAACTCCTTGGAAATATTCGTTTTTTGTGGATGTTACTTTTGAAGATTATAAAGAATACCAAAAAGCGATTACAATTATAGAAATAATGGCAGAAGAGTTCAAGATTTTAGGAACCTATAAAAACGGTAGAAAATGACGAAGTCACTCTGAACCATAGTGCTGAACTGGTTTCAGTATGTTTCAGAGTCTTATCTATTTATATAAAAATATGATTACACCCGCAAAAAGATTAGACACAGTTCAAGAATACTATTTCTCTAAAAAATTAAGAGAAGTTAGAGGTTTGATGGCTGCCGGAAAACCAATTATCAATATGGGAATTGGAAGTCCAGATTTACAGCCACCAGCAAAAGTAATTGAAGCAATTCAAGGAAGTTTAGGCGATGCAGCTGCGCATAAATACCAGTCTTATCAGGGTTTGCCCGAATTAAGAAACGCAATTTCTAACTTTTATAAAAGTAAGTTTTCTGTTGATTCAAATCCAGAAGATGAGGTTTTGCCTTTAATGGGAAGCAAAGAAGGAATTATGCACATCTCTATGGCTTTTTTAAATGAAGGCGATCAAGTGTTAATTCCGAATCCAGGATACCCAACCTATACTTCGGTAACGAAGCTAGTAGGTGCGGAACCTTTTTTTTATGATTTAAGTGCAGATAACAATTGGCAACCAAATTTTGAAGAGTTAGAAAGGCAAGATTTAAGTGATGTAAAAATAATGTGGGTAAATTATCCGCATATGCCAACAGGAACCAATGCGACTTTAGAAACGTTTAAAAAGTTAATCGAATTTGGCAAAAAGCATCAAATTTTAATCATCAATGACAATCCGTATAGTTTTATTTTAAATAAAAATCCTACAAGTATTTTACAAGTAGATGGCGCAAAAGACATTGCTTTAGAATTAAACTCTTTGAGCAAAACTTTTAACATGGCTGGTTGGCGCGTTGGTATGGTTTTAGGAAATGCTAATTTTATCAACGAGATATTAAAAGTAAAAAGTAATATGGATTCCGGGATGTTTTACGGAATTCAAAAGGGAGCTATTGAAGCTTTACAATTATCGAATGATTGGTTTACAGCACAAGATAAAATTTACAAAGAACGTAGAAATTTAATTTGGGAATTAGCAGATAAATTGAATTGTACCTATGATAAAAATTCTACAGGATTGTTTGTATGGGCAAAGATTCCTGTAGGAAAAAAATCTGAAGAGGTTACAGATGCGATATTATACGACAAAGATATCTTTATAACACCAGGAACTATTTTTGGGAGTCAAGGAGAAGGATATATTCGTTTTTCTTTGTGTGTAACGACGGAAATAATAGAAAAAGCAATATCGAGGATTTAGGCAGTTGGCTTTAAATACTTCCTACAAGGATTCAAAAACCTTGTAGGTTTTAAAAATAACGAATTAGATCCACAAGGTTCTAGAAATCTTGCAGGAAAGCAGAAAAAAATGAAAAATATATACATGATTGGTGTTGGTTTAATTGGCGGTAGTTTTGCAATCGACATTAAAAAACAGGATCCAGAAGTTGTAATTCATGGAATTGATATCGATGAAAATCATCTAAATGAGGCGAGAGAATTAGGTGTAATTCAAGAAATAGCAACCATAGATAATCTCGAAAATGCAGATCTAGTGATCGTTTCAATTCCGGTTGATGCCACTGTAAAACTATTGCCAACTATTTTAGATAAAATTTCTGAAACAGGATTGGTTGTTGATGCAGGATCTACAAAAGAAGCAATTTGTAAAGCGGTTGAACATCATCCAAAAAGAAGAAATTTTTTGGCATGTCATCCAATTGCAGGAACAGAAAAATCTGGACCCACAGCGGCTATTTCTGGCCTATATGTGGGAAAAACGAATATTATCTGTGAAGTAGAAAAGACAACTTTTAAGCTGCAAGAAAAAGCTTTAAAGCTTTTTACAGACATTGGAATGCGTATTCGGTATATGGATCCTGTTTCTCATGACAAACACATTGCGTATGTTTCGCATTTATCTCACATCAGTGCATTTATGTTGGGTAAAACGGTTATTAACAAGGAAAAAAATGAACGCGATATTTTTGATATGGCAGGTTCTGGATTTGAATCAACAGTTCGTTTGGCAAAAAGTTCGCCAGCAATGTGGACCCCAATTTTTAAACAAAATAAAGAAAACATACTAGAAACTTTAGAAGAATATATCAACAATTTAAAACATTTTAAAGAGTTGATGGAACAAGATAATTTCTCTGAAATTTTTAATGAAATGGAGAATACAAATTATATAAAACAAATTTTAAACGGCATAAAGTAAGCGCCAAAACAAGTAGAAAAATGGAGAATACAAAAGGATTAAGAACATGGTTGGATGATATGAATTTAGAGCATCCTCTAGTAATAGCAGGGCCCTGTAGTGCAGAAACTGAAGAACAAGTTTTAAAAATTGCGCACGAACTAAAAGATTCTGATGTAAACTATTTTAGAGCAGGAATTTGGAAACCAAGAACAAGACCCGGTATGTTTGAAGGTGTTGGTGAAATTGGTTTAAGATGGTTAAAAAAAGTAAAAGCAGAAACAGGCATGAAAACCTGTACAGAAGTTGCAAACGCTGCCCACGTAAAATTAGCGATTGACAATGATGTAGATTTATTATGGATTGGTGCACGTTCTACCGTATCGCCTTTTATCATGCAAGAAATTGCTGATGCCTTAAAAGGAACAGATAAAATTGTGTTGGTAAAAAACCCAGTAAATCCAGATTTAGCTTTGTGGTTAGGCGGTATTGAAAGATTGTACACCGCAGGAATCAAAAATTTAGGAGCAATTCACAGAGGATTTTCTACCTATGAAAAAACAAAATACAGAAATATTCCAGAATGGCAAATAGCTATTGAATTTCAAAATAGATTTCCAGATTTGCCCTTAATTTGCGATCCTTCTCATATTACCGGAAATAGGGAAATGATTTTTGATGTTTCTCAAACTGCTTTAGATTTAAATTTTGATGGTTTAATGATCGAAACTCACGTTGATCCAGAAAATGCTTGGAGTGATGCTGCACAACAAGTGACGCCAACAAAATTAAAGCAAATTATGGAAGATTTAAAAATCAGAAAAGAAACGAATACGGATGCAGTATATCAAAGTACTTTAGATAATTTACGTGCTCAAATTAATGTGGTTGATGGCCAGTTAATCGATTTATTAGGAAAGCGTATGAAAGTGGCGGATCAAATTGGTAGCTTAAAGAAAGATAAAAACGTAGCCGTTTTGCAATCGAAACGCTGGAATGAGATTTTAGGAAACATGATTTTAGAAGGAGAAAGCAAAGGCTTAAGCGAAGAATTTGTGTTAAAAATGTTTAAAGCAATTCACCAAGAATCAATCAATCATCAAGAGAAAGTGATTAACGGATAATAATCTGATAAGATTATTATGCTGAACTTGTTTCAGCAGCTGTTCTTAAATTTTAGCCATAAATTCACTGATTATTTGTGTATTTATGGCTTTTTTTTGGCTTTACCAAGCTAAAAATCTTGGTCAGGCTCGAGTTTACCTCAAGCGAACCCGAAAAGCTATCGCTTCACGCCAAAAGCTTGAAAGCTCAAAATAATTGCTCAATCCTTAACGCGCAGCCCAAACTTAATAAGGAAGTTCTTTTAGCTTACTTTTAGAATATTCAGACCTCACAGGCTCTTGTACTGAATGCGATTCAGTATTAAAACCTGTGAGGTCTTATTTTTATATTCAAACTGTCGCTTCGAGTGAAATTTCTTTTTTAGAAATTTTGTATCGAGAAGTTTTAGTTAAAATTAAAGGTCCTCGATATAATTTTCTCATAAAATCGAAAATCACTCGAACTGACATTCTAATGTTTAAGTAAAATTCTGCATCTTTGTAATAATGATTGGAATCGTATATAAATCTACAGGAAGTTGGTACCAAGTTAAGTCTAATGACGGAGAATTTCATAAATGTAGAATGAAAGGAAAGTTTAGAATTGCAAACATCAAAAGTACTAACCCTATTGCGGTTGGAGACAAAGTTGTTTTCGATCTAGAAAAAAAAGGAGATGAAGAAACAGGTGTTATCAAAAAGATTTTAGAGCGAGATAATTTTATTGTTAGAAAATCGGTAAATCTCTCTAAACAAATCCACATCATTGCTGCCAATATAGATCAGGTATTTTTACTGATTACTATTAATAATCCGCCAACATTTGCAACCTTCATAGATCGTTTTTTAGTGTCGGCAAGAGCTTATAGTATAGATGTAATTTTAGTTTTTAATAAGATAGATTCTTACGAGTTAGAAGAACGTGCAGAAATTTTATATCTAAAAGATATTTATGAAGCAATTGGGTATCGATGTGTAGAAGTTTCTGCAACAGAAAATAAAAACATAGATACTGTTAAAGATTTCATGTTAGGTAAAACCTCAATGTTTGTTGGTCATTCAGGAGTTGGTAAAACCACTTTGGTAAATACCATAGAGCCAACTTTAAATTTAAAAACCAAACAAATTTCTGAACAACACAAACAAGGGCAACATACGACAACTTTTGCAGAAATGTTCGATTTAAGTTTTGATGCTAGAATTATAGACACCCCAGGAATTAAAGGTTTTGGAGTGGTTGATATTGATAAATACGAATTAGGAGATTATTTTCCCGAGTTTTTTGCGCTCAAACAAGACTGTAAATTCAATAATTGTATTCATACCAAAGAACCACATTGTGCTGTAAAAGATGCTTTAGAAGAAGACAAAGTTTCTTGGTCTCGTTACAAAAGTTATCTGCAAATTTTAAGTGGAGATGAAGAAAAAGAGCATTTTAGAACAGATATATGGGATGAAGAAGAAGAAGATGACTAGCCCCTTTGTCTTTTACACATTTCCACAAAGAGAAAAAACTACATTAATTATATTTTGAATTAAGGAATAGATATCATGAGCATTCATAAAGAGTATGAGTTTCCTTCCCTTTGGGACAGATTAAGGATGGGCTTCTCATGAAAATAGTCATTCAAAGAGTCTCAAAAGCAAGCGTGACAATTGATGAAATAAAGATAGCATCCATAGAAAATGGATTGCTTATTCTTTTAGGAATTGTAAATGAAGATGTACAAGAAGATATTAATTTCTTGGTGAGAAAAATCGCAAACCTTCGTATTTTTAATGATGAAAACGAAGTAATGAATACTTCTCTCATAGATATTGATGGCGAAGTTATTGTTGTTAGTCAGTTTACTTTGCAAGCATCGACTAAAAAAGGAAACAGGCCAAGTTATATAAAAGCGGCAAAACCAGAAATTGCAATTCCTTTGTATGAAAATTTTATCGAAACTTTAGAAATAGCACTAGGTAAAAAAGTCCAAACTGGCAAGTTTAGCGCAGATATGAAAGTCGAGTTGCTCAACGATGGTCCCGTTACAATTATCATCGATTCAAAGCATAAAGAATAAGAGTCAATGCATTATTTTGATGTCCATACACACAAAGTTTCTGTTGATAAAAACGTGTTTTCAATTCTAAATACAGATTTAAATTCAACAGATTTTACGAAATCCTTTTCAATTGGAATCCATCCTTGGTTTATCAATGTAGAAAAAATGGAAGCAGTACTTTTGATCGTTGAAGAAAAACTGAAACAAGCAAATTGCCTTGCTTTGGGTGAATGTGGTTTGGATAAAATGACAAAAGCTGATTTTGAAGTTCAAAAATATGTTTTTAGAAAGCAGATTTTAGCATCAGAGAAATGTCAAAAGCCTTTACTTATTCATTGTGTAAAGGCATATCCAGAAATTATCAACTTAAAAAAAGAGATCAAACCGAGACAAAACTGGATTATTCACGGATTTAATAAGAATTTACAAGTTGCCCAAAGTTTATTGAAAAATGGAATTATTTTATCTTTTGGAGCTGCAATCATGAACAATAAAAAATTACAAGAAGTGGTTTTAGAGATTTCGTTGGGGAATATTTTGGTGGAAACCGATGATGCGGATATTGAAATTCAAGAAATTTATCAAAAAATTGCATTGATTAGAAATATCAAACTTGAAGAACTCCAAGAAATAATAGCACAAAATTTTAAACGTATTTTTAAAACATGAGTTGGTTAGAGCGAACAGAATTATTAGTTCAAAAAGAAGGAATAGAGAAATTACAAAAAGCAAATATTTTAGTAGTTGGTTTAGGCGGTGTTGGTTCTTATGCAGCTGAATTTATAGCGAGGTCGGGCGTAAACAAAATGACGATTGTAGATGGTGATTTTTTTGATGAAACGAATAAAAACAGACAATTACCAGCTTTAGATTCTACTATAGGAAAATCGAAAGCAAAGGTTTTGGCAGCAAGATTAAAAGACATCAACAAAGAAATTGATTTGACTGTTTTAGAGGAGTTTTTATCACCAGAAAGAGCTTATGAAATTATTTCAAAAGAGTTTGATTATGTGTTAGATTGTATTGATAGTATTACTCCTAAAGTCAATTTAATCGTGGCCGCAAGGAGAAAAAAAGTAAAAATTATTTCCTCTATGGGAGCAGGAGGAAAGCTCGATGCAACGAAAATACGAATAAAGGATATCGCCAACACAAAGAATTGCACTATGGCAAGAGTTTTGAGGAAAAGACTAAAAGAAAGAAAAGTTAATAAGGGCGTGAAAGCGGTATATTCTGAAGAAATGCAACTCTCAAAAAGTTTGAAAATCACAGACGGCACTAATTTTAAGAAATCGTATTATGGTACAATTAGTTATATGCCAGCTGCTTTTGGTTTACAAGCAGCAGCTCATGTTATTAATTTTATCATAAAAGGCGGTAAATAGTTTCCAGGGAAAATAAATTAATGTATATTTGCCATGGAAAATAAATAAGTCAAAAATTAAATCAAAAAAAAATTAAATCAAACAAAAATGAAAAAAATAATCTTATCATTATTAGTAGTAGCATCAGTTTTAACTGCATGTAAAGAAAGTAAAAAAGAAAAAGTACAAGTTAAAGAAGCTGTAAAAGTAGCAGTAAATGTTGACGAATTAAATAATGTAGACGCAACATCTTCTGTGTTAACATGGATAGGAACAAAGCCAACAGGAGCACATAATGGAACTGTAGCTTTAAAAAGTGGAGGTTTACTTGTAGAAAATAATAAATTAATTCAAGGAGTATTTGTTATAGATATGAGCACTATTACAAATGTAGATATGGCTGGAGCTGATGGAGCAGGAAAAATAGAAGGTCATTTAAAATCAGCAGACTTCTTTGATATAGCTGCATATCCAACTGCAAAATTTGTAATTACTTCTGTAGTGGAAGCTGAAGGAAAATTAGCGGTTACTGGTAATTTACAAATTAAAGATGTTACAAAGAGTATTACAATACCTGCAATGATATCTGAAGAGGGTGGAGTAACTACTTTTAAAAGTGATGTTTTTAACGTCGACAGAGCAGATTTTAATGTAAAATATGGTTCTAAAAGATGGATAGAGGGCTTAAAAGATAAGTTTATAAATGACTTAATGGAAATGTCTTTTGAAGTAAAAACGAAAGCATAATTCTTACGGTTATAAAATCTAATACTATAAATTTAAAAATCATTATAAATATGAAACTTAATAAAGCAGATAGACCTTGTGGATGTGGAAATACCCAAGACCCAAATGGGTATTGTGACGGATCACATGCAAATAAATAGTGCAAGTAGTGCTATTAAAGATTAATTTAAACCCAAAACTCTTTAGTTTTGGGTTTTCTTTTTCTAAATAGTAATGCCATTTACAAAGCGTACATACTTGAAATTTAAACTAAATATGTATCGCAGTCGTATTCTTTACTTCTTCAATAGCAAAGGTACTTTGAGTGCTACCAATGTATTTTATTGCTGTGAGCTTTGTGACCATAAATTGTCTGTATTCCTCCATGTCTTTTACGTATATTTTTAAGATATAATCGTAATCTCCACTTACATGAAAGCATTCAGAAACCTCCTCTAACTTTAAAATTTCACGCTCAAAAGTAATTACGTATTCTTTAGAATGTTGCACTAGTTTTACATGACAAAATACTAAAAAAGATTTTTCAATTTTATTTTTGTTCGCAATGGCTACATACTTTTCAATTACCTTACTATTTTCTAATTTTTTTATACGCTCATAAACAGCTGTTACCGATAAATTTAATTGTAAAGACAGTTGTTTTGTTGTCTGTTTGCTATTATTCTGTAAGAGATTAATAAGTTTTTTGTCAATTTCATCTAACATCGTGAACAAAAATTATCTAAAAAAGAGGTTTTAAGGTTCTTTTTTAGGTTTTTAAAACTAATATTTTTTATAAATATAGATAATAAAACTATATAAAGTAGTTATTGTTGATAAATGCTCAAAATAGTTGTCTCTTTGAGTAAATATAAAGCACTTTATTATGAAATTCAATCCAGCAGATAATATTCAAGATTTACAATACTTTGGCGAATTTGGAGGTGTAAATCCATCTATATCAGATTCATCTACCTACACATTTTTATCAGCACAAACAATGGTTGATACGTTTGAGGGAAATACCGATGGTTGTCATTTATATTCGCGACATACTACACCAAGTAACCTGAATTTAGGCGATGCTTTAGCAGCTATGGAAGGTACAGAAACCGCCAATGTTTCAGCTTCAGGAATGGGTTCAATTACGCCAGTCTTGCTGCAGTTATGTAATGCTGGGGATCATATTGTTTCGAGTAGAACAATTTACGGAGGAACCTATGCTTTTTTGAAGAATTTTATTCCAAAATTAGCTATAGAAACTAGTTTTGTAGATATCACAAAATTAGATATTGTAGAGGCTGCTATCACTAAAAATACGAAGATTTTATATTGCGAATCTGTCAGTAATCCACTGTTAGAAGTTGCCGATATTGCAGGTTTATCAGCAATAGCTAAAAAACATAATTTAAAATTAGTGGTTGATAATACTTTTTCTCCATTATCAATTACTCCGGCAAAATTAGGGGCAGACATTGTTTGTCATAGTTTAACAAAATTCATTAACGGGTCTTCGGATGCTGTTGGAGGCGTTGTTTGCGGTTCGCAAGAATTTATCAATGAATTACGAAGTGTAAACGACGGCGCAAGTATGTTGTTGGGTTCTACAATGGATAGTTTACGTGCTTCCTCTATCTTAAAAAATATGAGAACGTTGCATATTAGAATGAAACAACACAGTAAAAATGCTGCTTTTTTAGCTGATAAATTTTATGGTGATGGATTAAAGACAGTGTATCCGGGTTTAGTCTCGCATCCTTCTCACGTGCTTTTTAAAAGTATGATGAATGCAGAATATGGTTTTGGTGGGATGCTAACAATCGATGCAGGTTCTTTAGAAAAAGCAAATGCTTTAATGGAATTAATGCAACAGAAAAATATTGGTTATTTAGCAGTGAGTTTAGGCTTTTATAAAACCTTATTTTCTGCTCCTGGAAGTTCTACATCTTCAGAAATATCAGAAGAGGAGCAAAAAGAAATGGGGTTATCAGACGGATTAATTCGTTTTTCTATTGGTTTAGACAATGATATCTCGAGAACATACCAAATGATGAAAGCTTGTATGCTTGAAGTCGGAGTTTTAGAGAACGAATTGGCATTATAAGATGTATTCAATAGACATCAAAGATTAATTGAAACCCATAAATTACACACTCGATGTAATTTATGGTTTTTTTTGAATTTAAAGAAAGTTTTAAACTCCTTTTAAACGTTCCATAAATTTTACGAAATCTTCTTTAGTTGGTATATTCCCGTCAAAAGGAGTAATATCCCATTCCTTATTTTTATTGAATAACATAAATTTAAAAATAGAAGTATTTGCGTCTTCAGGATTTAGCATTGGGTACCGCAAGTCGACATAACTATAAGTGCCTGCTTTTTCTTTTTGCGTGATGTTGTAATACTCATTACTAAACCAAGTTAGGGTTTTTAGACGCTCATCTTTCATATCAATCAGATGATGATTCTTATCAACCTTAATTATTTTATCTGCTGTATCGCTGATATCGAACAAAGAATAAAAGGTGAGGTAATAGTGAGTTTCGGTTTCAGCAACGCCATACCAGAGAATGTTATTAAAAATAGTAGGTTGTGCCGAAAAACGGGTATAGGTAATTCCTGCTTTTTTAAAAGATTCTTTAAAAACGGAATCGATATAAAACTTATTAATAATTGTAAAAACCATGTAGGCAGAACTTATATAAATTCCTACCTTTAACAACAAGGCTCTTTTTATATTATTTCTATTGAAAAACATTACAATAATCATACAAATTAAAAAAGGAAGGGTGTAAAGAGGATCTACCACAGAAATAGTATTAAAGGCAACTCTGTAATCAGAAAAAGGTGCAAATAATTGCGTTCCGTAAGGTGTAAAACAATCTAAAAGTGGGTGTGTAAAAATGGCCCAGAAAAACAACCAAATCCATTTTTTTAGGGTTGTGGTGTTTTTTCTTTTATCTGTATTGTAAAGTTTGTGTGTGCACCATCCAAAAATAAAGCAACCTAAAATCGCAAATAAAATAGAGTGCATAAAACCTCTATGAAAAGCCATTGCTTGTATCTCATTACTGTATAAAAAACGACCAATAAAAACATCGAAATCTGGTATTGTGCCGGCAATGGCTCCAAATAATAACGCTTTGTTTCCGATTTTTTTACCAAGAATAGCTTCTCCACAAGCAGCACCTAAAACAATTTGAGTTAATGAATCCATAGCCACAAAAATAAGCCAACCAATTTGATTTGCATAACCTTATGTAAAATCGTAACATTACAGAACAAAAAAAATAAAGAATGCAAGACAATAAAAATTCATCAAAAATAAAAATCGAAGATCAAAAGATTATTGACAACAAAGAGTTAAATATTTGGGAAGCTTTGTTTCCTGTTTTCGCTTTAGTTGCAATGCTAGCTTTCAATGTTTTTGTTTTTGGAGATGATGCTTTAAGTGGAAGTAATCAGTTTGTTTTGTTGTTAGGTGGTGCCATTGCGGCATTTGTTGGTTTTAGAAATAAAGTTTCTTACAAAGTGATGATTGAAGAGGTTGCAGAAAATATAAAATCTACGGCAGGTGCCATATTAATTTTGTTAATGGTGGGTGCTTTAGCAGGAACATGGTTGATAAGTGGTGTAATTCCTGCAATGATTTATTATGGCTTACAGGTTTTAAACCCGACAATTTTTTTGGCAGCTTGTCTTATTATTTGTGCAGTAATTTCTATTGCAACAGGTAGTTCTTGGACAACTTCTGCAACGGTTGGTATTGCACTCATCGGTATTGGAGAAGCGCTTGGTATTTCTCTAGGAATGACAGCCGGTGCGGTTTTATCTGGAGCATATTTTGGGGATAAAATGTCGCCAATGTCAGATACTACAAATTTAGCGCCAGCGATGGCGGGTACTGATTTATTTACGCATATAAAATACATGGCATTAACCACGGTGCCAACCGTAATGATTACCTTAATCATATTTATAATTATTGGGTTTACTATAGATACAAGTGGCGTCGCAGATGTTGATGTCTTATTGACGGATGTGAACAAGGCTTTTAATATTTCTCCTTGGTTATTTTTAGTTCCCGTAATTGTAATTGCTTTAATTATAAAGAAAACACCACCCTTAATTGCATTATTAGCAGGCACAATTTTAGGTGGAACTTTTGCTATAATTTTTCAACCAGAAGTAGTTACACAAATTACAGGAGCTAAAGAACTAACTTTTGTGGCTGCTTATAAAGGGATTATGCAAGCGATAACGGTCAAAACCTCTGTAGCGACAGAAAATGCAGCTTTAGTGGATTTATTTACGGCAGGTGGAATGTCTAAAATGTTAGGTACAATTTGGTTGATTTTATGTGCTATGGTTTTTGGTGGTATTATGGATGCAATAGGGGCATTGTCAAGAATTAGTGCTTTTATGTTAAGTCTTTTTGATTCTGTTTTTGGATTGTTTGCAAGCACAGTTTTTACGTGTATAGGATTAAATTTTACAGCATCAGACCAATATTTAGCAATCGTTGTACCAGGTAAAATGTATGCAAAAGCATATTCAGATAAAGGTTTAGCGCCAGAAAATTTAAGTAGAACTTTAGAAGATTCTGGTACCGTAACTTCTGTGCTAATTCCTTGGAATACTTGTGGAGCATATCATTCAGGAGTTTTAGGAGTGTCTGTTTTTGATTATGCTTTTTATGCAATTTTTAACTGGTTAAGTCCTTTTATGACTTTGTTATTTGCGGCTTTGAATATTAGAATTAAACAGTTAGTTAAGAAATAACGTCTGAATAAAAATTATTTTTAAGAGAACTTGTATTTAAATCAAATCCATTTAATTCTGAAATGCTGTTTACTACTCCATATTTTTTTTCGAATAACAATTCTCCGAGCGTTGGTCAGGTTTAACCTGTCTGGGGTTTTTAAATAGCGCACTATCATTTTTCGACAAGTTCAGAAAGATATTTTGAGTATTAATTTTTTTCACGACTTTATAAAGTTAAATTGGTGTCACAACATCTGAAAATATGATTCTTTTAGCAAATATTTCTGATGCAAAAATGCTCACTGAAATTTCATTAAAATCATAGGCTATTTGGGGTATTCTGAAGAACAACTTAAAAACTGGACAGAGGAATTAACGGTTTCTGAAGAAATGATTCAATAGATCGTGGTTTGTAAATTTATCTTGGATGATAAAATTGTTGAATTCTACATCTTAAATCAACCACAAGAACAATCTATTGAACTAGAATTTTTGTTTGTACACCCAATTTTTATTGCAAAAGGAATCGGAAATCAATTGATACAGCATCCATTTTAAAATATAAAAAAATTGAATTGTAAACGCGTTATTTTATAAGCAGACCCCAATACTGTTCCTTTTTACTAATCGTAAGTATTTATAATAATTGCTGAAAAAGAGAATGTTATTTTTGATCGGATTTTATAAATGATGCAGAAATATTTAGCAACATAGAAATCAATAATAAAAGCCAAGGTAAACCGTGGAGCAATGCATCAAACCAATCTACTGATTGCATTCCGTTTTCTAAAGAGAAAGCATTACCGCAAGAATCCATTGAATTTTACCCCAGATATGAGGCGGAGTAAAAGGAGCTAATCCTAAAGTTAAACTTGCAATCATGAAAAGTTTCCAGTTATTTTTTAGCTGATTTATCATATTTATTTTTTCCTTTTTTTAAAGAAGTTAGACTCAAACTCATATATTGTTTGTCCTCAAACTAGCTAAAAGTCCTTCCCTTTGGGAAGGATTTAGGATGGGATTAAATAAACCAATTCCAAACCAAACCAAAACGAATTGTAAAATCACGATAAGGATAATTTGGTGCCGAAAAATAATTCTTTTTTGATAAACTAGACGTAACATTATCAACCTTGATAAACAAACGAGTTCTTCTTACTCTTGCGTTAAAGAAAACGTCAAAAGTAGGGAAACCTATTTCGTCGGTGTTTTGCAAGGTGAATTCCGCGATTAACGGATTGTATGCATTGGCATTATATTTTGTAAAATACTTAAAAGTAACCCCTATATTTACCAACATTGCCTTACCTTTAAACCACTCATCCGTATAATAAAAGGTATTTCTTGACACAAATTCGGGCACTCTGAAAATAGAACTCCCGCTACTTACATTTTGATACATAACCGTATTGTCCAATGCAAATTTGCCCAATTTAAACTCTCTATTCGCTTTTACTTTTAAATATATAATTTGATTATCAGATTGTTGTGGGGTATTATTTTCATCAAAATAGGTGTAATTATCAATATTTGTAAAATTGAAATCTGCGTTTATCCATTTCGAGGCAAAAGAAAATCCTAAATCTCTTGTATTTACATTACTAAAAGCATCATTTTGCCAATTGTAATCGTCATAACTGCTTTGATGTAATAAGGTGTTAAAATTTGGAGATTTCGAACTGATAAGCAAACTCCCTTTTAAAGCAAAAACACTATCTTTTTCAAAAACAGCCTCACCTTTTAAATGGTTTCCAGCAAGTCTGCCCGCACCAGGAGTTACAGAGGCATTAGCATTTAATTGAAAGTTTTTAATTTTTGCGTTCCAATCGGCACCAAAAGAAATGGCATTACCTTCTAATTTTAATTTGTTGATGTTACTATTCCTGTTCAAAATAGTATCATACCCATAAGAATAACTTGTTAAATTTGCTTTTGCTTTAAATTTTCCTAAAACATATTTAGAGTTGAATTCTAAATTAAGTTCATTGGCGGTAATAGTGCTTTCTGCTATATCATCTAAAGCGTCAGTTGCATTTGCTGAACCAAAAATAGCTGTTGTAATTGTGGCTTGATCGAAGCGATAATTTTTAGTTTCGTTGTTAAACACATGACCAATTTTTAAATTACTAAAATCTTTATCGTTGATCGTATCTTTATTTGCTAGCAATTTGTAGCTGTGTTCTATGTAGAATCGATTACTATCAAACTGACTTTCGGCATCATTTAAATTAACATCCAGTCTAGCACGATCATCAAAGTTTGGGTCTTCTTCAATAAAGTTTTGTAGGGCATCTGTTGTTAATCCTCCATTTTCTTGATGAAAGAAATCTTGTGAAGCCATATGTCCTTTAATTTCATATCGATTGTCTGTGGTTCTATATTGAAAAGTACCTCTAAAATTACCATTACTTACCAAAGATCTTCTATAAGCACCCAAAGAACGTAAGCCTTTATAAGAAAGAGAAACATTTAAGCGTTCAGAGAAGTTTAATGTAAAAAGCGCATCTAAAACTTGCCCTTGCTGCAAACCTGTTCTGTATAAAATTTCTGATGTTGTTGTGGGTACTTCGTAGTACTCTATATCTTCAATATCAAAATAACTAAATTGTTTCGCAGTAAAACCGATATCTGGTAGGTTATTTAAATTGCTAAAACTGTAGCCTAAATTATTAAAAGTTTGCCCTTGATTATGAAAAGCAAGTAATTCAAAATTATCAGACCTCAAATAATTGAATTTATATTCTTTTTGTAAGGTTAATGTAGTGTCTATATAGGTTGTATCTCTGTTATGAGAAAATATTTTATAATCAGTATATTTTGTTTTTCCAGATAATATTACTTTGGTCTCATTAGATGGTACGGAATCATTTTCTTATCGATTTAAATTACTACTGCCATCACTAGAAATTAACCTTTGGGAATAAGCATCACTAATATTGAGCAGACCAATAAAGAAAAAGAGAAAAAAATATTTGTTCATCCTAGATTTTAATACCACAAATGTAAAATAATTAAACGAAAAGAATCGTTAATAAGTATGATGAAATCTATTAATTTAAAACACACTTTTTATAAAAATTATTGATGAACTTGATTGAGCAACTAGAATATAAAAGAAAAAGTTTTCTTTTCTTTGTCGAATGTTAAAATCAAATTTTAGCGGATTTTCTTTGGAAGCAGGAACAGATGAAGCAGGAAGAGGCTGTTTGGCGGGTCCTGTTGTTGCTGCAGCTGTGATTTTACCAAAAGATTTTACACATCCTTTTTTAAATGATTCTAAACAATTATCAGAAAAAAAGAGAGAAGTATTAAGACCCATTATTGAAGAAAACGCGCTGACCTTTGCAGTTTCTTTTGTTTGGCAAAAAGAAGTAGATGAAATAAATGTGTTGCAAGCCTCTATAACTGGAATGCATAGAGCAATTGAACAGCTAGAAATTATGCCTAAATTTATAATTGTTGATGGTAATAAATTTAAGGATTTTAAGGAAATTCCGCATGAAACAATTGTAAAAGGAGATGCCAAATATTTGAGTATTGCCGCAGCCTCTGTGTTGGCCAAAACCTACAGAGATGATTATATGGCAAAGATTCATCAAGAATACCCAATGTATAATTGGAAAAAAAACAAAGGGTATCCAACCAAAGAACACAGAAATGCAATTCGTGAATTCGGGGCAAACGAACATCACAGAAAAACATTTAGATTGTTGCCTGAACAATTAAAATTGAAAATTTAGTTTTGTTAGAAGCTATTTTCTGCTTTCCATTATATCTTTTTATGCTGAATTTATTTCAGTACTTGTCTGTTTTAAATACTTATTAGAACTTATGTGAGTACTTGCTAGGTATATTGAATCTAATTCAGCACAAAAAGGATGCCATTTCAATCAAGGCTAAAATTACTTGCTCGCTTTTACAGTATTATAAAATATTGATACTTATGTAGTCTTTTATTAGTGAAAAGCTGTGAAATCCATATTAGAATTTATTTTTATAGAATCAGTATTTAAATCAAAATCATCCACAAACTTTTTCTATTTTTACCATCCAAAATTACAAATCATGATTAAAAAAACACGCGCAGAAATTACGAAATGCATCCTTCATAAAGTAGCGAACAAATTCAATAGCGGACGCAATGTGTTCTCTGAAGATTTAATTCGTTTTGATCAAGAAAGTTACGATTTGATGAAGAATTTTTTATTAAAACCTTTTGGCAGTTTAACACAGAGTTATCGTTTTTCTCATCATGCAGATGTGCGTTTAAATGAATTAAACAATTATGCTTCAGAAGTATTTAAAGAGGAAAGCTCTTTTACAGAATACTCTAAAAATATTGTGAATCATTTGTATGAACAATCTAATTCTGCACAAATAAAAACAGGAGATGTATTGATCGTTTTTATTGAAGGTATAGAATATAAAGATGTGTTGACAGAAGCTATCGGTGTTTTTAAAATTGAAAATAAGGTTGATTTTTTTCAAACCTATTTAGATGATAATAAGAGTTTTGATGTAGTGATTCAAAAAGGAATATCAACAAAAAAAATAGACAAAGGTTGTTTAATTTTAAACACTTCTGATACAGAAGGCACAATTGTTCTTTCTGTAGATAATAACAATTATGATGCACAATATTGGCTTAAAAACTTTTTAAGTGTAAAATTAGCAGACGATTATAACTCGCACACGCAAAACTATTTAGAGTTGTGTAAAGAATTCTCTGAGGAGGTTATTAAGCCAGAATTAGGCATGCAGGAACAAGGTAGTTTTTTAGCCAATACGGTAGATTATTTTAAAGAAAATGAGTCTGTAGATTATGCTACTTTTAAAGATGAAGTTTTTCAGGAAGAGGAGCATAAAGAAAAGTTTGATGAGTATAAAAAACATTTCGAAACGTTGAATGATGTTTTAATCAGAAATAATTTTGATGTTTCTGGAGTTGTGCTAAAGAAAGAAAAAAACAAGTTAAAAACAGAAATTAAGTTAGATACCAACATCTGTATAAAATTAGATGTAGATGCGCCAGAAGCAGCATCAGAGTATTTAGAAAGAGGGTATGACGAAGAGAAAAAAATGAAGTTTTATAAAGTCTATTTTAACGAAGAAAAATAAGTTTTGCAGTCTTCAGGGTGTATGTGCTGAACTTGTTTCAGAATACATCCAGCGGGTTTATATGAGCAAAATAGCGCTCTTACTTATTGATAAACTCATCAACCCCAAATAACGTTTTAAAATGCTTTAAAATCTTTTGTTTTACTTCTTCTATATTTATCTTTTTTCCCAATTCAGATTCCATAGAGGCCACCGCTTTACCTTTTATTCCACAGGGAATTATATGGTCAAAATAGCCTAAATTGGTATTTACATTTAGGGCAAAACCATGCATGGTTACCCAACGTGAAGAACGAATTCCTAAAGCACAAATTTTACGAGCAAAAGGAGTTCCAACATCTAACCAAACACCCGTTTCACCTTTACTTCTAACTCCCTTTAAACCGTATTCTGCAATGGTTAAAATAATGGATTCTTCTAATAAACGAAGGTATTTATGAATATCTGTAAAAAAATTTTCTAAATCTAAAATTGGGTAGCCAACAATTTGTCCAGGACCATGATATGTTATATCTCCACCTCTATTTATTTTGTAAAAAGTAGCTTCTTTTTCAGCCAATTGCTTTTCATTGAGTAATAAATTACTCAAATCTCCACTTTTACCCAAAGTATAGACATGAGGATGTTCTACAAATAAAAAGTAGTTTTTGGTGGCTGTCTGTTGATCATTTCTCCGGTTTGAAATTTTTATATCCACGATCTCTTGGAGCAACTCACTTTGATATTCCCAAGTTTCTTTATAATCCTTTATGTAAAGATCATTTAATAATATTTTTCTGTTCATAAGTTCTATTACAAAGGTAGATATTTCATTATATTTGAAACGCTAAATTGTGTTCAAAATATACTTTTATGAAAATTAAATGTTCCTTATTATTTTTTTTGTTAATAACCTTTTTAAAGGTGGATGATATGGGGGCTCAACAAATATGGACAAAGCAAGAAAAGACAAATTTATCATTTCAAAAGAAAGATATTTACGAAAAGAAAAACATTCCTACGAACTATGAAATTTTCATTTTAGATAAAAGTGCTCTTAAAAACAAGCTAGAAAGTAATTCAGTAAGAAAAAGTACTTCTATTAAGTTGCCAAACGCTACTGGAAGTTTATCAAGCTTTATGATAAAAGAAACATCAAACTTTGATCCTGAATTACAAGAAAAATTTCCAAATATTAGGTCTTACTCTGCACAAGGTATAGATGACCCAACAGCGGTGGCAAAAATAAGTTTGGGCACAGATGGTTTTCACGCCGTAATTTTTTCAGGAAAACAAGAAACGATTTATATAGACCCGTATACCAAAGACAATATAGCCTATATGTTATACGAAAGGAGTAGTCTTCCTAAACTTGATGCAGACTTTAAATGTTTGGTAGAAGAAACAGCTACTAAAGAATTTGCGATTGCTGATTTTTCTAAAATGGCAAATGATGGTCTCTTAAGAACGTATCGACTAGCGTTGGTTTGTAGTGGAGAGTATGCACAATTTCATTTAGGCGCAAGTCAACAAAATATTCCTGAAACGGCAACAGATCAGTTGAAAAAGACAGCAGTTTTATCAGCAATGAATACTACAATAACAAGAGTTAATGGGGTTTTTGAAAGAGATGTCTCCATTAAATTACAACTTGTTGCTAATAATGAGGAACTTATTTTTTTAGATTCTGCTACAGATGGTATCACGGATGATAATCCTGATACACTATTAAACGAGGTGCAATCTATTTGTGATGATAAAATAGGCGATGCTAATTATGATATTGGTCATGTTTTCAGTACTTCTGGAGGTTCATTATCTGGAGTAGCCCGGTTTAGAAGCGTTTGTATTTCTGGTGCAAAAGCACAAGGAGTTACAGGCTTAGGTTCTCCTGTGGGAGACGCGTATGATATTGACTTGGTTATTCATGAAATGGGACATCAATTTGGAGCAACGCATACTCAAAATAATGATTGTAACAGAGTGAATTCGGGTGCGGTAGAACCAGGAAGTGGTACAACAATAATGGGATATGCAGGTATTTGCGCACCTAATGTTAAACCTCGCAATCCGGATGGAACTAGTGATGATTATTTTCACGCAATAAGTATCTTACAAATGTGGGATTTTGTACAATCTTTAGGAACATGTGCGGAAGAAACAAATACAAATAATACTGCACCAACAGCAAATGCTGGTTTAGATTATTCAATTCCAAGTTCTACACCTTTTAAGCTAATAGGAACGGCTAACGATGCAGACGGTTTAGCTACTTTAACGTATAATTGGGAACAGCAAGATAACGAAATAGGAACCATGCCACCGCAGGTAACAAATGCGCAAGGACCTATGTTCAGATCATTACCTTCTAAAGTTTTGCCTAGTAGATATTTTCCAAACTTGTTTACAGTGATTGCTGGTGATACCTCTTCAACTTGGGAAGTTTTACCCGCCGTGGCAAGAGCGCTTAATTTTTCTTTTTTGGTTAGAGATAATAATGCTGGTGGTGGAAGCACTGCAAGAGATGATATGAAAGTAGAAATTATAGAGGCAGTTGCTTTTACGGTGAATACTCCTAATTCTGCAGAAACTTGGGATGTGGGTTCAACTAAAATTATTGACTGGGAAAAAAGTACAACCGATCTAGCTCCAATAAATTGTTTGTTCGTGAATATTAAATTATCTATTGATGGGGGTCTTACCTTTCCAATAACGTTAAAATCGAATACGCTAAATGACGGATTAGAAGAGGTTGTGATTCCCAATAATGCGACAACAAGTGCAAGAATTATGGTGGAAGCATCGGATAATATCTTTTACAATGTAAATACTACTAATTTTATAATTAATTCTACACTTCCTACATTTTTAATGACAACTGAAATAGACAGTAAAGCGGTGTGTAATTCAGGAAATAATACAGTAGAGTTCAATATTGATTTCGATTTTATAAATGATTTTACGGATACAGTTACTTTATCTGCTTCAGGATTTCCTTCAGGAGCAGAGATTGTTTTTAATTCGCAAACAATTAATGATGATGGTTCTGTAACGATGATACTTTCCAATTTGGATGACAAAACTGCACAAGATTATAAGATGATAGTCACAGGTAATTCACCTTCTCTAAATCAACAGATAGAAGTATTTCTTAAGGTCGTTCGTAATGATTTTAGTGAAATAACTTTAATTTCTCCACAAAATAATCTTGAAAATTTTGAATTAGCTGGAGATTTAAGTTGGAGCACTGATGCGAATGCGGAATCGTATAATATTGAAATTTCATTAGATAGCGATTTTAATGATTTGGTGTTTTCTGAAAATGTGATTGAGACGAATATATCTATTACTCCAAGTTTAAATCAAGAAACTACTTATTTCTGGAGAGTTCAATCTGTAAATAGTTGTGGTATAGGCCCATTTAATGATCCTTTTAGTTTTACAACGTTGATATGTTTTGTTTGTGAAGGATTTGGAAGTTCTGAATTTGCAACAAGTACAACAGTTGTAAACTTTAATACAATATATAACGTTTCGCAAAAGAATTTTGATACTGATGGATATAGTGATTTTAAATCTATTGAGACTCAAGTGACTCTTAATGAAAGTTATGAATTATCTGTAAATGTAAATACGGATGGAAATTTTAGAGTGCAAACAAAAGCATGGATAGATTGGAATAAAGATTGTCTTTTTGATGAATCAGAAGAGTACGATTTGGGTTATTCAGAAGACGGTGTTGCTATCGCTACAAGTGAAAGTCCTTTGTCAATTAGAGTTCCAGAAAATGCAAAAATTGGAAAAACAACCTTAAGAGTTTCAACGAAATTTACAGATTCTAATGAGGTTCTATTTCCACTTGCATGTGAAACAAATTTTGATGGTGAAGTAGAAGATTATGCTTTAGTAGTCGTTAGAGTACCCATCAAAGATCCTGTTTTCGATGATTTTAATTTGTTTCCAAATCCTTCTACTGGGGCTATTACCTTAAGTTTTACTACTGAAAATAAAAATGATGTTTCAATTCAATTATATGATGTATCAGGAAAACTTGTCGATAGCAGAAGTTTTATTAATACAAGCACTTATTTTACCAAAAATATTGTTTTTAATGTAAAACCAGGATCTTTATATCTGCTTAAAATCAATAATAATGATAAGTATACAACAAGGAAACTATTGATGAAATAACAGTAAATATTTATAAAACTATAAAATCTTTTCATTATGAATTTTAAGAGTCCCTTTTTGATTGCTCTAATTGTTTTTCTTTCTATTTCATGTAAATTGAAAGCACAAGATTTTTGGAAAAAAATAGAAAAACAAAATTACACACTTCAGAAAGAAATGTATCAAAAGAAAAACTTTCCTTTAGAGTATGAAATTTTATCGATGGATATGAATGCTTTTTCAAAGAATTTGAAACGTAAATCTATTGAGCAAAAAGAAATTATAGAGTTACCAAACTCAGAGGGAAGTTTATCTAAATTCTTTATCAAAGAAACCTCTAATTTTGAAGCTGAATTGCAAGCTAAATTCCCAACGATTATCTCCTATTCGGCACAAGGTATTGACGATCCAACGGCAGTTGCAAAAATTAGTATAGGTACAGATGGTCTTCATGCTGTTATTTTTTCTGGTATTCAAGAAACTGTTTATATAGATTCATATTCTAAAGATCATACAGATTTTATTGTGTATAAGAGAAGCAGCTTATCTCAAGTTGATGAAGATTTTAAATGCCAAGTAGAAGCATCCGCTAAAAAAGATTTTTCTGTTTCAGATTTTAGTAAAAATGCTGGTGATGGAAAATTAAGAATCTATAGACTAGCGTTAGCAGGTACAGGTGAATATGCACAATTTCATTTAAATAGACAGAATGTATCTGCAGTTGAAACAGATGCTGTTAAAAAGGCAGCAGTTTTATCTGCAATGAATACCTCAATGACAAGAATTAATGGTCTTTTTGAAAGAGATATGTCGGTAAGGTTTATAATTGTGGATAATAATGATCAACTTATTTTTTTAGATCCAGCCACAGATAACTTATCAAATGATAATACGGATGCATTAATTGATGAAAGTCAATCAATTTGTGATGGCACCATTGGCAGTTCAAACTATGATATTGGGCATACCTTTAGCACTGGAGCCGGAGGATTGGCTGGTAAAGGTGTGGTTTGTCTAACCGGTCAAAAAGCAAAAGGAGTTACAGGTATTGGAGCCCCTGTAGGCGACCCCTATGATGTGGATTATGTATCGCATGAAATAGGGCATCAATTTGGTGCAAATCATACATTTAATAATTCTTGTGGTAACAATATAAATAGTTCCACGGCAATTGAACCGGGAAGTGGGTCCACCATAATGGGGTATGCAGGTCTTTGTCAGCCTAATGTTCAGAGCAGTGGTGACGACTATTTTCATTCGGTGAGTATCACAGAAATGTGGAATATTATTCAATCTTCCGGTGATTGTGCCGTTTTAAGCGATACGAATAATACTGCTCCAATAGCAAATGCAGGATTAGATTTTAGTATTCCTAAATCTACACCTTTTGTTTTAAAAGGAACGGCTATAGATGAAGACGGTGTTG
Organism: Polaribacter sp.; assembly: GCA_034110665.1. GTDB lineage: Bacteria > Bacteroidota > Bacteroidia > Flavobacteriales > Flavobacteriaceae > Polaribacter. The sequence goes on from JAWUYT010000045.1 coordinate 29,148, forward strand.
CAAGCTTAACCTATAATTGGGAGCAAATAGATAATGAAAGCGGAACAATGCCACCAGAGTCGTTGAGTGCAGAAGGTCCTATGTTTAGGTCTGTGCCATCTAAAGATGTTCCTTTTAGATATATGCCAAATTTAAGAACGGTTTTAGCAAACAGTACTGCTTCAACTTGGGAAGTTGTACCTTCAGTAGCAAGAGCACTTAATTTTTCTTTTTTGGTGAGAGATAATCATTCAGGAGGGGGAAGTACCGCAAGAGATGATATGAAGGTTGAGGTTGTAGATGCACCACCTTTTGTAGTAACCTCACAAAATATAGAAGAAACTTTTAATGCTGGGCAAACCATCTCCGTTACTTGGAACAAAGGAACTACGGATGTTGCTCCCATAGATTGTGAAAATGTTCATATTAAATTATCTATTGATGGCGGCCTTACATTTCCGATTTTCTTAAAAACGAATACACCTAATGATGAATCAGAAGAAGTGTTAATACCCAATAATGCCGCAGCAGATGCTAGAATTATGGTTGAAGCTGCCGACAATATTTTTTATAATGTAAATACTTCTAAATTTAGTATTGTTTCATCAGCGCCAACTTTTTTAATGGTAGATAAAACGGGTGAACAAGCGGTTTGTAATGAAGGAAGTCAAAGTAGCAGTTACACCGTAAATTTCGATTTTATAAACGATTTTACGGAAACAGTTACTTTGAGTGCTTCGGGAAACCCAACAGGCTCTGTCGTAACATTTAATCCAACTACAATTTCTGCAAATGGCGATATAGAAGTAACAATTTCTAATTTAGATGGGAAAGAAGCCAAAAATTATGATATTAATATTGTTGGAACTGCAGCAACTGTTACCCAAAATATAGATGTAGCTTTAAACTTACAAAGTACTACTTTTAATGCGACAAGTTTGTCATCTCCAGCAAATGGTATCACAAATGTTTCTTTAAATGGAATTTTAAGGTGGGATGAAGATGAAAATACATCATCTTATGAGGTGTCAGTAGCTTCTGATAATGGATTTCAAACGATTGTTTCTAGTGGAAATGTTCAAGGAAATTTTTATAGTTTAACAAATTTAAGCGAAGGAACCGAATATTTTTGGAGGGTAAAACCAAAAAACGACTGCGGTGAAGGAAGCTTTTCTGATACTTTTAGTTTTACGACAAGATCTTGCATTACTTGTGTTTCTTTTGGCGAAACTTCTTTCGCAACCAGTACTACTTTAGTGCAATTTAACACCATAAATAATGTTTCTGCAAAACCAAGTGGATATTCTGATTACACAACAATAAATACGGCTGTAAAATTAAATGAAAGCTATGGTTTAATGGTCAATGTAAATACGGATGGTCCTTATAGAGTGCAGGTAAAAGTTTGGATAGATTGGAATCAAAACTGTAGTTTTGATGATGCTGGAGAAGAGTACGACCTCGGGTCTGCGGTAGATACAGCAAACGGTTCCACAGACCAAAGTATTTTATCTATTACTATTCCGTCGGGTGCTAGTTTAGGTAATACTGTTATGAGGGTTTCTAGTAGATATTCAGATCCCGATCCAATTACCTATCCAACTTCCTGTATGGAGAATTTTGATGGAGAGGTAGAAGATTATACCATCATGGTAGAAGACGTAACTGCTTCGATTGATGATATTGCTTTTGAGGGGTTTAATTTATTTCCAAATCCGACGAAAGGAGCTTTTATTTTAGCCTTAAAAGTGATCAATACAGACAAAGTTTCCGTTCAATTATATGATATTAGAGGTCGCTTGATTGACGAGAAAAATTACTATAATACGTTTACAAATTTCTCTGAAGATATCTTTTTTGAGAAAGCTTCTTCAGGGTTGTACTTGTTAAAAGTTACCAATGGAAATAAGCAAACAGCAAGAAAACTGATGATAAAATAAGTGTTTCTAAAAACTTAAAAACCCTCATCAAAATTAATTGATGAGGCTTTTTTTTAACACTTATTTTTCTAACCTAAAAAAGGATATTTATAATTTACAGGAGAAATAAAAGTTTCTTTTATCAATCTTACAGAGGTCCAACGTAATAAGTTTTGTGCCGAACCAGCTTTGTCATTTGTCCCTGAAGCTCTTGCGCCTCCAAATGGTTGCTGACCTACAACTGCTCCTGAAGGCTTGTCGTTAATATAAAAGTTTCCTGCAGCATTTTCTAATGCTTTAGAAGCCTTTTCAACAATATATCTATCTTTAGAAAAGATGGCTCCTGTTAATGCGTATTCTGTAGCTTCATCCACTAATTTCAAAGAAGCTTCCCAATCTGCATCTTCATACACATAAACAGTCATTACAGGGCCGAATAATTCAGTTGTCATGGTTGCGTAAGTTGGTGAATTACTCACAATAACAGTTGGCTCTATAAAGTAACCAATAGATTTATCGTGATTACCACCAATAATAATTTCTGCATCTTTATCTGCTTTTGCAGCATCAATAAAACTTGCAATTTTATCGAAAGAACCTTCGTGAATAACTGCATTTACAAAGTTCGAAGTATCCTCTGGAGATCCCATTTTTAAATCACTTGCTTGTGCAATTAAATGTTTTTTAACGGCTGGCCAGAGTGAAGCAGGAATGTAAGAGCGTGAAGCGGCAGAACATTTTTGACCTTGATATTCAAAAGCTCCTCTTGTCATTGCAGTAGCAACTTGTAAAGGATTTGAAGAGTTGTGTACACTAATAAAATCTTTACCACCCGTTTCTCCAACAATTCTTGGATATGTTTTATAGGTATGAATATTGTTTCCTATTTGTTTCCATAATTCTTTGAAAACATGAGTAGAGCCTGTAAAGTGTAATCCAGAGAAATCTGGAGACGCTAAAACAGTATCAGAAATCATCACTGGGTCTCCATAAACAACATTAATAACGCCATCTGGTAAACCAGCTTCTTTAAATAAATCTACAATTACTTGTGCAGAATATGCTTGATGATCAGAAGGTTTCCAAACAACAACATTACCCATCAAAGCTGCTGCTGCTGGTAAGTTTGCTGCAATAGCGGTAAAGTTAAATGGAGAAATTGCATATACAAATCCTTCTAAAGGTCTGTATTCAACTCGGTTCCAAACTCCTTCCGAAGATATTGGCTGGTCTTTAAAGAGATCGGTCATGTACTCTACGTTAAATCTAAAGAAATCGATCATTTCACAAGCAGCATCAATTTCTGCTTGATACACGTTTTTAGACTGTCCAATCATAGTTGCAGCATTCATTCTTGCTCTGTAAGGACCCGATAATAAAGATGCTGCCTTTAAGAAAATAGTGGCTCTTTCCATCCAAGAAACACTAGACCAGGCCTCTCTTGCAGCCAAAGCGGTCGAAATTGCTTCATCTACATGTTTTTTATCTGCCGTATGGTATTGCCCAACAACATGTTTATGGTCATGCGGAGGTGTAATATTTTTTGTGTTTCCTGTTCTAACTTCTACTCCATTAATATGCATTGGCACATCAATATTGTTGTTAAACATTTCTTTGTAGGTAGCTAATAATTCTTCTCTTTCGGGAGAACCTGGTGCGTATCCTTTTACTGGTTCGTTTACTGCTTTTGGAACATTAAAAAATCCTCTTGCCATTGTGTCCGTTTTTAAATTTGAATCTACTGATTTTTACAGTTGCAAACGTACGAATTTTATCAATCGATTGCGTAACTTTTGAATCTAAATTTGTGAGTATTCCTATGCACCGTAACCTATTTTCTATGAACGAATAAAATGTAGAATTATCAATACTTTAATTGGACTAAATAAAAATGAAATTTTTAGATGAGTAAGACCACTTTTTAAGTTTTACTAATGGCTCGTGTTCATTTCATCCGCAGACGAAGCAATTATTGATGCCTATTGTATTCGTTTTATTCCTTTGAAGTTTGAAAATCAATAACTAAAAAGGTGAATCCAGAAAATTGAAATAAAGAGGATTAAATAAATTGAGGAATTACCTAATCCACATCTAAAAAGTGAAAATTATTTTTTACTCCAATTACTTTCTATAGCACAGCCACTAGCGCGAAGCAATGCTAAAATTGGGCAACGAGCATCTACTTTTTGACCTAAATTTTGTGCTTGTTCGTCGGTTAATTCCCCATGTAACACAGCATTTAGGCGTACACTTTTATAGCTACCAACTGAATTATCTGACGTTCCCATAAATCCTGAAAGATCGAGATCAACTTCAATCTGTAGATCAATTTCTTCGATATTTAGCAAGAGTTCTTCAGCGACAACTTGTGCTTGTTCATTTTGACAACCAGCCAAAGCTGCTGTAAAACATTGCATAGGATTTGGACCCGTATTTGAGCCACCATCTTCAAAGGTTTCATCTAATTGAAACTCCCATTCTGTATCAGAAATGATTACTTTAGTGGGTACTTTTTTTCCTTGTGCCTGAACTTTAAATGTTTCTAAATGTAAATTTTCCATGAGTGTAATTTATGCCTACTCTACATCAGTTTTCAGCTTGTCCTGTTTATATAAAAAAATATATTTTTTGTTTTGTGTAAAGTGATTTTGAGTTCATTAAAGTATCTGCAACTTTACTGCACTTATTCATTGTACCCACTTTTTTAATACATCATCTATGGCTAAAAATGGCCCAATAGGATTTTTAGAACCTGAAAGAGGCACAGCTGCATCTAAAGTACCATGAATATGTAGAATTGGCAGAGGAAATTTTGGCGTACTAGTATCAAATATCATAGAACCTGCCAAATTAGCCATGGCAGTTATTTTATGACTTAATTCCATTGCGAATCGATACGACATCATCCCACCATTTGAATGTCCAACAATATAAACACGATTTCGATTAATTGGGTATCTATTTGGTAATTCATCAATTAAATCTTCTATAAATTGAACATCATCTATACCGCCGTAATTCTGGGATAATCCGCCACCAGAATTCCAAAAATAGTTAATTCCATATTCCTCTTTTAATCCATGAGGATAGACAACGATGCAATCTCTATCAATAAATTTATCAAAACCAGAATATTCGGGCATTCCAAGGTTTTCATGATAGTAGCCATGCAACACAAATACTACGGGATACTCCTTTTGTTTATTAAATTCAGTAGGAAGCTGCACTTTATAAGTACGCTGTATGTTTGAACTCATAATGGTATCGATTTGAGAACAGGTAAGAATAGGAATAAGTAGAAATAATAGCAGTGTACATTTCATTTTTTTATTTTTAGATTGTTCGTATTCTTAATGCTTTAAGATTTTTTTACAGTTGCAAACAACTTACCATGATATAGAGTATTTACAATGCTCTTTAACAATAGATGACAATGTAAAAAGGAAATAAATTTAAACACAAACTAAATTATTTTTGAACTATAACATTCAAGTTTAAAAAAGCACAAAAGAAATGATAAATAAAAATGTAACACCAATGCCACCTACAATTATATAGCTTAAGTTGAGTAACAAAAATTTTAGAATTGTTTTTAAATACCCTTGCCCATAAAACTTTTTCATGGCAATAATTAAATACAACAAAAATAAAACTAAAAACACCCAAATTTTAGGGTTTAGAGAACCTAGTTTTAATAGTAAAAAAATAGTAAACAGCATAAAAAAAACTGTTTGACTATGAAAAACGAAAATTAAATGATCTATATAGGTATATTTTCTTCGGATGTAAAAAAACTTTAAAAATAGCGTAAAAAGGGGCAAGAAAATAAATATAGCAATGGATCCATAAGACAATACTTTGCTAAAAAATTGATCTTTGCTTTCTTGGTTTTTTGTTAGGGAATACAGACTTTTTGTTTTTGTAAATAAAAATCTATTGGTAAAGTTTTTTTCATAGCTTAAAGAGTCTAAACCAACATCTACTTTCGAATCGGGGTGTTTTCTAACATAATCAGCAAAATCACTCAATTTTGTATATCCAGCAAAATCAAAATTCAGATTATTGTCGATTTCCTGAACTTCAGTGCTGTCCCTTGCTTGTTTCTCAACTTCTGCTAAAATCTTTTTTCTTGCGGATTCAGGAATTTGAATGATTGATTCTTTCAATTTATCATCCAAATTTTTTACGATCGAATCTATTTTTTTTTGTGTAATTTTTATGTCTTTTTTTGACTCATCTAAAGTTGAAACAGAATCTTTACGGATTACTTTAGAAATATCTTCGTTGCTTATTTTTGCTAAATTCTCATATTTGTTTTTGGTTGTTGTCAAACCAATAATCAAAAAAAATAGAATAGAAACTGTTAAATAAAAACGAAACGGATTGGAGTACCGTTGCCTTTTACCCGCTATATAGTCTCTAGAAACTTTACCAGGACTTATCAAAAGGGGTACAATAGTAGTCCAAAATTTTGCTTCAAAATCGAAGAATCCATTAAAAACTTCGTGAATAAAACTCCAAAATGTAATGTTGTTGCCCTTATTTGCTTGACCACAATATGGGCAGAATTTTTCTTGCCCGCTAAAAGGATGTCCACAATTTAAACATGCTGGATCTTTAATTTTAGCGACTTTATTTTTAGTTTTTGTTAATTTGATAATATGGGTATTGCAAGTTGAAATGTAGGAATATGTACATTAAATTTTTCAAAAGTATTCATGTTTTTCATCGTGTAGAAACCAGTCATGGCGCCAATATTAGACTCTAAAAAACAGCCTGAACTGTAGGAGTAATTTTCTTTTGGTTTTAAAATTGGTGTTTGGCCAACAACGCCTTCGCCTTCTACAATTTCAGTTTGGTTTAAAGAATCGAAAATTTTCCAAAAACGATCTGTTAGTTTTACGGTCTGGGAAGAATTATTTTCAATCGTAACAAAATATGCAAAAACATAATACAACCTGTTATTTCTATAACTTGTACCATTGTATTTCGTTTTTACAGAAATTTTAATGCCCTTTGTGATTTGTTCTACCATTTAGGTAAATATAGTTTTTTTAGAATGTAGTTGCAAATTTTTATGTATCAGAAAAAAAAAGATACTTTTATAAAAACGATACTACTATGATCTTATTTACAAACTTTATACGAATCATCGCTTTTGCCTTTTTTATATAATCTCCAGCTGCAGAACTACAGAGGCTGGTATTAAGATGAAAACAAAAGTAAGATAGATTGAAGTACGAATCTATTTGTTGTCCTAGCGATTACAAACACGCTGCGAACATAAAGGAGTATATCAGCAATTTTGAAAATAAAAATAATCAAATTTTAAGATCTCTTTAATAAGAGAGGGTGAAGCTACCTATTTTTTAAGTCTCGAAAATCTTTCTAAAGAATTGCAAGAAAAATTTGTAGACGAACGCATAAAAACATTAAAAACAGCTGAAAAATCTATTATTAATCACTTAAAAAAACCAATTTTAATAAAAGAAGCCCTTAAAATATGGGAAAATAAAGCAATGAATAGTTTACTTAAATTTTAAAAAAAAATGAAGAAAATTACTTAAATTTAGGTACACATTTACAGGTAATAATGCGGGTACTGCATGTCCTCTAGCTAGCGGAACGGTCGGTACAGATGATGATGGGTGTGCAACTATTGCGCCTTATAAAAGAGCAGACTCTATTTGCCCAGCAGATAATGCAACAGGAAATTTTGTACAGGTGGCTCAAATGAATATATTTATAATTTCATTAACTATTCCACAGATGCCTGTATGACTGGTTTTTCTAGCGACTAAAGAATACGGGTGAACCCGGCTATAGACGGTTAAAGGTCAGTATTTAAAGCAGCAATAGAGCATATTACGCCTTCAAACAACTACCCAGCAGCAGTAACAAATACACCTGTTATACTAGATCCGAATAGCTATGGTTTGGGTATTTATGAAGTAACTTTAAACGGTACTACATACAAATCTATATCGGCGTATCATGAGGGGGTTTATTTGAATAGGATAGCATCACAATCTGCAACCACTTTAAAAGAAAATACTGCGCATACAATGACGGTTAAGGTAAGTGTTGGGAATACTACTGCTAATAAAGATTTGGTAACTGTTTATATCGATTATAAGAATGATGGAACGTTTGCAACTACTGAACGTATTTACCAGACTGCTGACGGAGATGGTAAAAGTAATGGAGGTGTTTTTTCTATTAATTTTAGGACGCCCACTGTTGGTAACTTTATAAATAGCCAACAACTTAGAATGCGGGTACTTAATTTAGAAATGAGTGTTTATTTCTTTGAATTAAAGTTGCATCATAGTGAGATCATTATAAAACGATTCATAAAAAAGTAGCACAACGTTTTAATGCTAAAAGAGTTTGGTTAAAAAATATTTTTTAACCGAGCTCTTTTTTTTAATGTAGTTCATAGTTTCCATATTTTGTGCGCTTTATCTGTCTTGATTAAAAAAACCAGTACCAATTCCGATCACCCGATCATACAAGCCTCCAAAAGGTTTAAAGTAGGTAATAACGATATATTCGTTTTCAGTTTCAAAAAAAGTACCGTTCACTTCATTGGTATTTACCTTGTTAAATTTATCGACAGTTGCATACGTATAATTGTAAAAGCCCTGTTTAAATAATAGATTTCCTTTGTAGCTATTGTCTTCAAAATCGTAGGTCATTTTGGCATCCTCTTCAATTTCAAAATTATTGAAACCGCCATATACATATACTTCTTTATCTTTAAAAAGTTCATCTGCATAGAGTGTAAAATGCATCATGGCATAATCTGCTTCGGTATTTGGGTCATTTCCTTCTAAAGTTCGTACTACAAATTGCCCATTAATATCTGGGTTGTATTGGTAGTCTCTATTCTCATCATACGTATATGGAAATAAATAATGATGAAAGATATCTTGCATTTCTATTCTTACCACATTAATGCTCTTATTTCTAATGAGTTTGCTATCGAAGTTTAAATACTCGTTGCCTCCCCAAAAGTTGGTTTTATTCGCGTAGGTGTATTTTAGTTGATTTGGTTTGAAAAAAGTAGGCTGTAAGTCCGTAATTTGTTCATTCCAGTTTTCATTTTTCAGTAAAACTACATGCACTTCTTGTGCGGGATTGTTAATTCTAACGTTCGGATGATTCACAGTAAACTCTAAAGTTTGCTGCGAGCTTAACGTTTTTGCATTTCTACTTCGAGAGACGGCAACACCAATGGTCGCCATGTTTTCATACAATACAAATCTTCGTGTAAAAACAACTTCATCAGTATCATAATTTATTACTGATAACAAGTAGTTTCCGCTTTTAGTGATCACGGTATTTACATTCGGAATTTTTACAGCATAATGCGTATAACTTTGAAAGGTGTTAAAAGAATTGGTCACATTTATAATGTTGTTTTCATCAAAACCATCAATATATTGGCTAGCAAGTAACCTGCTTTTTCGCCAGTCATGGGTCATGTGTTCTATTTTATATTGATAGTCTTTACTGTCATTATCTAAATCATCAAAAGACAATTCTAAAACAGTACCTAGAGGTACAATTGCAGAATAGTTATTTTCTTGTATCGGACTTAATTGAATAGATTTTATATTTTGAGCAACAATAAAGGTTTTAAAAAATAAAAAAGTGATGAAGAGTTTTCTTGGCATATACAAAGTTTTTCATTGTAAAAATAGTGAATTTAATGGCCAAATAAGGAATCAAATACTATTCCTTTCTTTGTGTTTATATTTAAAATTATAATACTTGTAAGTTTGATGTTGTATATTTAGATTCTTTAAAAATTACTTGTAATTTCTTTTTAAACGCTATGATGAGAAAATATGTATTGTGCCTATTCTGTTTGTTTTTATTAAACTTGTCTTATTCACAAGAAGAAAATAAACCAAATAAACAGGTAAAAGAAGATGTAATAACTATTTATTACAAATCGGGTTTGGAGTTCCTTGCAGAGGGAAGTTTTGAAAACGCTCTCAAAAACATTTCTTTAGGACTATCCGTTTCAAAAAAAACTAAAAATAAAAGTTTAATTGCTTTTGGACAAACATATTTAAGTGGTTACTACAAGCAAAAAAAAGAATATTATAAAGCGATAGAAAATTTAAAGAAGGCTTTATTTTATTTTGTGGAAGCAAATGAAGTAGCACAAATTTATAGTTGCAATTTTAAATTAGGTCAGTTATACTCTATTATTTTCGAGTTTGATAAATCTTTAGAGTGTTATTTTACTTCGTTAAAAATTGCTGATAAAAACAAGAATGAATTACAAATAGCGGCTAACCTAGAAGAAATTGGAGGAGTTTATTTACTAACTCCAGATTTAAAAAAAGCACGCATAAACTTTTACAAAGCAATTGATATTTATAAAAGATTAAACAGCGAAAAAGGTATTATTGGTAATTTAACAAATTTAGGAGCCAGTTATCAAAAAGAGGGTACAAGAACCAATAATAAAGTGTTGGTTTTAAAGGCAATACATCTTTTTGAAGAGGGTTTAGAAAAAACTAAAAAAGGAGGATTTGAAAAAAATAGGTCTATTTTTCTCGGTAATATAGGTTCTTCTTTTCGGTTTTTAGAAAAATATGAAGAATCTTTAGCATATCTCTCTAGGGCTTTAGAATTAAAAGTTACTTTAGAAAGATTTTCGAGTGCCGCGCATACTTGTAATGATATTTCAGAAACCTATTTAGATATGAATAATCTTTCTAAAGCTAGAAAATATGCCTTAAAAGCGATTGATTTTTCGAAAGACTTAAACATACATCAAGAAAGGTTTGCTTGTTATTTGTTATCAAAAATTGAATATAAATCGGGGAATTTTAAAAAATCTCATAACTATCTAAAAAATTATCATCAAATTCAAGATAGTTTATTCTCGATTCAGAAAATCACGAAAATTAATGACCTTCAGATTCAGTATGAAACAGAAAAAAAGAACTTAACAATTGAAGCACAAGAGAGTAATATTGCCTTGTTAGCCTCTAAAAATGATTTAAAAAATCAATGGCTTTTGTTTGGAGGTCTTGGATTTTTAGCTCTTTTTATTTTTATTCTTTTATTTAAAGCTAAAAACACCGTTAAAAAAGAAAAATTGCAGCAAGAAAAATTCTCACAAGGTTTATTGCAATCGCAAGAGGAAGAAAGAGTTAGAATTGCGAGAGAATTGCACGATAGTGTTGGGCAACAACTTACTTTAATAAAAATAAAAGCACAAAATTCACAACAAAAAGAAATTACACTTTTAACCAAGAATGCGTTAGATGAGGTAAGGAGTATTTCTAGGAATTTATATCCTGCATTGTTAAAAGAGTTCGGTTTGACAAAAAGTATAGAACAGTTAATTACTGAATACGAACAACAAACAGATTTAATTTTTTTTAGAGATATTGATAATATAGACCTTTATTTTAGAGAACATGAAAAACTTAATTTTTATAGATTGATTCAAGAATGCTTCACGAATATTGTAAAACATGCCAAGGCAAAATCGGTAACGGTAAACATTAAAAAAGAAAAAGATAATGTGGTTGCTTTAATCTCTGACAACGGAAAAGGCTTTGTGTTAGATGAGAGTAAAAAGAAAAATAGTTTGGGTTTAAAAACGATCTTCGAAAGAATTAAAATTATGGACGGTAAGCTCTCTATTGATAGCAAAATAAACAACGGAACAACTTTTTTGTTTTCAATACCAATAAAAAAATAAATTTCTTACAAAGCGAAATTTAGTCTCGCTCTATTTTGTGTTCTTAACCTCGTTTAAAAGTGAGCGATCAAAGATTTTTTTTAAAAAATAGACTAGTTTCTCTCTATTTACTTCAACAAATAATGAGTATTTAATCGGTAGAATTTAAAATATTTCATAACATATAACTGCTATAATTATTGCAATATTTTAGTAAACAAACGGAAAAAGGAGAGCGCCCGTATTGTTTAGACAGCCTTAATCGCGCTGTATTAGATAAAACCGAGTTTAAATACGATGCTATAGCTAAAGTCGTAACAGATGATGCAATTGAATTAGATTCATTAGACTGTGCTTCTTAACAGGTTTGTGATTTAATGTATTATTCTAATGATGTTGTTAGCCAGCCAAAAGATGTGGTGTTGCTTTTTGATTTTTTTATGATGCGCTTAAAAAATCAGAAAATGAGGTTTTTTTTGCGTCGCTTAATCTAAATTTAGGTGTAAATTATTTAGAATCTAATAATACATATAAGGCAATGGAGTGTTTTAAGATAGTCATTGAGTATGGGGAAACAGGCTCAATACTAAGAATTAGTAGCCGTAGCTAATGTATACCTTGGTTATGAGCAATCCAATAAAGGTTTGTTTGCGGATTCTTGAGTGAGTTTAAAAAATGCATTTCAAATTTTCGAAAAATCAAAAGATACCTCTAATAAGGTATCTGCAAAGAATGGTTTAGCTATTATCTAAAGTAAGAATACTTTTTATGAAGAAGTAAAAAAAGAACGGGACGAAGCCATTACAATAGCGAAAAAAATTACAAGAACAGTTTTCGTAAGGCTTGCTGCAATCGCAAGAAGAGCGCACCAGAATAGCAAGAGAGCTGCATAATAGTGTGGGGCAGCAACACCCTAATAAAAATAAAATCGCAAAATATAGATGAAAAAGAGATTACAACTTTAACTGACAATGCGCTAGAAGAAGTGCGAAGTATTTCTAGAGGATTACACACACTATTGCGAACAGAATTAGGCTTAATCGAAAGTGTAAAGATGTTAATGAACGAATATGATGAGCAAACAGATTTGTTTTTTACGATGGATACAGACACTATAGATGCGTATTTTACAGAAAACACCACGTTAAATTTTTATAGATTAATACAAGAATGTTTAACAAATATTGTCAAACATGCAAAAGCAAAATCGGTTATTGTATCTATTCAAAAGGAAGGAATTGATATTATTTCGTTAATCTCTAACAACGGAAAAGACTTTAATGTTACCAAAAGTAAAAATAAAAATAGTCTGGGTTTAAAGACTATTTTGAAAGAATAAAAATAATGAAAGGGAAACTTTCTATGGATAGTAAAATAAATAACGGAACAAGTTTTATCCTTTCTATCCCTATAAAAAATGAACAGTAAGATATCAATTCTTTTTGCAGACGATCATCCAATGTTGTTAAAGGGCATCACAGATGAGCTGCTTAATTTAGATTATGTGGTCTATGATGCTGCGTTAGATTATGAAACATAATTTCGGTTGAATATTATTTTTTTAAAATGGATGTATTTCTTAAGTTCATTTTGGTCTCTATTTGGTAAAGGAAATCTAAATGACGGAAATCGCACAATGTTCTAAATAGTCTAAAGTAAGATCATAAAATAGTTTTCTGGACTAGTTTTTGATGTCATTTTTTTTACTGAAAATTTTGTCACTTTTTTTTGTGTATTCATGTTCAGTTCAAATTTATGAGAGTAAGAGGTCTCAAATTAATTTAAAGGATATTAATGCAAATCAGTTCTTATACTGCTGTTTTTCTGCGATTAATGTCTGTAATTTGATTATAATTGATCAGAGCTATTTTAGAAACAGCAAGGAAGAACTAGTCAAACTTTTCAGGATTATTTAGTTGCTTTAGACTTTTGCAATTCTTCTAGGATTAAATATTCACATTCCTATTTTCTGATAATTTAATTTTTGATAGCATAAACTAAAAGATTTTCGTGAATTGCATTTATTTAGAATAAATATAAATAATATTTTTTAACAAATATATGACTAAAATTATATCTACAATAATGCTCAAAATCCGTAAATTTGCCAGACTTTTTTAGATAACTAAAATTCCAAATTACTATGTCAAAAGACATTCGTATTAAAAAGGGCTTAGATATTAAGCTCGTTGGTGAAGCCGAAAAAAACACTATAAATAGTTCTTTAAGCAGTGTTTATGCAGTGAAACCAGAAGATTTTCATGGAGTTACACCAAAACTTGTTGCCAAAGAAGGAGCAGAGGTAAAAGCAGGAGATACACTTTTTTATTCTAAAAGTGACGAACGTATTTTATTTTTAAGTCCTGTATCTGGTAAAGTTGTGGAAGTAATTCGTGGAGCAAGAAGAAAAGTATTAGCCGTAAAAATTGCCGCCGATACAAAACAAGTTCATAAAGATTTTGGAGCTAAAAATGTGGATGTAATGTCTGCAGAAGAGGTTAAAAATCATTTATTTGCTTCAGGTTGTTGGCCGTTTGTTAAACAGCGGCCTTTTGACGTGATTGCAAACCCAAATCAAGCGCCAAAAGCAATATTTATTTCTGCATATGCAAGTGCACCTTTAGCCGCTGATTTAGAGTATACTTTAGCAGGTAAAGAGGCAGAGCTGCAAGTAGCTATCAAGGCAATTTCAAAACTAACAGAAGGTAAAGTACATCTCTCTGTGGGGCAAAATGCATCTTCTCTTTTTACAAATTTAAAAGGTGTTGAGTTTCATAAGGTCTCTGGGCCACATCCTTCAGGAAATGTTGGAACTCAAATTTCAAAGATAAATCCGATTAACAAAGGAGAAGTTGTTTGGGTACTTACGCCGCAAGATCTAGTGATTATTGGTGAGTTGTTTTTAACGGGTACATTAAATATGACGAGAACAATTGCCCTAACAGGTTCTCAATTTAGCACCCCACAGTATGTAACTGCATTGGCAGGTGCTGGCATTAGTGATATTACTGAAAAGAATTTACAAAATAATAATACAAGAATTATCAGCGGAAACGTACTTTCTGGAAAAGAAGTTAAGGAAGATGGTTTCTTGGGATATTATGATAATCAGATTACAGCAATTCCAGAAGGAGATGATTATGAATTTTTTGGGTGGAATAAACCAATCTTTAATAAAATATCTACTTCAAGAGCGTTAACTTTTTCATGGTTAACGCCAAATAAAAAGTACGATTTAAATACCAACACAAATGGCGAGCACAGAGCCTTTGTGGTTACGGGTTCTTACGAGGAAGTTTTCCCTTTAGATATTTATCCAATGCAATTGTTAAAAGCATTTATGTATAAAGATTTAGACGAAATGGAGGCTTTAGGGGGGTACGAAGTAGCGCCAGAAGATTTCGCATTAACAGAATTTATTTGTGTATCTAAACAACCTCATCAAAAGATAATTCGTGAAGGTTTAGATTTAATGAGAGAAGAATTAGGATAAGATTATGAGCTTAAAAGCAAACTTACACGTTTTAAAAGAAAAATATAGAGGTACTAAAATGGCTCCTGCGTTTAACGCAATCCATACCTTTTTATATTTACCAAACGAAGTTACTCACGCCGGAGGAACTCACATCAAAGCAGCAGACGATTTAAAGCGTACAATGAATATTGTAATTACAGCTTTAATACCCTGTTTACTGTTTGGAATGTTTAATGCAGGTTATCAGCACTATGCTGCAATCGATCCTACTTTAAGAGCAAATGTTTTGGCAAACTTTTTTACAATAGACAATCTTTGGATTGGAATTATAAAAGTATTGCCTTTGGTAATTGTTTCTTATGGAGTCGGTCTTTTGGTAGAATTTATATTCGCAGTCATAAAAGGGCATGAAGTAGAAGAAGGATACCTAGTAACAGGAATGTTAGTTCCGTTAATTGTTCCTGTAGATACGCCTCTTTGGATGTTGTCAGTAGCAGTTATATTTGGTGTTGTCATTGGTAAAGAAGTATTTGGTGGTACAGGAATGAATATCTTAAATCCGGCTTTAACAATTAGAGCGTTCTTATTTTTTGCGTATCCAACATGGATGTCAGGAGATAAAGTTTGGGTATATGACGCGGTAGAGAGAACAGGAACTGCAGATGCAATTTCTGGAGAAACTATCTTAGGTAGTTACGCACAAAATCAAGAAGTACTTTATTCTAATTGGGACAAGTTTATGGGTTTCATACCGGGCTCTGTAGGAGAAACATCGACATTATTAATATTAGTAGGTGCTTCTATTCTAATTTTCACAAAAATTGGAAGTTGGAGAATTATTCTTTCAACTTTTGCCGGAGCAGCAGCAATGGGTTTAATTTTTAATTTGATTACTGCAAACGGAATAATTACAGAGTCAAGTAAGTTTTATGGCTTAATGAACACTGTTTGGTGGGAACACTTAATGATTGGTGGTTTGGCTTTCGGAGCAGTTTTTATGGCGACAGACCCAGTTACAGGCTCGCAAACAAATAAAGGAAAATGGATTTACGGTTTCTTAATTGGTTTTATATCAATTATGATTCGGGTATTTAATCCCGCCTATCCAGAAGGAGTATTTTTAGCAATCTTATTGATGAATGTATTTGCACCAACAATAGATCATTACGTTGTTCAAGGAAATGTAACCAAAAGATTGAAACGTTTAAAATTAAAAACAGCATAATATTATGGCAATTAACACAGATAAAAACTCGTACACGATACTATTTGCTATTATAATGGTAGTTGTAGTAGGTTCGCTTTTAGCGTTCACGGCATCGTCTTTAAAGCCTCAAATTGTTGAAAACATGCGTATGGAAAAGCAACAGAATATTCTATATGCTATGGGAGTAAATGGTAATGAGGGTAAGGGTGATATTACGTTCATTTCAACAGATAAGGTTGCAAACGAGTTTAAAACGAATGTATCAGAACAATTAGTGCTAGAATCTAAAGACGGAAAAATTATCAATAAGATTTCACGTCAAGAATTTATGGATTCTAAAGATGAAGGTAAAGGTAAGGAGCCTTATTTAATTGATGTTAAAAAACAACAAACAAGAGCAAAGAATGGCAAGTCTAGATTTTTACCATTGTTTGTTGGGGAGCAAAATGGTGAAACAGTTTATATAGCGCCAATAAGAGGAAAAGGTTTATGGGATGCCATTTGGGGTTTTATAGCTTTGGATAAAGACATGGTGGTTAAAGGTGCCTTTTTTGATCATGCAGCTGAAACTCCAGGTTTGGGTTCTAATATTAAGCAACGTTATTTCATGGACGATTTTTATAATGAAAAATTATTAACCGATGAAGGCGTGTTTAAAGGTATCGCTGTGGCTAAAGGTAACAATGATCCTAAAAACGAAATTAAAGACGATTATGAAGTTGACGCTTTAGCTGGTGCCACGATAACAGGTGATGGAATATCTGCAATGATAAAGAAGGATTTAAAATTGTATATGCCATTTTTTCAGGAATTAAATACAAAAATAAACTAGTATGGCAATACTTTCAAAAAAAGACGCAAAGTTAATTACCGATCCATTAGCAGATAACAACCCTATTACAATACAGGTTTTAGGAATCTGTTCTGCACTTGCAATTACTGCAGATTTAAAGGCATCTCTTGTAATGAGTATCGCTGTATTATTTGTAATGGGTGTAGGGAATGTAGTAATTTCTTTAATGCGTAATCTAATACCCTCAAAAATTAGAATTATAGTGCAACTTATCGTTGTTGCTTCTCTTGTAATTGTAGTAGACCAAGTCTTAAAAGCTTATGCGTTTGAGCTGAGTAAAACACTTTCGGTATTTATAGGATTAATTATTACCAACTGTATCATTATGGGACGTTTTGAAGCTTTTGCTTTAGCAAATGGTCCTTACAGATCTTTTTTAGATGGAATTGGTAATGCATTAGGGTATGCTGTTATTTTAATTTTAGTTGGGTTTTTTAGAGAACTTTTAGGAGCAGGAACTTTATTCGGAATTCCTGTATTAGGAGATCCAATTGAAAAAACTGGTCTATTTTCTACGGGCTATGAAAACAACGGTTTCATGTTAATGCCTCCAATGGCGTTGGTTATTGTTGGTTTAATTATTTGGGTACAACGTAGTAGAAATAAAGAATTAGTAGAAGATTAAAAATTAGTTAGCAGAAAGCAGTCACCGTTTGTAGTCAAATGCGAACCAAAAACTGAAAACTAAAAACTGAAAATTATAATAAAATGATAGAACATTTAGAATTATTTTTCAAAGCAGTATTTATCGATAACATGGTTTTTGCAGTATTCTTGGGTATGTGTTCATACTTGGCAGTATCAAAAAAAGTAGCAACTGCCGTAGGTTTGGGCGCAGCAGTAATTTTTGTGTTAGCAATTACAGTGCCTTTAAACTGGTTGTTAGATCAATATTTATTGCAACCTGGTGCATTATCTTGGTTAGGTTCAGAATTTGCAGATTATGATTTAGGGTTTCTCTCTTTTATCATGTTTATCGCAACAATTGCAACAATGGTTCAGTTAGTAGAAATTATTGTTGAGAAATTTTCTCCATCATTATACAACTCTTTAGGTATTTTTTTACCATTAATTGCTGTAAACTGTGCTATTTTAGGAGGAAGTTTATTTATGCAATCTCGTGAGATTGAATCTTTAGGATTGGCTGTAAATTACGGAATCTCTTCAGGTATTGGCTGGTTTTTAGCAATTTTAGCGATTGCAGCAATTCGTGAAAAAATTAGATATTCAAATGTACCGCCAGCATTAAGAGGATTAGGGATTACTTTTATCATTACAGGTTTAATGGGAATAGGTTTTTTAAGTTTCGGTGGAATGTTAACCGGCGGCGATGAGCCAGAACCTTCAAAACAAATAGAGGCAACTATTGAAAAAGTAGAGAAAAAAGAAGTTAAAGATGAATTAGCAAACAATACTAAAACTTTAAATTAATATGATTTTAGCAGCAGGAACAACAGGAACTGTTATAGCAACAGTATCCGCATTTTTAATAGTAGCTTTATTATTAATAACAATATTACTTTTTGTAAAACAAAAATTATCACCATCTGGTCCCGTAAAGATTATGATTAATGGTGCTCGAGAGATTGAAGTAGCTTCAGGAGATACTTTATTAACTACCTTAAGTAGTAATAAAATATTTTTACCATCTGCTTGTGGTGGTGGTGGAACCTGTATACAATGTGAATGTCATGTTAATGATGGTGGAGGAGAAGCTTTACCCACAGAGCTGCCGCATTTTTCTAGAAAAGAGTTAAAGAGTGGCGCACGTTTAGCATGTCAAGTAAAAGTAAAACAAGACATGAATATTTCTATTCCAGAAGAAGTATTTGGAATTAAGAAATGGGATGCAGTGGTTGTAAGAAATTATAATGTAGCATCATTTATTAAGGAATTTGTCGTTGAAATTCCAAAAGACATGGGGTATAAAGCAGGGGGATATATTCAAATAGAAATTCCTCCTTGTGAAGTGAAATTTTCTGAAATGGATATTACAGCGCATCCAGAAGAGCACGAAACTCCAGATAAATTTGAAGCTGAATGGGATAAGTTTAAGATTAGACCATTAGTAATGAAAAATAAGGAGACAATAGAAAGAGCATATTCTATGGCTTCTTTCCCTGCAGAAGGAAGAGAAATTATGTTGAATGTTCGTATTGCAACTCCGCCGTTTGATAGATCTAAAGGTGCTTGGATGGATGTAAATCCAGGGGTAGCATCATCTTATATATTTGGTTTGAAAAAGGGAGATAAATGTGTGATTTCTGGTCCTTATGGAGAATTTTTTATCAATGAATCTGAATCAGAAATGTTGTATGTTGGTGGTGGAGCAGGTATGGCACCAATGCGTTCTCACCTATATGAGTTATTTAGAACGTTAAAAACTGGTAGAAAAGTAACGTATTGGTACGGAGGTCGTTCTAAAGCTGAATTGTTTTACATAGAACACTTTAGAGCTTTAGAAAAGGATTTTCCTAACTTTAAATTTTATTTAGCATTATCTGAACCAATGGAGCAGGACAAATGGAAAGTTAAAAAGGACATTAATGACAATGAAGGAGACGGTTTTATTGGATTTATACATAATTGTGTAATCGAAAACTATTTAAACCATCACGATTCACCAGAAGATATAGAATTGTATTTTTGTGGACCGCCATTAATGAACAAGGCAGTACAAAAAATGGGAGAAGATTTTGGTATTCCAGATGAAAGTATTCGTTTTGATGACTTTGGAGGATAAATGAAACGCACTATTGAGGGTACTTGTTTCAGAACCTAATAGAATATAAGAATAAAAAAACCGATTCAATTTTGAATCGGTTTTTTTTATTAATCATAATTCTAGAGACACATTAGGCTAATAAAGTTTCAAGATGGTAAACAGGTTGTCCATTTTCTTGCTCAAATAACTTGGAATAATCTAGCACATTGGGCACGTGATCTAAAATACACAAGATTTCTACAACAGCAATTAAGCCATTAAACAAAACTTCTTGAGATGTTGGGTTTTGAGGTTTAGGGTTGTAATGACATAAAGGTGTTTTAAATCCGCAAGCATCTAAAAAAACTTTTTCAACCTTTAAAAGCTCTTGTGGTGTATATCCGTTAAACTTTCTTCCTAAATTTTGATGTACCATGCCTACATAGCTTAATTGAAGTGAACCATGTGCATCTGATAAATGCTTCCAACTATCAAAATTATCTAGAATATTACCCACGGCACATGCGGTACAATCTTCTGGGTTTAACCTGTTATTATGGTATGCGTTGTATAATTTAATCAATGCCTGCTCTAGTCTTTTCGTTGTTTTCATACTCCTAAAAATTTTAAATGTAAATTAAGAAATTATTCTCTATTAGTCATATTGATATTTGTTAATTAATATATTTAGATTAACATTAAATTATGAGATAAGTAGTTTTTTTCTGAAATGATTAAATTGTATTTTTGATTGTTGTAAATTTTGAATATGAAACGGATTGAAAAGATATTAAAAAAGAATAAATACATCAAAATAAAACTAAAGAAGACTAAAACGAATCATTTAGAAGTAAAGGCAGAGATTAATGGTATTAAAGGACGTTTTATATTAGATACTGGTGCTTCTAACTCTTGTGTAGGTTTAGATTTAATTGATTATTTTAAGCTAGATGCAAAGGAGAGTGATACAAAGGCCGCAGGCGCTGGAGCTACGGACATGGAAACACAGCAATCTGAAAATAATTCTTTAAAAGTAGCGAATTGGGAGACCAATAAATGTCATTTAGTTTTGTTTGATTTATCCCATGTAAATACAGCATTGATGCAACACAATACTAAAAAAGTGCAGGGTATTATTGGAGCAGATATTTTACAAAAAGGAAAAGCTTTTATAGATTATAATAAGAGTTTGCTGTATTTAAAAAAGTCGAAAAATAAATAGAAAATAAATTGAAAGTATGAATTTGCAAAAACAGGTAATGGATAAAATGAAAGCAGCAATGAAAGCAAAAGATACCATTGCTTTGCAAGCTTTAAGAGCAGTTAAATCAGCCTTTTTATTAGCGAAAACTTCCACAGGTGTTCAAGCTGAATTAACGGAAGAGCAAGAGCTAAAAATCATCCAAAAACAAGTGAAACAAAGAAAAGATAGTGCTGCTATTTTTATCAAACAAAATAGGCAAGATTTAGCAGATCCTGAATTGGCAGAAATTGTTGTTTTAGAACAATTTTTACCAGAAGCGCTATCAGAAGAAAAAATTGAAGAAGTCGTGCTAGCTACTATAAAAAAAATAGGAGCTTCTGGAATGAAAGATATGGGTAAAGTAATGGGGATGGTCTCTAAAGAACTTTCTGGCCAAGCAGACGGAAAAATAATTTCTACGCTAGTAAAGAAAAATTTGATGTAATATTGTGCTATTATTTTGAACGCATTTTTGAACGTATCAAATTAAAAATCATGTTAAATTTAATTAGGTTAAGTTTGACAAAAATAATAAAATAAGGCTGCGTAGTTCAACTGGATAGAATATCAGATTTCGGCTCTGACGGTTGGGGGTTCGAATCCCTTCGCAGTCACACTAACGGAGAATTGATTCATAGGAATCGGTTCTCCGTTTTTAATTCTGCTATACCTATTGATATTAAAAGGATTGAGGAGAATAAAGCATTCTCACTGTTGGTTCGAACTTTGTCATTTTGCTTGTCATAAACTATTCCGAAGGGAAACACCAAATTTTGAATTCTCTTTTTTTGGTTTAAGTACCTTCTAGTCTAGTCTTTTCAAAATCAACAGTTAAGGAAGTTGGGACATTGTTGCCGATAAAGAGTTTCATGCATTGCCTGTGTTAGAAGATGAAGAACTGTTCGGTATTGTTGCAAGTACAGATTTCATCCGTTTTTAGTTAAACAGTTTTAACATTTAAGTGATACAATAAAAGAGAAGTTTTGAAAGAAATCTTCTCTTTATTTATATTCAGAGGTTAATTCATCTACAATTAAACCGTCTTCTAGAGTCTGTATAACACCTATGGCAGCTCTCTCTCCAGAAATCATAGCAGCATTTAAGGAGCCATTTAAAAGTTGATCTCCTGCTAAAAATATGGTGGCTTACCGAATTATTTTTGGATTGCAGAGCATAAATGGCAGCAGAAAAAGGCTCCTTCTAATAAGGAGATGATGGAATTGCTAACAACAAGCAATGTGCTACGATTCTTTAAACTTGGTCGTAATTTTGATTATTCTAATACAGGTTACTTTGTACTTGCTTCGATTGTTGAAAAAATTTCTAGAACCTCTTTTAGCTCTTTTCTAAAACAAAATATTTTTGAACCACTACAAATGAAAAATTCTTATGTACACAGTTTTGAAAATGATTCTATTAGAGAGAATCAATTAGATGGATATCGGTTGCATAGAGGCTGGAGTCATGTTAAAATTTCTAGTACAGTGAATGATGCTATTGTTGGTGATAAAAATGTATATATAACTAAAGAAGATTTGTTTAAATGGACACAGGAATTAAATTCAGGAAATCTGCTTTCAAAAGAGTCCCTAGCGATTATGTTTATCTAAGGAGAAACAATCTATAGTAGAAAAGTGCTTTATGGTTTTAGCATAGCTACTAAAGAGAAAAATAGTATTTACCATTATGGTAAATGGAACGGATTTCGTACTGGTTTTAAAACATACTTAGAAGATGATCTAGTTGTTATTGTGCAAGAACATACCAGCGCTAATGCTTTAAAATCATTGATTAGAAAGATAAAGAATATTGTTATTAAGAATTTCGATATTTAATGATTACATTTAAACCTAGACTCTTAAATTCTATAGACATTGAGGTTTATATTAACTTGAACTTTCTTTTTTAATACGGTTATTTTTTTATAAATTTTATATCAGAGCTATTTTCGTTAGAAGAAACTCTCAATATATAAACCCCTTTACTAAGGCCTTCTAAATTTATAGAAATGTTTGGTTGTTGTTCTTTACTTACTGAACTAAATATTTCCCTACCTGTTATATCATAAATTGAAATTTTATCAAGTATTAAACCTTTGGTAGTTTTAATATTTAATTCTGAAGCTACAGGATTCGGAGAGATATAAAAATTAGTGTTAGATAAATTTGAAACTAAACTTAACGCACTGCCAATTAAAGTAATTGAATTGGCTTCCTTTCTGTAATACAAAACTTCTGGATTTCCTACGTTTCCATTTG
>JAWUYT010000046.1:0-19090 GCA_034110665.1 Polaribacter sp.
AGAGTAGTGCGGCTTTTAGTAAAAATCTAAATTACTTTATCAATACATTTTCTTCCTCAGAAATTCCCCCAATTTATTCTTTGTACCCCGCTGAAGGTGAAATGTTAAAAATAATTAAAGACAATGCTACCTTAAAAGAAGATTTAGCAGCGTATAAAATGAGTCCTAAAAAATTCTCAACCATCAACATTAATGGAAATGATTTGAATATGTGGATGCTGAAGCCTGTTGATTTTGATAGCGACAAGAAATACCCAATGTTAATGTTTCAATATTCAGGACCAGGATCTCAAAAAGTTAGCAATAAATGGAATGATTCTAATGATTATTGGCACAACATGCTGGCACAAAAGGGAATAATTGTAGTTTGTGTTGATGGACGTGGAACTGGATTAAAAGGTGCTGCTTTTAAGAAAATCACTCAAAAAGAATTGGGTAAATACGAAGTTGAAGATCAAATTGCCGCAGCAAAACAATTAGCAACACGTTCTTATATCAATAAAAATAATGTTGGAATTTGGGGTTGGTCTTATGGTGGTTTTATGAGTACAAATTGCCTTTTAAAAGGAAGTGATCTATTTACAACTGCAATTGCCGTCGCTCCTGTTACTTCATGGCGTTTCTACGATTCTGTTTACACAGAACGCTATATGAAAACACCTCAAGAAAACGCAAGTGGTTATGATGATAATTCGCCAATAAATTATGCCGATAAATTGAAAGGAAATTACTTGCTCGTTCATGGCACAGGTGATGATAATGTGCATGTGCAAAACAGTTACAGAATGGTCAATGCTTTAATTGATGCCAACAAACAATTTGACATGTTTATAGTACCAGACAGAACACACTCGATTAGCAAAGGAAAAAATGTACGTTTAAACTTATATACAAAAATGACTAATTTTATAGAAGAACATTTAATTAATAAATCAGAATCATCAACTAAAATAAAAGGATAATTATGAGTAATACTGTTAAATTACCACATCAAAAAGAACTCTTTGGACACCCAGTAGGGCTATACGTTTTATTTTTTACAGAAATGTGGGAACGCTTTTCTTATTATGGAATGCGAGCACTTTTAGTTTTATATCTAACTTCTAAAACTACTGATGTAAATCCTGGAGTTGGTTGGACGCAAGGTGAAGCGCTAGCGCTGTATGGATGGTACACTGCATTAGTTTATATTATGTCTATACCTGGAGGTATTTTGGCTGATAAATTTCTTGGCCAAAAAAAAGCTGTAGTTTTAGGTGCAATACTTTTAGTTATCGGCCACAGTATTCTTGCTATTGAAGCGATGTGGGCCTTTTACACAGGTCTTTGTTTTATAATTCTTGGTGTAGGCTGTCTTAAACCTAATATTTCTACAATGGTTGGTGGTCTATACAAACATGGAGATGTGCGAAGAGATAAAGGGTTTACAATATTTTATATTGGAATTAATATTGGAGCATTTTTATCAGGAATCGTAGTCGGTTATATAGGAGAAGTACATGGTTGGCATTATGGTTTTGGATTAGCAGGAATATTAATGGTTCTAGGATTAGTCCAATTTTTAGCTGGTCAAAAATACCTTGTTCATGTAGGAAATTATTTAGGTAAATCAGAAAATCCAGAAGATCAAGAAGCATATAAAAGACCTCTTAATAAAATTGAAAAAGATCGGATTATTGTTCTACTTACTTCATTTCTTTTAATAATTGCTTTTTTCGCTGCTTTTGAGCAAGCTGGTGGTTTAATGAATATCTATGCAAGAGAAAAAACAAATAGAATGTTAATGGGCTGGGAAGTTCCAGCTACATGGTTTCAATCTTTGAATTCCTTTTTCATAATTACGCTTGGTATTGGAATAGCTGCTTTTTGGGCAAAACGCAGATTAAAAGGAACAGAAGCCTCTTCTTTATACAAAATGATTATAGGTTTAGGAGCCGTTGGTATTGGTTTTCTATTTATGTCAGCAGCAGCTACAGAATACGAAAGTACAGGAACCTCCGCTATGTATTGGTTGGTTTTAGCTTATTTATTTCATACAGTAGGTGAATTATGTTTATCTCCTGTATCTCTCTCATTTGTAACAAAATTAGCTCCTGCAAAGTATGCCTCAATAATGATGGGTATTTATTTTGCAACAACAGGTTTAGGTAATAAAGCTGCTGGTTTACTTGGAGAATCTTCTTCTATTTTTGGGGAATTTAAAGTTTTTACTGGAATCGCTATTTTCTGCGTAACGTTTGCGTTGTTGGTGTTTGTTTTTCTGAAAAAATTAAAATCTTTAACCCATGGAGCAGAAGACAATGAAACCGATTACAACACAAAAGAAACCGAAGGTTTTGAATTAGTAGATGAAGTATAACATCAACATATAACCTCATAAACTTAAATTTATGAGGTTACTTGTTTTTAAAAACCAACGATTATGAATACAACTTCTTCAAAAGAGTTTAGTTTATTAAAACATAAACCCGCATTGTTTGTATTGTTTTTCACAGAAATGTGGGAACGCTTTTCGTATTACGGAATGCGCGCCATTTTTGTATTATTCTTAACGGCTTCCTTTTCTGATGGTGGCTGGGAATGGTCAAGAGAAAGAGCATTAGGCCTTTTAGGAATCTACACAAGTTCCGTGTATTTAACGCCTTTAATCGGGGGCATTATTGCTGATAAATTATTAGGGTATCAAAAAGCAGTTGCTTTAGGTGCTTTGATCATGACGCTAGGGCATGCATCTATGTCTTTAGAAACCGAAACAACCTTATATTTAGGGATTTGCTTGCTTATTATTGGTAATGGTTTATTTAAACCAAACGTAACATCTATGGTCAGTGGTTTGTACGATAAATATCCTGAAAGAAAAGATGGTGCTTTTACTATTTTTTACATGGGCGTAAATGCAGGTGGTTTTCTAGGTGTACTTTTATGTGGCTTTTTAGCAAATAATTTAAGCTATTCTTGGGGATTTGGTTTGGCAGGAATTTTTATGTTTTTAGGAACTTTACAATTTTGGTTTGGTAGAGAAATTTTTGAAAAAGTAGGAGTTTCACCCGCTAAAAAAGAAGCTATTGCTGACAAGCTTAAAATCAATGATTTCGTTGAAGAAAAAGTTTCTAAAGACATACAAAGAGACCGATATATCGTTGTGACGATTTTAGCTTTCTTTACAGTTTTCTTTTGGTGGGCATTTGAACAAGCAAGTGGTTCTATGAATCTATTTGCAAGAGATTATACCCAAAGAGCCTTGACGGGCAATGCTGCAACAATTTTTAAAATTGTTGATGTTTTGGTTTCCACAGTTCCGTTAATTATTATTTCTTGGGTTTTATTAAAATTATTCGGACAAACGTTTAAAAAAATATCAGTATCCAATATTGTTTTAGGAACGAGCTTTATTAGTATTTGGGCAATAGTCCTCTGGAAATTAAGCATTATTATTCCAGAACAAAACACAGAAATTGAAGCTTCTTGGTTTTTAATTTTAAACTCTTTATTTATTATTTTTTTAGCACCAATATTTTCTAAATGGTGGGAAAGTAAATTCAACCCTTCTGCTGCCGTAAAATTCGGAATAGGAATGCTATTACTAGGAATCGGTTTCGGAGTCTTAGCGTATGGCTCTAATGCAATTCCGCAAGGAGCAAAAACAGCATCTGTGAGTTTAATTTGGTTAATTTTGGCCTATTTATTTCATACCATGGGAGAATTGTGTATTTCCCCTGTGGGATTATCCTATGTTTCTAAACTAGTTCCTGCCAAGAAAATAGGAATGATGTTTGGAATCTGGTATTTAGTAAATGCTTTAGGTAATTATTTAGCAGCAAAAACAGGTAGTTATATCGATCTGATTGTAGAACAATATTCTATGTCGTTTTTCTTTTTGATCTTTACTGTAATTCCAGGAGTTGTGGGTTTAATTTTTTTAATTTTAAACCCTTTGATAAAAAAATTAATGCACGGCATTCGATAATTTGTAAATTTGGCATATCATTTGTAATCTATAAAATATGAACAAAATAATCTTAACGCTACTAACTTTAGTGTTTTTTAGCAACAATATAACAGCACAAAAAATTAATTGGATCTCTTTGAACGAAGCTTTGGCACTTCAAAAAGAAAGTCCTAAAAAAATAATGATCGATATTTTTACCAACTGGTGCGGTCCCTGTAAATTATTAGATAAAAAAACATTCCAAAATAAAGATGTAGCTACTTATGTTAATGAGCATTATTATGCTGTTAAATTTAATGGTGAAGGCAATGAAACTGTAAATTATCAAGAAAAGACTTTTAAGAACCCCAATTATGATGCCTCGAAAGCAAACAGCAGAAATAGCGCTCATCAATTCGCCGACTATATGGGTATAAACGCCTATCCGACTATTGCCTTTTTAAACGAAACAGGCGATTTTATAATCCCTTTAAAAGGTTTTCGTGGTCCACAGCAATTAGAATTTTATCTAAAAATGTTTTTCGCAGATAAACATACGGAACTAAAAACTCAAGAAACATTTGATGCTTATTATAAAGCTTTTGAGCCAAAGTTTAAAAATTAATATTCAAAACACCTAATATTTAAAAGCTCCCTTTTCACCCGTATAGTGAAAAGGAATTTTTAGTTTTTTAGAACTCATTTTCCATCTTTTTACATAGCTTTTGTAATTAGAACCATCTGCGATGATATGGCTAGGATTTAAAGATTTTATCAAACGCTCTAAATTAATTTTAGGGGAATTTTGCAAAACAACAATGGGATTCTCCAAACCTTTTAATTGATAAACACCTAAACTATCGATTACTAAAACATCCTTATTTTTTAAATTAAAAACATCTAAAAACCCTTTTATAAGCACTGGTTTCATGTTTTCGCCAATGGCATATGTCTTTATAAGGTTTAAACTTTTTACTTCTAAAGTATCTATGTTGTGGTATATTTTTACGTCATCCCTATTTCTAATACCCACAATCGATTTTCTACTTTTATGAAAAACAATCAACTCTTTTTTAGTGTTTTTTTGATAACTCTCAAACAGAAAAACACTCTGAAACAGCAATACTGAACCTAGAAAATAGATTGCTTTTATAGACGACTTTTTTATCAAAAAGCTTGTTCCTAAAATGATGAATATGTAAGAAGCCATCATTAGTAAAAAGGATAAAGAAATATCTTTGAATAAAAAATATTCTTGTTGAGAAATCCAACTTACAAAGCTATTCATTAACGAAATAACAAAACCATAAATTGAGGCCAAAAATTGTGGAAGAACTCCTAGTAAAGCCATGAAAATCATAACTATTCCGCAAATTAAAATGGTTCCTAAACAAGGAATTATAATTAAATTAGAAAGCATAAATAACCCAGGAAACTGATGAAAATAATACAAACTTAAGGGCAAAACACCCATTTGTGCCGCAATTGAAACGGTTATTAATTGCCAAATTTTATTTTCAATCTGATAAGTAGGCGCATATATTTTATATAATTTTGGTTGAATCCAAACAATTCCAAAAACGGCTAGATAACTCAATTGAAATCCAACATCAAATAAAAATAGAGGTTGAACTAGTAAGAGAAAAAACATCGAAGCAATCAAAGAAAATTCTGTAACTTTTTTTCTTTGAAAAGCATTTCCAATCGCCAAAAAAGTAAACATCGTAACAGCTCGAACCACGGATGGAGACAGCCCCGCAATAAAGGCAAACATCCAAAGGATTAAAATAATTAAGATTGATTTTATAAATTTTCCGTTTTTAAAGCGCTCTACGGGTTTAAAAATAAAAGATAAAATCAGTAAAATAATACCCACATGCAAACCTGAAACTGCCAAGATATGAATGGCTCCTGCTTTGGAATAATCAGTAATTAAATCTTTAGAGATATCTTGTCTTTGCCCTAATAAAAGTGCCTTTATAACGCCTAATTCATTCGCTTGAAAGTGATATTTTGAAAGTGCTACCTTAATTTTATCTCTAAAATTTGCTGAAAAACCAATCAAAGAAAAACCATCAAAACCTACACTTTTATAGTCACTTTTTGCTAAAAATAATTGCTGATAAATACCTTGCTTTGCTATATAGAGCTTATAATCAAATTGATGTGGATTTAAGGGTGGATTTAATGCTGTAAATATTGCTTTTGTATGCAAAATTTCACCCACCTTTAAAGTGTTAGAAAAACTATCCTTATAGATATTTAACAAGATTGTACCTCTTGTTTTTACGGTATCCACTTGTATAACATCTGCTTCAAATTTATCATTATACATGCCTGATTTTAAAACTTTACGAACTTTTAAAGTAACTTGATTGTTATCCGTTAAATAACTTTTATAATAGTTCTTATAATTTGCCTTATTACTTACAAAAACAGCAGAAATTCCTACAAAAAAGAACATTAAAAAAGCAAGTAAAGTTCTGATTACTTTACTCGGAATACAAAATAATAGCAGTGAAAATGATAGTAATAAAAGAAATAATTTCAAAAAACCAATTTGACAAAAATTGGTTTGGAATTGTATAAGAATTCCAAAAATTAAAAATACAACTAAATGTAATGGTAAATATTTGAGTAGCTTTTTCATGGCTAGATAAAGATACTAAAATAAAATAAAGGTTTTTAAAGGATCGAAGTTGCTTTTACAAACGCATTTTTCCAATATTTTTGGGATAAGGCAGATACAATTACCCCTTTAGAACTGGTGGAATGTATAAACAAAATTTGACCGTTTTTAATCGAAATAATCAAACCTACATGATTAATTCTTCTTCTACTATTAAATGTTCTAAAAAATAATAAATCCCCTTTTTTAACTTTACTTAAAGAAATTTTTCTTCCTCTTTTTGCCATCTCTCTAGAAACTCTTGGCAATTGAATATTTTCTTGACCAAAGGCAACATAAATTACGCCAGAACAATCCATTCCTCTTTTAGATGTTCCACCAAATTTATAGGGCACTCCATTGTATTTTAATGCGTTTTTAACAACTTTATCAGCTTTTGAAATGGGCTTTCCTTTGCTATAAATATTTCTAGATAAAGCACATGCATTTAAAATTAAAGAAAAAATCAATAAAACTAAAACCTTTTTCATCCTAGTTCAGCAGTTAAGCCTTCTACAATCAATCTCGCGGTTTTTTGTGATGCTCCTTTACCTCCTAATTTTTTCTCCAATTCGAAATATTCCAAAAATAATTCCTGACGGTATTTACCATCCAAAATTTTAGTTAGTTCCTTTTTTAAACTTGTTTTGGTAAAATCTTGCTGAATTAATTCTGTCACCACTTCCCTATTCATAATTAAATTTACCAAAGAAATAAATTTTAACGTAATAATTCTCTTTGCTATTTGATAGGAAATTGAGCCTGCTTTATAACAAACCACTTGCGGTACTTTAAATAAAGCTGTTTCTAGGGTTGCCGTGCCAGAAGTCACCAAAGCGGCTGTTGAAACGGATAACAAATCATAGGTTTTATTATCGATAAAACTTACTTTTCGATTACCAATAATGCGCTCATAAAAAGAAAAATCTTGACTTGGCGCTCCTGCTATGACAAATTTATACTCCGAAAAATCATCAACCATAGACAACATTACAGCCAGCATTTTTGTAATTTCTTGCTTTCTACTTCCAGGCAGTAATGCAATAATAGGTCGATCGCCTAAATTATAGGTTTCTCTAAATTTAAATTCGCCAACTTGTTTTCTATCAGCAATGGCATCAATTAAAGGATGACCCACAAAAGTTACTTCAAATTCATATTTTTCATAAAACTCTTTTTCAAAAGGGAGAATTACAAACATTTTGTCAATATCTCTTCGAATACTTTTTATTCTTCCTACTCTACTTGCCCAAACTTGTGGAGAAATATAGTAATTGGTTTTAAACCCTTCTTGTTTTGCCCATTTTGCTACCCTTAAATTAAAGCCTGAATTGTCAATAAAAATGATCACATTAGGTTGAAATTGCGCAATATCTTTTTTACAAAATTCAAGAAATACTAAAACTTTATTCAAATTTCTTAAGACCTCAAAAAAACCCATAAAAGCTCTGTCTTTATAATGGCTTACAAGCGTTCCGCCAGCTTTTTGCATTAAATCTCCACCCCAAAAACGAATATCCGCGTTCGTATCCTCTTTATACAATGCTTTCATTAAATTGGAACCATGTAAATCTCCAGAAGCTTCACCTGCAATAATGTAATATTTCATTAGATAAACTTTAAAATTAACGTGGTTAAGGCAATTACAATTGTGAATAATAAGACACCTTTAGCTTTATGATCTTGTTTCTTTTTGATAAAAATAAAGAATACGAATAAGTTAGGAATTGCAGCAATAGACAAAATCTTACCATACAAATCTCCATTTTCAATCATTTGTATCGTTTCATTAAATCCTAATTTAGAAAAATATTCTACATATAAAAAACAACCTGCAGCCATGGCAAATAAAGAAATTAAAACACCTATTAAAATATCTTTTTTTATAGTTCCCACGAATTTAATTTTTGAATCATGTGATGTGCTGTTAAATCAAACTGAACAGGTACAATAGAAACGTATCCGTTTTCTAGCGCATACACATCTGTATCTTGCCCTTTATCTTTATTTACAAACTCGCCAGAAAGCCAGTAATATTCCTTTCCAAAAGGACTTTTACGTTTGTCAAAAATTTCTTTCCAAACCCCAATTGCTTGTCTACAAATTTTAGTTCCTTTTATCTCCTCCTTTTTTAAATTAGGAATATTTACATTTAAAACAATCCCCTCTGGCAAACCGTTGAGCAAAGTATTTAAAGTAATATTTTTTATAAAATCTTCAGCAGGTTTAAAATCTGCATGCCATTTAAAATCTAATAACGAAAAACCAATCGCAGGAATTCCTTCTATACCTGCTTCAATAGCTGCACTCATCGTTCCTGAATAAATGACGTTAATCGATGAATTTGCGCCATGGTTAATACCAGAAACGCATAAATCTGGTTTTTTATTTAAAATTTCACTGATTGCCATTTTTACACAATCTGCAGGCGTTCCAGAACATGTGTATTCTAATTGAGGACCATCATCAATAGTTATCGGGTTACAAGTCAACACATTATCAACAGTAATTGCGTGACCCATTCCACTTTGTGGACTATCAGGAGCTACCACAACAACATCTCCAATTTTATTCATTATTTGAATGAGTGCCCTAATACCAGGAGCTGTAATGCCATCATCATTTGTTACTAAAATTAAAGGTCTTTCTTGCATTTACTTTTTAAGTTTGAGGTTTAAAATCTAAATCCAGCGTTAATTTTTAATTTCAATTCAGCTTGAAGATTCAATATTAAAAATGAATTTTATATCTTTCAAGCAAATATAATTTATTTTATGTGATTTCCTTTTTAACATTTTGTAAAGAATAAAAAAGACTAATTTTTCGTAAAATTGTACTAGTATAATTTTTGGCACAATTTTAGTTTATTGGTCATTATAAAATAACAATAACGACAGTAGATTTATGAAAATAACATTTAAGTTTAATATCACTTTTTTAGTAATAGTTTTATTCTTTACCAGTTTATCTCTCCATGCAAAAGCTCAAAATACAAATTCAGATCCTGATCCTGAAAAAGATAAGGTTCTAATCTATATTTTGAAAAACGTTTTAACGAGAAGTCACTATGTTGTCAAAGAGCTAAATGATGATTTTTCTGAATTGGTTTATGACGCTTTTATTGATAAACTAGACGCTAGTAAAAGATATTTTACCCAAAAAGATTTAAAAGAATTTTCTCAATATAAATATCAAATTGATAATCAATTATTACTAGATGATTTATCTTTTTACAACTTGGTATATAGTCGTTATTTAGATAAAATTAAAAATGCAAAATCGTATTAT
Organism: Polaribacter sp.; assembly: GCA_034110665.1. Lineage (GTDB taxonomy): Bacteria > Bacteroidota > Bacteroidia > Flavobacteriales > Flavobacteriaceae > Polaribacter. The sequence continues at coordinate 9,885 of JAWUYT010000046.1, forward strand.
GGAGATTTATTGGCGCAACCCTTTATATTTAATAAAAATGAAACAATAAATGTAGATTATGCAGAAGTACCCTTTGCAAAAAACGATAATCAATTAATTGATTATTGGAGAAAGCAGCTAAAATTGCAGACAATAAGTAGAATACAAGAACAGACAATTTTACAAGAAGAAAAGCTTAAAGAAGATAAAAAATTTAAAACGAGGTCTTTTGTAACTTTAGAAAAAGAAGCGAGAAAAGAGGTTTTAAAATACATGGACGATTTGTATATAAGAATTGAACAGTTAGAACATGATGATTGGTTTTCTACTTTTTTAAATTCTGTTGTTGGTGCTTTTGATCCGCATACAACCTACATGGATCCAAGAGATAAAGAGGATTTTAATCAGAGAATGTCTGGGAAACTAGAAGGAATTGGTGCTCGTTTGCTATCAAAAGGAATTTATACACATATTTCTGATCTAGTAGCTGGAGGCCCTGCATCAAAGCAAGGAGAATTAGAACCTGGTGATATTATTCTAAAAGTTGCCCAAGGTGATGAAGAACCTTTAGATATTGTTGGAATGCGTTTAGATGACGCCATTAAATTCATCAAAGGAAAAAAAGGAACAGAAGTTAGGTTAACGGTAAAGAAAAAAATAGACGGTTCTACAAAAATAATTTCAATTATTAGAGACGTAGTTGAGTTAGACGAAACTTTTGTGAAATCTAGTATTGTAGAAAAAAATGGCAAAAAATATGCGATTATAGATTTACCAAGTTTTTATTTTGACAGTACTGATAATAGCTATAGAGATTCTGCAAAAGATATGGAAAAAGAAATTGAACGATTAAAAGCGGATGGTGTTGCTGGTTTAATTGTGGATTTAAGAAATAATGGAGGAGGTTCTTTAAAAACGGCTATCGAAATATCAGGTTTATTTATTGATAAAGGCCCAATTGTACAAGTAAAATTTAGAGGACAAGATCCAAATGTTTTAAATGATACTGACACTAAAGTTCAATGGGATAAATCTTTAGTTGTCTTAGTAAATGAATTATCAGCTTCTGCGTCCGAAATTTTTGCAGCTTCAATGCAAGATTATAAAAGAGCGATTATTTTAGGAGGTAATCAAACCTATGGAAAAGGATCTGTGCAAAGCATTAGACCGATTAATGAATTTTACCCAAATTATAAAGAAGATTTAGGATATCTGAAAATGACAATTCAGAAATATTATAGAGTCAATGGAGGTTCGGTGCAGAAAGAAGGAGTGTATTCTGATATTGCAATGCCAAGTGCCTATAGTTATATGAAGTTTGGAGAGCGTGACTTAGAGAGTGCATTAGCGTGGGATAAGGTGCAACAGGCAACCTATTCTCAAACAAATTCTTATGCTAACTTTAATGACGTTGTATACAATAGCAAAGAGAGAATTGCTACTGACACTAGCTTTAAATTGGTAAATGAATATGCAAAATGGTTAAAGAAAAATCAAGATGATACTTCGTACTCTTTAAATTATAAAAAGTTTTCTAAGGATAGTGATACAAGAGAAAAAGAAGCTAAAAAGTTTAAATCTGTTTTTGACTACAAGTCAAATTTAACCTTTACTTCACCTAAATACGAGCAAACTTTGTCTAAAACCGATAAAGATTTAGAAGACAAAAGATTGGCTTGGCATAAAAACCTATCGAAAGACATGTATGTTTCTGAAGCTTTAACTGTATTAAGTGAATTAAAATTGAAAGAAGAATCTAAAATTGTTAAAAATTAGAAATCAAATAATAAACAAATATAAAAGCCTGATATATTTTTACAATGTATCAGGTTTTTTTAATTATCCATCATGAGTTATCAAGTAACATTTCCTACAAAATGGTCTGATTTTGACCCAAACAGACATATGCGCCATACCGCATACAACGAATATGCCGCTGAAATTAGGGTGCGTTATTTTGCCGAACAAAATTTTTCTATTGTTGAGCTTACCAAGCATAATCTTGGCCCTATACTTTTCACCGAAGAAACATCTTTTAGAAAAGAAATTCATCTAGGAGAAAACATCACCGTAAACATGAAACTATCTGGTCTTTCTGCAAATAATGAGCGCTGGAAAATTACGCATGAAGTTTTTAATGAAGCAGGAAAATTATCTGCGGTTATAAAAGTTTACGGAGCTTGGATAGATTTAACAAAGAGAAAACTAACTGTGCCACCTAATGAAACTAAAAACTTATTTTTGAATGCCGAAAAAACGGAAGATTTTGAAGAAATTATCCTAAAGACTAAAAGTTAAAGTTCCATATCAATTACAATTTTACCTTTTGTTTTTCTGTGCATCATCTCTTCTAGAGCTTTTGGTGCATCTTTTAAGGCATAGGTTTTATCAATATGCGGTTTTAAAGCACCTTTGGCAAACCAAGTTAACAATTGTTGTAAGTTTTCTAAACTCTTTACAGGTTCTTTTTGAGCAAATGCGCCCCAAAAAACTCCAACAATACTTGCCCCTTTTAATAAGGTCAAATTAATAGGGATTTTAGGGATTTCGCCATTGGCAAACCCAATCACTAAATGCCTTCCTTTCCAAGCAATTGCTCTCAAAGCCAATTCAGAAAAATGCCCCCCAACAGGATCATAAATTACATCCACCCCATTTCCATCCGTCAATTCCTTAACTTTATCTTTTATACTTTCTTCAGTATAATTGATGACCTCATCTGCACCGAATTGTTTACACAATTCTAATTTATCCGCAGTTGATGCAGCAGCTATTACTTTCGCACCCATTAATTTTGATAGTTCTAAAGCTGTTAGTCCAACCCCTCCAGAGGCCCCTAAAATTAAAATTGTTTCTTCTTTTTGTAGATTTGCTCTATCTTTTAAAGCATGATAAGAGGTGCCATAAGCCAGTAAAAAAGCAGAGGCATTTACCATGGACATTCCTCTAGGCTTCGGAAAACAGTCTTTTGCTTTTACAATTGCTTTTTCTGCAAAACCTCCAAAAGGAATAAAGCCTACAACTTCAGCGCCAATTTTAAAATGACGCACATCTTCTCCAACTTTTTCTATAACTCCTGCAACGTCACTTCCTGGTGAAAAAGGAAATTCTGGTCTAAATTGATATTTTCCTTGGATGATTAAAGTATCAGGAAAATTAACACTGCAAGCTTTTACAGAAATTAAAATTTCATCTTTTTTAGGTAATGGAGTCTCTATTTCTTGGTATTGTAAAGTATCTGGAGTTCCGAATTCGCTGCAAACTATAGCTTTCATGAAAATAATTTTTAACAAGATAAGTGTTTTTATGAAAACAAAAAAAAGCCTCTCTGTGATGAGAAGCTTTTTGTACAGGCGGAGAGACTCGAACTCTCACACCTCGCGGCACTAGATCCTAAGTCTAGCGTGTCTACCAATTCCACCACGCCTGCATTTTGGTTTGCAAATATAAACAATACTTGCAAACTGCAAAGTAGTTCATAATTATTTTTCTATTTTTGATGTAAATTTAAAAACAACCCATGAACAACATAAAATCTTATATAACAGCACATAAACAACGATTTTTAGATGAATTAATAGAATTGTTGAAAATCCCTTCTATAAGTGCAGACAAAGCTTTCAAAAAAGAGGTCTTATTAACGGCTGATTTTGTTTTAGAAAGTCTTAAAAAAGCGGGTTGTGACAAAGTTGAAATGTGCAAAACTCCCGGTTATCCAATTATTTATGGAGAAAAGATCATTGATAAAAATCTTCCTACAATTTTAGTGTACGGACATTATGATGTACAACCTGCAGATCCAATAGAGTTATGGACTTCTCCGCCGTTTGAACCGGTTTTTAAAAAAACAGAAATTCACCCTGAAGGAGCAATTTTTGCTCGTGGATCTTGTGACGATAAAGGACAAATGTATATGCATGTAAAAGCATTAGAATATATGACATCCACAGGAAATTTACCGTGTAATGTAAAATTTATGATAGAAGGTGAAGAGGAAGTAGGTTCAGAAAGTTTAGCTTGGTTTGTACCCAGAAATAAAGAAAAGCTAACCAATGATGTAATTCTAATTTCTGATACAGGAATGATTGCAAATGATATTCCGTCAATTACAACGGGTTTGCGCGGTTTAAGTTATGTTGAAGTTGAAGTTACGGGTCCAAATAGAGATTTGCATTCTGGTTTATATGGCGGTGCAGTTTCAAACCCTATAAATGTTCTAACAAAAATGATTGCCTCTTTAACCGATAAAAATAATCATATTACCATACCTGGTTTTTATGATGCAGTGCAAGAATTATCAAAAGAAGAAAGAGCAGAAATGGAAAAAGCTCCTTTTGATTTAGAAGACTATAAAAAAGCTTTAGATATTGCTGAAGTTGATGGCGAAAAAGGCTATTCTACAAACGAGCGAAATTCTATAAGACCCACTTTAGATGTCAATGGAATTTGGGGAGGTTATATTGGCGAAGGTGCAAAAACGGTAATCGCTTCTAAAGCCTATGCGAAAATTTCTATGCGCTTGGTGCCAAATCAAGATTGGAAAAAAATTACAGAATTATTTAAAAATCATTTTGAAAGTATTGCTCCAAAATCAGTAAAAGTAAAAGTAACCCCACATCATGGAGGACAGGGCTATGTTACACCAATTGATAACATTGCATATCAAGCAGCAAGTAAAGCGTATGAAACTACATTTGGTAAAACTCCAGTTCCGCAAAGAAGTGGAGGAAGCATCCCAATAGTTGCCCTTTTTGAACAAGAATTAAAAAGTAAAACTATTTTAATGGGATTTGGATTAAATTCTGATGCGATACATTCTCCTAACGAACATTTTGGAGTATGGAATTACTTAAAAGGGATAGAGACGATTCCTTACTTTTACAAGTATTTTACTGAATTAAGCTAAAAAGATAAACACACCTGCTTTTAATTACTTTTTGACAAGTTAAAAATACTATTGATATAATATTTTAATATTATTTTCTAAAAATATCGTTAATTTGCCATACATTGAAAATAAATTATTGGAAAATCAAAATTATGAAAAAATTACTTTTAGGATTAGGACTAGTATGCTGTTGTCATTTTCAATTAAATGCACAAAAAAACAATATCGCGAATGATAATTTTGATCATTGGTCTATAGATGTAGGTGCAGGTATACATCAAATAAATTCCACATTAAGTGAGGGATACAGCAGTGACGTTCTAATGCAAACTAGCTTTGGTGTTCGATACATGTTTAACCAAAAATTTGGTTTACGGTTAGACCTTGGTTCTAATAGTTTTTCAGACTCAGGAAATAGTTTGCCATTTCAGTCAAATCTTTACAGAGCTTCTTTAGAAGGGGTCTTAAATGTAGGAAATATTTTAAACTTCCAAACTTTTACAAAACGTTTTAATCTTTTAGCACATGTAGGTGGAGGTTTTTCTTCTGTCAATATTATTGAACCTATTGATAATGGTGGTGAACTTGTTACCCATTTAAGTTTTGGTGTGACTCCACAGTTTAAACTGTCTAACCGAATTTCTCTTTTTCTGAATTTCTCTACATTTATAAATTTAGATCAAATGGATAACTTCGATGGTAGCGATGTCGCGGCATTAAATGAGTCCAATATAAGTTATTTTAATACATCTCTAGGATTAAATATTGCTCTAGGAAAAAATAAACAATTAGCAGATTCCTTTCAAAAAGAAAAAAGAGTAAAGAAGGATAAAGTTGTGAAAAAAGACCTTGACAAAGATAAAAAAGAAAAAGACAAGAAAGAGAAGAGAGAAAAGAGAGAAAAAGATAAGAAGGATAAGAAAGACAAGAGAGAAAAGGATAAGAAGGATAAGAAAGACGATGATGATAAAGACAATGATGATAAAGACAATGATACTGCAGACGATGATACTAAAGACGATGATAATTTAGAAGAAATTAGAGAGCGTTTAGGTATTGCTGAAAAGAAAATAGCTGATCTAAAAGTTACAGGTTCTAACTTTGACAAAACTAGTTTTATAGATGAGCTAGATACTAGATATACTAAAAAAGGAGAAGAAAATAGGTATGCAAGCACTGTTACTGGCTCAAATGTTGATTTTATTAAAGAATTACTAAATAGAGGTTACGTAAATGTTTATTTCGATATTAACAAATCAAATGTCCAAAAAGAATCTTTATCTGCTGTGAACTACCTTAAACAATTCATGAATGATAATCCTTATGTTAGTGCAGCATTAATAGGTTTTACAGATGAAACTGGAGGTGAAGGATACAATCTAAAATTATCTAAAAAAAGAGCAAAAACAGTTTATGACATATTGGTTGATGCTGGTATAAACCCTACTAGACTATCTTACGGTGGTGTTGGTGAAGATAAAACAATGATCAGAAATGCTAAACAATTGGCTAGAAAGGTTGCTTTTAGAATAAATTAAGTAGATCATTTTTATCCGTTTAAAAATCACTTACATTTAAAAATGTAAGTGATTTTTAGTTTAAAGAAATTTACCAAGTAACTCTAAACCACAAATTATTTTCTGTGGTATTCGAAATAAAATTACCAACTCTATAATCAAAACCAGCTTCAACTTTATCTGTTTTAGATGCTTTGAATCTTAAGTAAGGTGTAAATCTAACTTCTAAATCAGTATTCTGGAAATCGTACAAGCATTCATTACCGAATTTAAGATAAAATTCTCCTACATCAGTTTTCTTTCAGTTTAAAGGTTTTTCTATACGAACTCGATACCGAGATTTAAAAGTTGTTTTTCTTTTCGTTTGATTAAACTGCTCGAACGCGAAACGATGACCTACCTTTAAAGAAGTAAACTGATTGACCACGTTGTAATGCTGAAATGTTCTATGAATTGTTTCTGTATCTCTATACCTTAAAATATATTCAAAATTAAAAGATTTATTTAAGTTTGTTTTTAGAGATATGATAGATGAAATACCCACCAAAGCAAGAAAAAATTGATCTTCATCATCATACATAATAGTTCTTGATTCTAGACTATTTACCCATTTTAGGGTATTTGATACTTTTCTAGAAAACACTACTTTTTGCAGGAATCATGTATCAAAATTTGATTGACCAATTAAATTTGATGAGATAAAATAAACGACAAATAAAATAACTATTTTCCTAAAATTCAAAATTATCAGAATTTGCAGGTTTAAATTTTAGTTCTTTTAAAATCTGCCCTTTTTCATCCAATAACACCTCATATAAAGCATAGCCTTTTTCTTTTTTAGCTTTCAGTACAATTTCGTAAAATATGCTGGCCTTTATTTCATTTCTTGGCAATTGTAATATCGCTTTTTGTACTTCTTCTTCTAATCCTTTATACTGTATCTGGATTTTTTTAAACTTGTATTTTTTAAATTTTTTAGATAATTTATTTTTAATTTTCTCTTGAATATTTTTTTCCAATTCAGAAAACGAAACTTTTTTTTCAAGATCTAGTAAGCTCCCATTTTTTTATTAAATTCTATACTATAAAGATGATTTAGATGAACTGTTGTTGCCTCGAAGGTTTTACCATCGTTGCTTTATTCTGCGTACCATTTTACTTTCTTTTTAAAACGCCAACTTTTAATCAATTTAAAAGATTTTTCCGATACTTCAGAAGGTTTAACTCTATATTCTTTTTCAAATTTTTCCGGTGAAAATACTGCACATGAAATTGTACAAGTAAATAGAAGAAAAAAAATTATTTTGATGATACTTTCTAAAAAAACTATTTAATAATATAAGCCTTAATAATATAATCAACCTTCGGATACTTTTCTCTCAAAAATTTATTCCCGAACCTGCTAATAGAATCTTGCTTATATCCTAATTTACCTCCATAACCATCGTAAAATTTTAAAACATTATCCCTACCAGCGATCACTTTTGCAACAACAGGATAACCAGTAACACCTCCATTAGAAAGCTTGTCTAACCTATAATTTTCTTTTAAATTTATAAACAGCTGATTAGACCTTGTCTTTACTCCTCCTCTGGCAAAAGAAAGCGTCATGTAGTCATTTTTTGCCAACACTGGTTCATCTTCAATACCATTATTCCTCCAACTATTATTGATTAACGTATCATTATGAATGCCAAATTGCGCAACAAATTTTGGTACTACTCTATAAATGGCAACATCTTCATAATAGTTATTCGTAATCAATTGGTGCAATCTATCTACACCTTTTGGAGACCAAAGCCTTCTTGCAACAATATCAAAATCACCTTGTGTAGTTTCAAACCTAGCCTTAAATGTACTGGGCGCTTCTTTATCTAGCCATTTTGCATTAAACTTTTTTGAGGCACAAGATGACAATATTAATAGAGTTAAAAATAAAAATATACTTTTCATAGTATTCATTTGAGTTCAAGCAAATGTAAATAAAATCTGCCTAAAACTTACACTCTACATTTGTAGAATTCAATTTTTTATTCTATGTTTGTAGAACAAAATAAACGAAGGATGCAATTATCTAAAACAGAAGAACAATTAATGCAACATTTATGGAAACGAAAAAAAGCATTTTTAAAAGATTTATTAGAAGATTTCCCTGAACCAAAACCAGCAATAACTACTGTTGCCACTTTATTAAAACGTATTACTGATAAAGGTTTTATTAGCTATGAATTATTTGGTAAATCGAGAGAATATTACCCAATTATAAAAAAAACAGATTATTTTTCTAATCACGTAAACGGCTTAATTAAAAACTTCTTCAACGATTCTGCAAGTCAGTTTGCATCTTTCTTTACCAAAGAAACCAATCTTTCTACCCAAGAATTAGAAGAATTAAAAACGATTATTGATTCACAAATTAAAAAACAGCAATTATGATTGCCTATCTTCTAAAATCCGCAACTTGTTTAGCGCTATTATTAGTATTTCATTATTTAGTTCTAGAGAGAGAAAAAATGCATAATTTTAATCGTTTCTATCTTTTAGGCAGTGTTTTCTTTTCATTTTTAGCTCCTCTCTATATTATTTATATGGATGCAACTCCAATCATTTTTGAAGCTGCAGAAAATACAAGTGCATTTCCTCCAACAGAAATAGGAACTACAGAGATTATTCCAGAAAAACCTTTTAATTATATCTATACACTCATCGGTATTTATAGTTTGATTTCATTCATTTTATTATTTCGATTTGGGAAAAACTTATTCAATATTATTCAGAAAACTAGAAATTATTCCAAAATAAAGTATCAGAAAGCAGTTTTA
>JAWUYT010000047.1:0-19721 GCA_034110665.1 Polaribacter sp.
TTTTTAACCAATGCTAGTGGATCTGCTAGGTTTTCTTTTTCTATATTTTGAGAGATACGTTCTTTTTTTAATGATTTTTTCATTTGCTCTTTTTTTCTTTTTCTTTTTTTTAAAAGATAATTTCTGCAATGTCTTCACCTGCGACCAATACACCTGTGGTTTCCCCGTGAACATCACATCGTTTTAAGCTGCCCATGCCATGTGTATATTAAGAACTCATAGTTGGCCGTTTCTTTACCGAGTAAAGCTTCGCTTAAGACTTGGGTAACTGCTTTTTGGTAATATTTAGCGATATATGTTTGCACTAGGTATTTGCCGACTACATCCTTTTTTTTATATCCAGTAATTTTTTCTGAAACCTGATTCCATTTGTTAATTAGGGCTTTGCTGTTTTAGCCCTAAATAGGTGGATGGGCTGTTTTTGGTTATTCTATATTCATATGTTGTTCACTTTTATTAATTTTTATTTATTAATAAGCGTTTAGCCAAGGTAGTCATTGATTCAGCGTAAAAAAAATCAATTCTGTTAAATGTTTTTCAAAATAAATTAGACAAAAAAATGAATTTGACTTTTTTGAAACTTTTGGTTAAATCTATTTAGATACTAACATTACTCTTTTGATGGTGGTATTAACTTTTTAAAATCCGTTTAATTTTTTTGGTTTTTGAAATAAATATGATATTTTTTTTTGAGTTACACGGTTAATATCTTTTTATGATAAATAGGTTTAGCATTTACCATTCTTTCTGTTGTTTTATGAAAGATACTTTGTTTGTATTGCAATCGATTTATCCGAATACAAAACTTAGCAAAATAAGCTGGAACATGCCATTTAGAAACATGCGTTGATTTTGCTCTTAACCAAGATTTTAATTGCATTATAACAATATAATTTTTTTTATTTTCATTAATACTTAACTTTTGTTTGCTATTATAGCCTTTTTTTAGAGGTTGAAATCCTCTCCATTTATCGGTTACTATTTGTGCTGTTTCGCTCATATTTTTTTTCAAATATTGGAGTTAATGATTTGTCTGAATAATCATCAGTAGATTTTATATAAACTATTTAAAACCATCTTGTCATTTTATTTTTGCTAACGAGGTTATACAAGCATCGTTATTTTGTCCTTAAACTTCTTCCATATTAATTCTATTTATGTTCTTAAATTAAATGATTAACTCAAAATATTAATTTGACCAATATTATAGCAAATTTATTTTTTTTTAAGGAGAAATTTTATAGGGGAAATACCTGTTTAACAAAAAAAACCATTAAGAAAAAGGGAAACTAGATTCAATAAATTAATAGGAAAAAAAAGGTTTAAAGTTGAACGTACTTTTGGGGAATAAAATTATGGTTTAAAGTCGGAATTGCAAGATATAGAGGTATGAAAAAAATGCATACACAAAGTTTGATGGAGGGAATGTGCTATAATTTATATCGAAGTCCAAGGATATTTGCGTTTAATTGCAAAATTAAGGGAAAATGAGGCCTATAAAAGGTATTTATTCACTTAAAAACAGAAAAAAATTCCATAATCGATGTTTTAGCTAAAAAAAAAGGGAAATCAAAAAAGTAAAATTCATTAAGTTAGCTTTTTGCAACGGTCTTCTATTGTATTCGTTGTACTATCTAAACTTGAACTAGTTTCTAATATATTTAAGAAAAAATCAGCATGAAGGTTTTGTTTAGACTGTTTATATTTTTTCTGAAATTGTAAAATTAAAAGTTCTTGGTCTAACGTTATTTTGGAGGTTAATGTAGATAATTAAAATGGGGTATTTAAAAAGAATTTTTAAATACTAGATCAATTATTGACTTTCATTTTTCAGCTATTGAAACATCTTTTTTATCCGATTTTAAAATGCCAGTAGTTGTTGGGTTAAACTTGTAATTACCTAAAAAAAGTTGCATCAAATTCGCTTTTTATTTTGTGTTTATCAGATTGAAAAGACCAGTTTGGTATGTCTAAATACGAAGAAATAATGCTCAATGAATAGTCAATTAGATTTCCTGTTTTCACCTTGTGCATTGTACGTTTAGTCTTATGCTTATTCAATAATAAATATTTTATCTTTTGATATTGAAGTTGACGCTATTAAGGCCTATTCATATAATTTTCAGTTAGTTGTTTTGCTCCCTAAAACTTCTTTTTTTATTCAAATCAATAGAAATATTATGCTGTTTAAGAGTAATTTTGCCTAAAATTTTTATGCTGTAGTAAAGATCTACTCTTGTATTATAATCATTTGTTGAATCTAATTACGTGTATTATTTTTTCCATTTAGAATCTAATAATCTTTTGAACTTTACTTCTTTTCAGGTAGTTTTTAATAACTGTTTTAGAAATCTCTTTATTTTCTATAGAAGTTAAAACTGATTTTAGAATTTCTAAATTATTTTCTTGGTATGCTAAATTAGTATAACCATAACTAATTACAATATTGTTTTCAATAAGTATTACCGCATGTTCTTCAATCTCTCTACCTTTGTCAATGATCATAAAACTATCGTGGTTAAAGTTATCTTCATTAATTTTAAATTTCTTTTTAAAGTTAAATTTAGGATCAATTTTACTTAACTGTAAATAATATTTTAAACGTGTAAAAAGTTCGTTACCTGTTTTGCTGTAGGAAACACTAATAGCTCTTTCTTGGATTTTAATAGCGCGTTTAGAAGTTTTTATAAAAAGATTGTTTATTTCAGATTTTATATTTTTACCTTTTCCTATAAAAATTATTTTTCCTGTATGATCGTGCACATAATAAATACCTAAAACATCTGGTAGTTCATCAATCAACACTTTTAGTTTTTCTTTTTTTTGTCTGTTATCAAAATATTTTATCGAATTTTGAATAATAGTTTTTTCAGTATCTTTTTCTAAAAGTAGCTTAAAAAGTTGGACGGTTGCTAATGCGTCACCGTTTGCTCTGTGCCGATCAGTAATGGGAATCCCTAAAGACTTTGTAAGTTTGCCTAAACTATAAGATGGCTGATCTTCTATTAAGTTCTGACTTAATTCTACTGTGCACAAAGTGTTTCTATAAAAGTCAAAGCCTAATCTTTCAAATTCTGTTTTTAAAATTCGATAATCAAAAGTAGCATTATGGGCTACAAGAATACAGTCTTTGGTTATTTCTACAACACGTTTTGCAATTTCATAAAACTTGGGAGCATTTCGTAACATTTTGTTATTAATACCAGTAAGTCTCACAACAAATTCTTGGATAGGTTTTTCAGGATTTACTAGGGAGATAAACTGATCAATAATCTCATGACCATCAAATTTATAGATGGCTATTTCGGTAATACCTTCTTCATTAAACTTACCTCCAGTAGTTTCAATATCTAAAATAACGTACAAAGCTTTTTCTTTTTTGGTGAAATTTACTGATTTTAATTGCGATGACCAAATATAGAGCTTCCTACTCTAATCATTGTACTTCCGTTTTCAATAGCTAGTTGATAATCTCCACTCATTCCCATTGATAGAACTTCTAATGCACAATTTTCAGTTTCATTCTTCGCTTTTTGTGTTTCAAAAAAGTTTTTTAGAGCTGAAAACTCTTCTGATAATTGTTCTTGATTATCAGTAAAGGTAGCCATTCCCATAAAACCAATAATTTTTATATGGGAAAGTTCTACTAATTCTGTTGATTTTAAAATTGCTTCTATTTCACTAAAAGAAAGCCCGAACTTTGAGTCTTCTTTTGCAATTTTTGCCTGTAACAAGCAATTGATAATTCGATCATGCTTTTTTGCTTGTTTGTTAATCTCTTTTAAGGTTTTAAATTTATCAACTCCGTGAATTAAATCAACAAAATGAGCCATATATTTTACCTTATTACTTTGCAAGTGACCAATCATATGCCATTGAATATCTTTCGGCAAGGAATCATATTTATCAGCCATTTCTTGAATTTTGTTTTCACCAAAAACTCGCTGACCAGCATCATAGGCTTCTTGTAAATCCTCGTTAGGCTTGGTTTTCGATACGGCAACTAAAGTTACATTTTTGGGTATTTTTAATTGAAATTCTTCTATGTTTTTTGATATATTCATTGCTTATTTTTTTCTGATGAAATTCTTATCTACTGAAACTAATTCGGTATCGGAAAGCTTTGAGTAAAAGACTGTACTAAAATTCAAACATCGTTAAACCACTTCTTAATTTTGGTTGTATATATGTCGTTTTTGGAGGCATTTTTAAATTGGCATCTGCAATTTCTTTCATTTCACTTATGGTTACTGGGTTCAAACTAAAACCAACTCTGTACAAACCTAAATCAACTTTTGTTTTTATAGAAACGATATCCGTTTTATTATCAGAATGGCCAATTCTATCATTATTTGTAAGATCTTTAATACCTAAAATAGGATATAAAACTGTTTTATATAAAATTTCAGCATCTAATGTACTCAACGCATCTGTAAATTTATACATACTTTCTTTTAAATGTAAGGAGTAAAAATCACCATCTAAATACATGCTAAAATGATGTTTTTTATCAGGAAAGTAGACTTGTTGTCTGTGATTTTCAATGGTAAAAGAAACACTTAATTTTTCTAAAAATTCAGCAATTGTTAATCCGTTTAAATCTTTTACAAATCTGTTAAACTCTGCAATATCCAATTGCGATTCTGGAATAAGATAACTCATAAAAAAGTTATACTCTTCATCACCTGTATGATTTTCGTTTTCGGACGCTAAATCTGCTGCTAGTAGAGCAGAAGATGCAGTTCTGTGATGACCATCAGCAATATATAACGCTTTAATTTTAGCAAAAGCTTTTATTATTTTTTTGGTGATGCTTTCATCGGTGACTAACCAAAGTTTATGCGATTTTTTGTCAGTTGTGGAGAACTCATACTCTGGTCTTTTTTCTTTTTCTTGGTTGATGATTGCTGCTATCGTTTCATCATCCTTAAAAGTTAATAAGATAGGTTCAGCATTAAAACCTATTATTTTTAAATACTTTTGAAAAAGACGCTCTCTTTTATGGATGGTGCCTTCATGTTTTTTAATATCACCTCTCAAATAATCTGCAATACTTGTAGCGCCAATAATTCCGCAAAAAGAATGCTGTGCATCAATTCTTTCATAAATGTAAAATGCAGCAATTTTATCTTTTATAAAAATATTGTTTTTCTTAAAATCTAAATACCTGTTATGCACTAATTGAAATCGTCGCTCGGTAGAAACCTCTTGCAAAAATTTATAATCAGGATTTACAATATGTAAAAACGAATACGGATTAAAATCTAATTTAGCCCCTAATTCAGCATGTGTATAAGCTTCATAAGATTTAGAAGACACCAAAGCAACTTTATCTCTGCTAGGTCTTACCGCTTTAAAAGGGTTTACAATTGCCATTTTTTGTCAAGAATTATTTTTTAATTTTTTGTAATTTCTTATGAACTATAATCTACTTTAACAAAGTAATTATTTGTGAAGCTAATTCTAATCCAATCCTGTCTTGTGCCTCTTTTGTTGAAGCGCCAATATGTGGTGTTAAAGAAATTTCTGGATTCATTAAAACTTGAACAGCAGGTGTTGGTTCGGTATCAAAAACATCTAAACCAGCAAATTGTACTTTGCCTTCTTCAATAGCTTTTATCAAATCTACTTCATTAATAACGCCACCTCTTGCTGTGTTTATAATACCCACGCCATTTTTCATTTTATTGAAATCTGTTGCCGTAATTAAATAATCTTCTTGAGCAGGAACATGTAAGGTTATAAAATCTGCTTCTTTATAAAGTTCTTCTTTATCAACAGTTCCGATATTAAAAATTGCTTTTTGACCGTTGAAAAAATCTAACGTAATAGAAGCGCTTTCTACAACTTCATCTGTTGCTACAATATGCATTCCTAAACCAATCGCAATTTTCGCAACTTCTTGCCCTATTTTACCAAAACCAATAATTCCCAAAGTTTTCCCTCTCAACTCAACTCCTTGAGCATAAGCTTTTTTTAGTTCTTTAAAACGAGAATCTCCCTCTAAAGGCATTTCTCTGTTTGATGAATGCAGAAAACGAACCATACTAAATAAATGAGAAAAAACCAATTCTGCCACAGAACTTGTGGAAGCTTCAGGTGTATTAATTACGTGTAAACCATTGTCAATGGCGTAATCAACATCAATATTATCCATACCAACGCCACCACGACCAATTAATTTCAAACTCGGACAAGCTTCTATCAATTCTTGGCGAACTTGGGTTGCACTTCTTACTAAAATGGCATCAATATTATGTTCATTGATATAATTTTCTAATTGATTTTGAGCAACCTTCGTTTTCAACATTTCAAATCCTCCTTTTTCTAAAGCATCAATTCCGCTTTGTGAAATTCCGTCGTTTACTAATATTTTCATGATTCTATCCCAACCTTCCCAAAAGGAAGGAGTTTTATTTATGTATAATTTTATTTTTCTTCAAACTTGATAAGTTTGAAAACGTATTTTTTTCTTTCTGTCTAAATTATTCGCAATAATTAATTTGGTCAACAGTGAGCGTTTCTTCCCTTTGGGAAGGCTAGGATGAGCTTAAGCTTTGCATTACATCTACCAAAACCTGAACACTGTATAATGGTAACGCATTGTACATGCTTGCTCTATAACCACCAACACTTCTATGGCCGTTTAAACCATTAATGCCTGCTTCCTTGCACATCGTATCAAATTTAGCCGTTAAGGATGCATCGGTTAAGACAAACGTTGCATTCATCGTACTTCTGTCTTCTCTCGCAACACCTCCTTTAAAAAGCGGATTTGTATCAATTTCTTTGTATAAGATAGCGGCTTTTTTATTGTTTACTTCTTCAATAAAAGGAATTCCTCCTAAATCTTTTAACCATTGCAATGTTAACATCGAAACATATACAGCAAAAACAGAAGGGGTGTTAAACATACTTTCCTTATCAATATGCATTTGATAATTGAGCATAGAAGGAATGTGTCTTTCTACTTTGCCTAAAATATCTTCTTTAATAATGACCAAAGTTGTGCCTGCTGGTCCCATGTTTTTTTGTGCACCCGCATAAATTAAATCAAATTTCTCAAAATCTAATTGCCGAGAAAAAATATCTGAACTCATATCACACACCAAAGGAACATTTGTTTCTGGAAGCGATTTCATTTGAGTACCAAAAATTGTATTATTGCTTGTGCAGTGAAAATAGTCAGCATCTTCTGGAATTGAATATCCTTTCGGAATATATGTAAATCCTTTGTCTTTAGAGGAACCAACTTCTACAACTTCTCCGAAAGCTTTTGCCTCTTTAATTGCATTGTCAGACCAAGTTCCGGTATTTAAATACGCAGCTTTTTTGTTTAATAAATTGTAGGCAACCATCAAAAACTCTAAACTTGCGCCACCATGTAAAAACACAGCTTGATAGCCTTTATTTTCTAAACCTAACAACTCTAAAGCTAAAGAACGTGCTTTTTCCATCACCCCAACAAAAGATTTACTTCTGTGAGAAATTTCTATCAACGACAAATCATCATCATTAAAATTGAGAATTGCTTCGGATGCTTTTTGTAAAACTTCTTGCGGTAAAATACAAGGGCCAGCACTAAAATTATGTTTTTTCATTTCTATTTTTTATGAACATTCAACCAAAAACTATGATCTAAAACCACGCTACTATATTTTTGATAAAAATTCTAACGTATTTACACCATCTGCATAATCTGTTAATTTAGGATGCTGTGTTTGCCCAAAACCAACTTCATTTTCTAAAAAGTCTTTGGCAACAATACATTGTATTTTTTCTCTATCTAAATGCAATTTTATTTTTAGATCGATTTCATTCTCATAATATTCATAGAATACAGTGGCAATAGGTGAGGAGTAACTCTGGTCTTCTTTGATCATCAAAAAACCATTTTCTAACAGATCGAACTCACTCATTAAATAGACTGCCTTGTTGTAGTCGTAATTATTCGCATATTTTGCATTGTAAATGAAATCTTTTTTAGCGTACATTCCAGTAAAAAAAGGATCAAAATCAAAGTCTTTAGGAACATACAATTTAGAAACACTTCTACAACCTAAACCAAAATACTGAAATACATCTTCAGATAATTTTGCAAAATCATTTTCGGTTTCTTTGCCTGTAATAACAGCCACAGAATTTCTGTTTTTTCTAATAATATTTGGTTTTCCTTTAAAATAAAACTCAAAATAACGCGCTGTATTAGTACTTCCTGTTGCAATTACAGCATCAAAATCTGTTAATTTTTCTTCAGTAAAAACAATTTTACCTTTAAAGTCTTCTTCTAGAAACTCTAAATATTTGGCCAAAAAAGGCAATAAATGTTTATCGCTAGAAGATTGCTTTACCAAGACTGCATGACCTGAAATTAACACAGATAAAAAATCATGAAAACCAACCAACGGAATATTTCCTGCCATAATAATGGCTACTTTTTTAGGCGTTTTAGGCGTTTTAGAGTGTAAATCAAAATCTTTAACAAACTCGTTTAAATTACTTGCTGTTAATGCTTTGCTCCAGTTTTCTAATGAAAATAAAATATTATCTTTTGTAAACCAAGAATTTTTTTCTTTTGCTAATTTAATTTGATGTAAAAAACCATCAAAAAAAAGTTCATTATGCTCTATCTGATCAAGTTTGTCAATCTTATCATTTGAAAACTGACTTAAAAAAGCACCTAATTTAACGAAAGCGTTAATTCTATTTTGAATACTATCCATTTATTTTGGTTGTCTATGATTTTGGCTTTATTTTTGCAATTGCAAAGATACAAAAACAGAAAAGAAAATTATGGCAATTATAATAACAGATGAGTGTATAAATTGTGGGGCATGTGAACCAGAATGTCCGAACACAGCAATTTATGAAGGCGCTGAAGATTGGAAATATGCAGATGGAACTGATTTATCTGGTAAAGCAGTATTACCAAATGGTAGAGATGTAGATGCCGATGAAGATCAAGAACCCGTTTCTGATGAAATCTATTTTATTGTAGCAGATAAATGTACAGAATGTGTCGGTTTTCATGAAGAGCCTCAATGTGCGGCAGTTTGTCCTGTAGATTGTTGTGTGCCAGATGATAATAATGTTGAAACTAAAGAAGAATTGTTAGAAAAACAACGCTTCATGCATTCAGAGTAATAAAAAACACAATATTTAAGCATCAATTTATTGCTTGAATTAGGAAAAATAGTGCTAAATTTATTTTAGTAATACTTCTTGTATCACTATCTCAATCCCAAAGTAAAATTAAATTAATTTCAAATTTTCCAGATGCTATTTTTTATAAGATCGTTGGAAATGATATCATAAAACCAGCTTTAGGTTCAGGTTCCATAGTCTTAAAACTAAAAAAAAAGAATCTAAATAAAATAAAACAGACGCCAAGCGTATAACTCAATAAAATAAATTAAAAACCTCGAGATTAATCTCGCGGTTTTTTTATTCATACTTTTTAAGATAATCGATAATAAGCTTTCTGTTTTTCCATTTTGTGTTGTTGTAATCCTTTAAAGAAGTATAGGTGATATTTTTTCCTAAATCTACTTTTTCCACGGGTTTAATTGCAGATTCAGCAATATTAATGGCGTCGAATAATAGAACTTCTATAGTCTCTTTGGTTTTTAATTCTACTTTGATATCAAATTTAACCTTATTTTTTGTTTTCGAATTTTCTTTAAATTTTATAGGTCTATGCACATATGCATACGTTTCCGATGTTTCTTTATAATAGGAGTTGTAAACTTTATCTTCTATATTCTTTTCATAAAATAGCGTTACTTTTTTTAAGTTTAAAGAAACTTTTACTCCTAAAACCCATTTTAAATTCACATGCATTCCTCTTTTTCCTTCAGCAAATTCATATTCAATTTTAGCCACTGTAAAATCTTTGGGATGTATGAAAATGCGTCCACGATATTTAGATTTCGATTTTCTTGGCGTAAAACTAATTACATAAGCCATTGAAGTGCCTAAAACTTCTTTTTGCTCTAAAATGTGATTATAGTATTTTTGATCAAAAAAATTAGGTTCATTCTTTTCACTAAAAAAAGTTGAGTTTCTCTTGGCAACTCTATAAGAATACATGGGTTCATATTCTTTAAAAGTATTGTTGGCCTTTATAGAATCGCTTTTATGAAGTACTTTTTTCATCGATAAAGAATCTTCAATGGTAAACAGACCAGAACTAATTTTATAAGTTTTATCTTTATTTAAATGTTTTAGAATGATGGTTTGTAAATCACTTTGAGCTTCTTTTAGGTTGATGTTTTTTTTTCCAGTTGAAAATTTGTATCCTTTTACACTATCAACCTTAATAATGTCAGAATTCTTTTTCTTTTTTTTTTTAACCATTCCTTTAAAAGATAGAATGCCTGAAAATTCTGATGCTACTGCGGGTTTGCTATTTTGAAGTTCATTTGCATAATCAATTAATTCTTGTTCTGCTAATTTTCTGTTTTTTCTGCTTAACAAGGAGCTTTTTTCTAAATCTAATTCCAATTTTTTAAAATCTACTTCCGTGTTTTCTCTCATATAAAAACAATGTTTTACAGGGCCAGTAATAAAATTATCATTCATACTTTTTTGTGTCTTTATCAACAAAGAATCCAGAGAAATTTTCGCAAAATTTAACTTAATTTCATCAAGTTGATCAATATTTTCAAGTAAAGAAACTATGAAATTTTGCTCTTTAAGTGCGTTAATTTTTATCGTCGTTGAAGCAAATCCTAAACAAGAAAAAGTAATGCTTTCTACATTGTCTATTTGTAAGGTAAAGAATCCTAATTTATTGGAAGTAGTTCCTGTTTTTAAATTGGTAATAATGGCAACTTCATCGATGGGTTTTAAAGATGTTTTGTTCATTATTTTTCCACGAATTATTTGAGATTGTAGCGTAAAACATCCAAAGAAAAAAAATAAAGCAAAAAGTATTTTTTTAATCATAATCATTAATTTTTGGGGAATGTATAACAAATTGAGAATTCTTAAGAAAAGAACATTTAAGTTTAACAAAGTATTATCTTTGCAATCTTAAAAATTTATGAATAATTAATTTAATTCAAGTTAATATAATTCATATTCTTAATATATACATGAAATGAAAGCTGGAATTGTAGGATTACCAAATGTAGGAAAATCAACTTTGTTTAACTGTTTATCAAACGCAAAAGCGCAAAGTGCCAACTTTCCTTTTTGTACAATAGAACCTAATTTAGGTGTTGTAAATGTGCCAGATAAAAGAATTGAAAAATTAGAAGAATTGGTAAATCCAGAACGTGTAATGCCTGCAACTGTGGAGATTGTAGATATTGCTGGTTTGGTAAAAGGAGCAAGTAAAGGAGAAGGTTTAGGAAATCAGTTTTTGGCAAATATTAGAGAAACTGATGCTATTTTGCATGTAATTCGTTGTTTTGATAACGATAATATTATTCATGTAGATGAATCTGTAAACCCTGTTAGAGATAAAGAAACGATTGATATTGAATTGCAATTAAAAGATTTAGAAACCGTTGAAAAGCGTTTAGAAAGAGTTAAAAGAACGGCAAAAACGGGCAATAAAGAAGCACAAACAGAATTGGTTGTTTTATTAAAAATTGAAGAAACTTTACTAAAAGGTATTTCAATAAGAGCTTTAGATTTTTCTGAAAAGGAACTTGAATTTGTACAAGCATTGCAATTTATTACAGCAAAACCAGTATTATATGTTTGTAATGTGGATGAAAATTCAGCGGTTTCAGGAAACGATTATGTTGATAAAGTAAGAGAAGCTGTAAAAGATGAAAACGCGGAAGTTATTGTTTTAGCTGTTGGTATAGAAGCAGATATTACAGAATTAGAGGACTACGAAGAAAGACAAATGTTTCTGGCTGATATTGGTTTAAAAGAAGCAGGTGTTGCTAGATTGGTTCGTTCTGCTTATAAATTATTAAATTTACAACCCTATTTTACTGCAGGTGTAAAAGAAGTGAGAGCTGGGACAATTCCTATCGGATCGTCTGCACCGCAGGCTGCAGGAGTAATTCATACCGATTTTGAAAAAGGGTTTATTAGAGCAGAAACTATTGCGTACAACGACTATGTAACGTTTGGCTCTGAAGCGAAGGTTAAAGAAGCCGGTAAAATGAGAGTAGAAGGTAAGGAGTACATAGTGAAAGATGGAGATGTAATGCACTTTCGTTTTAATGTTTAACAATAGGCTAAATGCTGAATTTGTTTCAGTATATAATTACTCTTAACTTGATATCTTATTGGAAAGTGTTGGGCTAAATTGATTTCAGTAATTTTGAATCTTATGATTAGAAAATTAAAATAAAACTAGAACTTTCTCGTGTTGAATAGATTTTAGTACTGCAATATGAGCAAATATTTTATTTTAATTACTTTTGGCACATACATTGCTTTATCGACAGAAACCAAATCAATCATGAAAAAAAAATTAATTTTTATTGTCGCAATCATTTTATGTAGTGCGTGCAGTAGTGTTAAAAATACGCAACAAGCTATTAATAACGGAAATTACGACAAAGCAATAGATATTGCACTTAATAATTTAAAAAAGAACAAAACTAAAAAAGGAAATCAGCCTTATGTTCTGATGTTACAAGAGGCGTTTGCCAAAGTAACGACCAAAGATTTAGGTCGCATTAATTTTTTAAAAAAAGATAAGAATCCTGAAAGTCTAGAAAGTATTTTTGGTTTGTATAAAACTTTAAAAAATAGACAAGAAATCATAAAGCCTTTGCTGCCTTTGCCTATTTTAACAAAGAATAAAAATGCAAAGTTTAAATTTAATAATTACGATGAAGAGATTATAAGTGCTAAAAATCAGTTATCAGCTTTTTTATATACCAAAGCAAATAAACTATTTAAAAGAGGTACGAAGTTTGGGTATCGAGAGGCGTACGATGAGTTAGCATATTTAGAACAGATAAATTCTAATTTTAAAGATGTTCGTAATTTGATGGCTCTTGCACAACAGAGAGGCGTAGATTTTGTCTTAGTTTCTATGAAAAATGAAACTGAAAAAGTGATTCCGAAAAGATTAGAAGAAGATTTATTGAACTTTAATACCTATGGTTTAAATGATTTGTGGACGATTTATCACAGCAAAAAAGACGCTAACATTAACTATGATTTTGGTTTAGAGTTAAATTTAAGAAATATAGAAGTTTCACCTGAACAAGTCAGAGAAAAACAAATTATCAAAGAAAAACAAATTGTAAATGGATTTAAATATTTGTTAGATGACAACGGTAACCAAGTAAAAGATAGTTTAGGTAATAAGATTAAGGTTGATAAACTATTAAATATTCGTTGCGAATTTTATCAATTTACACAGTTTAAAGCAGCCAAAGTTTCTGGCCAAGTAAAATACGTAGATCTTTATACAAAACAAACGGTGCAGATGTATCCAATAAAAAGTGAATTTGTATTTGAACATTTGTATGCAAGATTTGATGGGGATAAAAGGGCATTAGAAGAATCTTTTTTAGACTTATTGGTGTTGAAAGCCATTGCATTTCCAACGAATGAAGAAATGATTTTTGATACAGGAAACGATTTAAAGCAACAGCTAAAATCGATTATTACTAGAAATAAGTTCAGAGATTAGAAACAAAAAACCCACTGAAAATTCATTGGGTTTTTTTATAAATCTTAAATTCAAGTTATAATGCGACTTTTTCCAAGTGCATGCGAATGGATATTTTTTCTAAAAAAGCAAAAGATAGAAACCTGTTTAATTTCCTTTAACTCTGATCCATAAATCAGATAATAATTTTTTACCATCTCGTTTTTCTTTGGGCTCTTCAATAAAAAAAGGAGTTCCTTTTTCATCGACCGTAATTTTATATTTAAAAACAAAATTTTCTGAATCCGGTTGTATGCTTAATAGTCCAAAACGTAGATCATTAAAATATAATACGTTATTTAGTTTATTAACGGTATAGAAGCCTTTAGAAATTGCAACCATTCTTTTTACCTTCGGATGATCTGCCAAGTCTCCCAATAAATAATGATTTTTTGGATACCTAGAAAATTGAATTGCACTTGTATCTAGAAAAGAAGAATAACCAATTAAAAAAGAACGTTCTGTTTCTATATTTGCACTCCATAAAATAGTATTTAATGGTGTAGGCTTTGTGTTTAATGTTTTATATGGAATGTTTTGTGCAGCAAGTTCTTCGCTAAACTTTTGATAAGCGAAACCTTTTAAAACTAGAGTGAGTATCAAATAAATGCTACTTATTAGTAAACCTAAATTATTATAAAATCGTCTTTTTTTAGCTTCTTTTTTTTGACGCATTGCTAAAATTAAAAACACCAAAAACGGAAGTGTGTACAATGGATCGATTACAAAAACATTTTTAAACGCTAATCGAATATCTAAAGGCCAAAAAAGTTGTGTTCCCCAAGTTGTTTGTGCATCTAAAATAGGGTGCGTAATGAATACCCAAAAGAAAAGCCAAGACCAATCTTTTATATTTTTATAGCGATCATATCTGGTTATAATAAACGCACAAATAGGAGCAAATAGTACAGAGAAAAAAATGGAATGTGTAAAACCTCTATGAATTTCTAGTGCAGTTACGGTGTCTGTAAAAAAGGAAGAAATGACATCTAAATCTGGAATTGTGCCAGCAATTGCGCCATACAACATGGCTTTATTACCAATTTTTCTTCCTAAAACGGCTTCGCCAACGGCAGCACCCAATATTATTTGTGTTAATGAATCCAATGAATAAAATTATGCTTTGTACAAAGATAATTTTAAAATAATTGCAAGAATTACTTTTTAAGAATTACTTTTATTGCAGTTGATAATGAATTTTGTGGAAAAAATAAAATATATGTTTTTTAATTTTTAGATTTTAAATAAGCTTCCCATAATTCTTTTGGATTTCTAACTTTTAAATCCATGTTCCCACAGTCGCCGCATATTTGAGCTTGAATTTCTCCTTTAACTGATTTGTTGAAAAAAGCGTTGTCTGTTTTTTGAATATAAATAGATAGATTTTTCTCTATGTTTCCATGGCTAAAATCTGTAATTGTAGTGTTTTTAATAATTTTTATTGAGCCACAAATTTTACATTTAATTTCGTTCATCTTTTTTTTTTAAATTATTGATAATTTACATCTGATAAAATATTATTATAAGATGGAACAAAGTTAAAATATTTTGAAAAAAAATAACCAAAAAAACTTACAGAACTTCATTGAAAAACTGTAGGTTAAATAGTTACTTTTAATTCTTTTTATTCAAATAGATCTTCTTTATCTAAATTCTTAATCGATGACTTTTTAATTGAAAGATAATAAATTAAATGTATGATCAAAAAGGTTGACCAAATTAAAGCGGTGATATAAATAACCTCAATGTTCTCATATTTTGACTCAAATCCAAATACAAACCATACTATTGAAATTATATTATGAACTAAAAATGTAGAAAAATGAAATCTAAAACCGATGTCATAAATTGGTAGATATTCATATTCTTTTCTTCCAAAGTAACTACAGTTAAGCCACATTAGAATTCCATAAACAATTGAGCATATAATAACCGCTGCGATCATTTTGTTATTTATTGATGTGCTTAAACCAATTCTGAAGATTATTGTAAGCACTGCAGTTGCGAATGTGAATTTTATTAAATTAGATGTAATTAATGATTTCATATTTATTTATTTTTTTAATAGGTTATTAATTTCAGTAGAGAAGAATAAATTTATATTTCTTTCGATAAATTGCTGAAGTAATTCAGTTCCCATTTTGGTCAAAAAGTAATATTTTCTGTCAGGTCCTTTATTTCCTTTTTTATTTTCAAAGGATACCACATCAATATGTTCATATTTTCGTAAATTTCTATAAAGACTTTGTTCTTCACAGTTAATTGTGTTATTGGTTTTACTTTCAATAAATTCCTTGATTTCGTCAACATATTTTTGTCCATCCTTTAGGGCAAGGAATATCCACAAAGTAAGTTGTCCTTTTTTGTATGTTTGTTCCCATGAAGAAAGTAAATCAGGTAGTATGTCCTTAGTCATAATCATCTAGTATTATTCAACTTGTACAATACAAAGGTATAGGTATTTTTTAAATTATGAAACTTTAATTATTTTTATTACGTTAATTGTTTTAATTTTAATTTCATTGATGGGTTTTTGGCTTTATAAAAAAAATAAATTTAGTGCAAACAGATTTAATTTTTCCTTTAAACTCTATTTTTTGTATTTCATATTTCAAAGTTAATATTTGAAATTTAAAATACTATTCTGAACTTATTGATGGCTAAATTATTTGGTCTTGAGTCTTTTAAAAAGATTATCAGTAATGAAAGCAAATCTTGTCAGAATAAAAGAGAAATTTCACAAATAGTTTGAGAGTAGAGTGCATTTGTCGTTTAATATAAAGACATAACAAAAAATTATTGACCGCTGTGCTATTCATCAATCCATAAAAATCAATATTTAAAGGAGTAACTCCAAATATTAGAAACACTTACTAATTAAATTAGAGAGTGCTTTTAATCTAAAGAAATATTTTATTGAACTATAGGAATATGGATCAATTATGGAATCAATTTATTGTGAAGATAATTAATAGCTTTTTTTAAACTTTTTTTCAACGGAAAAATTAATAAGATTCATGAAATTATCATGAACACCTAAATTATTCTCTAGTTTTAGTGCCACAATCAGCTTTAAAATAAGGTCTGGTTTGAATTGCAGATCAGGAATAGATACATATTTTTCAAAAATACTTCCAATAGTCTTGTAATATAGTTGTTCAAGAGCATTTTGGTTTTTTGGTTTTTCATCTACATATTCAAAAGAATGAATATTAAAATATTTTAAATAGTCATCAACATAATTTTTATGTAATATTTGTTCAGGATTTACAATGTTCAGCTCTTTTATCGCCGGGTTTAAAAAAGCATATAAAATTGCTTTAGAAACAAAATCTACCGGAACAATATTCAACCCACTTTTTTGATCAACCCAAACTCTAAAATTTTCTTTTGCTTTACTTGCGTATTTGTCTAAAAACATTGCCAAGGAGTAAAAAACATCAAACTTTGGTGTTTCATATAAAGGCTTATCTATGAGTCTACCACAAATAATACTCGGTCTTAAAATCTGTGAATCTATATTTTTTAACTTACACGTTTGTTTTACATACAATTCACTTTCATATTTAGATTGCTCGTAAGGGTTTCTGAAGTTTGTAACGTTATAGCTCTCAATAGTATCGCCTACTTTTTCATTTTGAATACCAAAAGAATAGGCAGTACTGATATAAATAAATCGAGTTACAGCAGTTGGTAGCTGATTTAAAAGGTGTCTTGTTATTAGGTAATTTTCTGTATGTACTTTTTCTTTAGTATCGGAAGTATGCAACAAACTTGTTGATCCTGCGCAGTGTATAACTGTATCGAAATCATACGCTTCTAATGTTTTTTTATTAATTTCAGATATATTACTAGAAATTAAGGTAATTTTTTCTAAACAAGCTTCTAAAGTAAATTTATTTAAAAATTCAGGACGAGATGGATCTTGTAAAATATCGTGTAAACGTTGTACCGCAGATTTTTCGTTATCTCTTATGATCACAAAAAGATGATGCACCGTTTTTTCAACAATAGCTTTATGCATCCATTCAAATATAATATGACTTCCAACAATTCCTCCGCCACCAGTTAATAGACAATTCATAGGTATATTTTGCATTTATATCAGCGAGTAAACATACCCTTTTTAAAATTAAAAACGGCACTCTTGAAGCTTGTAGATCGGTCATTTTTTGGCGAACGATTGTACATTAAAATAGAATTTTTTTAAGAGTTCTATTCTATTCATTTTAGGTAATCTATTGTTTTACGCAGCCTCGGTTTTTATAGTCTTTTTGCCTTCAATGGTAATTTTAGAGCCCTCAATAAGCATAATAGATGCAGGTTTTATATGGTTTAAAAACTCAAAATTTCTTCCATAAACCAGAGCAAAATCTACTTTTATTTCAGAACTTTCTACTTTATATTGTTCCCATCTTGGGTGTGTAACCTGGTATTCATTGGTAACCGTATTACTTACTTTTGCATAGCCCCAATAATGTTCGGTAATAAATTCAGTTTCACTATTTTTCTCAATTTCTGAAGTTTTTAACGCAGCGGTAACTTTAAAAGATTGCCAAATCTTGCTTTTTCTCCAATGATAGGACACGCTTCTAGTCATACTATTTTCTTCCCATTTATATTTCATAGGCATGGTTTCATAGTGTTCTTTATAAATGGTATTTGCTACAAAAGTTAGCGCAGGTTTAGAGACGATTTCTTTTATAAAAACAGCACCACGCTTCCAGGTATTATTTTCAAACCGTTTTACGTAAAAACGTAGGTTTACTTCTTCTACAGTAGCATGAAAAGGTATTTTTATTCCTAATATTTTTGTGTTTAAAAATATAAAACCTATTAAACTAACAAAACATTTTCCTTCCCATAAATCGAGTTCAGTTCCTGGCGGAACATATTCTGCCAAAATACTGGGGTCAACTTCATAGTTAGCGAAGGCTAACTTTCGCCATTCTGCCTTTAAAAAGCTCATATAATTTGTTTTTAGTGAGGTGTTATTCGAGTACTATTTTCGCTAGCAAAAATACGTCTTTTAAATGCAAAAACCTCACTAACGAGGCTTCGGTAATGAGGTTTTTTTATGACTTAATTTTATCCTTTATAAAATGGCAACTTTACAATGCTTGCAGGAATTGCTTTTTTACGAACTTGAATATAAATTTTAGTTCCAGGTTTTATAAATGATAAAGGTACATACCCCATTCCAATTCCTTTTTGTAAACACGGACTCATAGTACCAGAAGTTACGTTTCCAATTATATTTCCATTTTCGTCCACAATATCATAATCTTGTCTTGGAATTCCTCTTTCATCCAACTCAAAAGCAACTAATTTTCTTTCTGGTTTTTGTTCTTTTTGTTTTGCTAAATAATCGGAGTTTACAAAATCTTTAGTAAATTTTGTAATCCAACTTAAACCAGCTTCAATCGGTGAGGTGGTGTCATCAATATCATTTCCATACAAACAATAGCCCATTTCTAAACGTAAAGTGTCTCTTGCTGCTAAACCAATTGGTTTGATGCCAAAATTTGCGCCAGCCTCAAAAACTTTATTCCAGATTTTTACAGCATCCGTATTTTTACAATAAATTTCAAATCCGCCAGAACCTGTATAACCAGTTGCAGAAATAATTACATGGTCAATGCCTGCAAAATCACCTACTTTAAATTTGTAAAAAGAAATAGCTGCTAAATCGATAGAAGACAAGGATTGCATTGCTTCCACAGCTTTTGGACCTTGAATAGCCAATAAAGAATAATCTTCTGATAAATCTTTTAAATCGGCTTTAAATTCTTCATTATATTTAGAAATCCATTTCCAATCTTTCTCTATATTCCCAGCATTAACAACTAATAAATACTGATTTTCTTTAATTTTATAACAAATTAAATCATCTACAATTCCGTTTTCTTCATTTGGGAAACAACTAAATTGTGCATCACCAATTTCAAGTTTAGAAGCATCATTAGAAGTTACTTTTTGAATTAATGCCAAAGCATTTTCGCCTTCTACCAAAAATTCTCCCATATGACTTACATCAAAAACACCCAAAGATTCTCTAACAGTAAGATGTTCTGCGGTTACGCCTTCG
>JAWUYT010000048.1:0-50269 GCA_034110665.1 Polaribacter sp.
GCTAGCTTCTCTAAAACGATATCTTTCAATAGATTTTCCAATCACAATCGGAAACTCCTTTATCGCTCTTACAACATCTTCATCAACTTCTGTAAAGTCGTTCGGATTTGGTACAATTCCTAGGTAATATTTTTTGGTTAAAACCACCACTCGATTGATAAAATTACCAAAACTGGCAACTAATTCGTTGTTGTTTTTTTCCTGAAAATCTTTCCAAGAAAAATCATTATCCTTATTTTCTGGAGCATTTGCAGGTAAGGTATAACGCAACACATCTTGCTGATTTGGGAATTCTTCTAAATATTCATGCAACCAAACTGCCCAATTTTTAGAAGTCGATAATTTATTGCCTTCTAAATTTAAGAATTCATTGGCAGGCACATTATCGGGTAAAATATAATTTCCGTGTGCTTTTAACATACTCGGAAAAATGATACAGTGAAAAACAATATTGTCTTTCCCTATAAAATGAACCAATTTGGTGTCGTCTTTTTTCCAATAATCTTCCCAGTTTTTTCCTTCTCTGGCAGCCCATTCTTTGGTAGATGAGATATAGCCAATTGGCGCATCAAACCAAACATACAAAACTTTTCCTTCCGCGTCTTTTAAGGGAACAGGAATTCCCCAATCTAAATCTCTAGTTACCGCTCTTGGGCGTAAACCATCATCTATCCAACTTTTTACTTGTCCGTATACATTTGGTTTCCAGTCTTTTTTATGCCCCTCTAAAATCCATTCACTTAAAAAATCTTCATGTTTGTCTAAAGGTAAAAACCAGTGTTTTGTTTCCTTTACTGTGGGCACATTGCCCGTAATAGCAGATTTAGGATTGATTAAATCTGTGGCATTATGACTTGTTCCACAGTTTTCACATTGATCCCCATAACTTTCTTCAAAACTACATTTTGGGCAAGTTCCTACTACAAAACGATCTGCTAAAAACTGATTTGCTTCTGCATCATACAATTGTGCTGAAACTTCTTCTATAAACTCGCCATCATTATACATTTTTGTAAAAAATTCAGAGGCAGTTTCATGATGAATTTTAGAAGAGGTTCTTGAATAGTTATCAAAAGAAATACCAAAATCTATAAAAGATTGTTTGATAATTCCGTGATATTTATCAATAACTACTTGTGGCGAAACACCTTCCTTTTTAGCTCTCATGGGTATGGCAACACCATGTTCATCAGAGCCAGAAATGTAGGCAACATCTTTACCTTTTAAACGCAAATAACGTGCGTAAATATCTGCTGGAACATAAACACCTGCTAAATGGCCAATATGAATTGGACCATTTGTGTATGGCAAAGCTGCTGTAATTGTATATCTTTTTGGAGTATTCATCGAATTGTCCTTATTAGTTTTAAGACTGATTTTGAAGTGTAAAAGTACAAAAAACGGAGTTTTAAAAACCATTGAAAATTAATACATTTACAGAAGTAATAATATTAGATTTTTAGAACCAAGAACCAAGATAAATTTTGAAGAAAATAATCCTATTTGGCTTTCTGTTTTTGATGATTTTCACAACAATAATTGCTCAAGAAAAACAAGATTCTCTCGTAGTAAAAGAGAACCCAATTATTTTTGGAGATATTCTTTTGGGTTATGCAAATACAGGTAAATCTGCAGTTACTGTTGGCTTGAATATTAATTATCAATCAAAAAATGATTTATTTACTTTTAGAACTTCAGAAACTACAAGTATCGATAAAATTGAATGGTTTCTTTTTATTCCCATCTTTAAAGTTACCAATACAACAACTGAATATGCCGCACTTTACGGAAAAAGATACATTGAAGACGGAACAGCGTATCATTTTTCTGGCGGAATTTCTTACAATATAAAGGAAGATGTGAATGGAAATCTTAAAACAAGAGATACTTTTATAGGATTCCCTGTAGAAGCAGGAATTAGTTGGTTTAAATCCGAAAAGAAAAGATTCAGGGTTTTTTCTGGTTTAATTCCTGTTGGCAAACCAACGTCATTTGGCAGATCCATAGGAATTAAACTTTATGGAAACATTGCTAAAAGATCTTATGTTGGTTTAGGATTAACGTTCGGGTTAGGTTGGCATAAAATATATAATTATGCATAATTAATTTTTTTAAATTAATCTTCAAAGACTTCACCTAGCCTAAATGATAAATCAGGGAAAATAGGACTTGTTGCAGTTTATAAAGTAATAATTAGTTTTAAGCGAATATAAGTTTCGTCTTGTAAAAAATAGGGATGAATGGTCTTGTAAATACAATCTCCCTCGTAAATAATCTGCATAGATGTATTCTTTTTCATAATCTAAAACAGGTTCTTCAAATGTGTCTTTCATAAACTTATGTTTTTTATAAGTTCACAAATTTTTACGGTAAACATAAAATAGAAATTTTATCACTATTTTTGGTTAAATTTTAAATTAAATTGTTGAAAAATAAAATAGTTTCTTTTTTACTGTTGATGAGTTTTACGCTCACAAATGCACAACAAAAATTAACAACGCCACCGTATTTAAAAATAGGAGATACCATTGCAGTTGTTGCACCTGCAGGAATTTTAAAAGGTAGAAAAGCAACCATAGAAAAAGCCAAAAAGTTAGCTGAAAGTTGGGGTTTGCAAGTGGTTTTGGGTAAAAATATATTCAATCAAAACAATCATTTTGCTGGGACAGATGAGGAGCGTTGTCAAGATTTTCAGGATGCTTTAGATCATAAAAATATCAAAGCAATTTGGTCTGCAAGAGGCGGTTATGGTTCTGTAAGAATTTTAGACAAGTTAGATTTTACGGAGTTTAAAATATACCCGAAATGGGTCATTGGATATTCTGATATTACTGCATTTCATAATCATATACATAATTTAGGAGTGGAAACCATTCATGGAATGATGGCGACGAGTTTAGAACAGAAACCAGAAGAAATTATGAAAACGATTTCATCATTTAAAAAATCGCTCTTTGGCGAGGCACTTTCTTATACGGTTGCATCATCATCCTATAATAGAACTTTTTCATCCAAAGAAATTGAAGGTCAACTTATTGGTGGGAATTTAGCAATTTTAACATCTATGTTAGGTTCTGAAAGTCAGTTAAACACAGAAAATAAAATCTTATTTATCGAAGAAATTGGCGAATATAAATACTCTATAGACAGAATGCTCCAAAGTTTAAAACGTGCAGGTTATTTTACAAAAGTAAAAGCTGTAATTGTTGGCAATATGTCTTTAGTTAAAAAGAATTTTACACAATGGGGAAGTTCTATAGAACAATTAATTTTAGATGCTGTGCCAGCAGAGGTTCCTGTTTTGTTTGATTTTTCTGCAGGACATGAAGCAGATAACAGAGCGTTAATTTTTGGGCGAAATGTTGATGTGATAATTGGCGATGAAAAGTATTCAGTCAATTTTAAAGAAATTTAGAGATTAAATTTCCTTCGGTATGATACGGTTCAAAACGGGCAAATAATTCTTCTGAATACCAATTGAGTTCTCTTGTTTTTTTAACCATTTCAGCGTGTTTCGGATTGCTATACGCATAGTTAAACATAGCATCTGCAGAAGACCAAATTGAAAAAGTAGCTTGCATTAAAAGTGGGAACTCTCCAATTCCTTTTGAATACAAAAGTTCTTTGTAAGCATCCATAGATTTAGAGACGGCTGGTACATTTTTCCAAAACTTATACGCTAATTTTGGTTTAATCGTAGCTCTTGTAATGACAGCCAAAGGTTTACTTTTATTTAATTCTGTGCTACTTTTAAACGGATTTTGTTTACTCCACTCACCATGACTTTTAATGTTTTTCATAAATACAACACTAAAATTGAGGGCAGTTTGCTTGTATCGCTTAATAGCGGTTGAACTTGTGAAATTTTTAGCCTGTTGTTCAGTATCAAAAACGGCAATAAAACCAAAAGTAGAAAAATCAGGTTTTATAGAAAAACCATTGCCACTTCCTGTTCCTAGTGGTTTAAAAAAAGTTAATCCATTTGTTTTCTTTAAAGAAATTGGCGGTCTCCCCATTCTGGTAAAAGCGTGCCATTTATTTTTAAAACCTTTATATTCAAATAAACAGATTAAGGTTGTTTGGGTCATATGACAAATATAAAGATTCCGCTTTTAAGAGGTGAAAAAAAATGTTATAATTACCTTGTTATCTCATTTATTTTCTTCTAAATTTATCTTTGGGAACTCTTAATCATAGCAGTCTTATACATTTAAAGTAGGATTTTATTTGTAAATTTAAACTTTAGAATTAGCAATAACTAACCAAAAAGTATCTTATCTAAAGCAATTATTTAAAGTTTAATTATGGCAGCACACAATGAACTTGGTAAAAAAGGTGAAAATTTAGCCATCGATTTTTTAATTAAGAACGATTATAAAATCCTTGAAAAGAATTACCGCTATTTAAAAGCGGAAGTGGATATTATTGCCCAAAAAAATAATCTTTTGGTTGTGGTTGAAGTAAAAACAAGAAGCTCCGATTATTTTGGAGACCCACAAGATTTCATCACTCCTAAAAAGATAAAATTATTGCTTTCTGCGATTGATTATTATGTGGTTCAACGAGATTTAAATGTTGAGGTTCGTTTTGATATCATTGCTATTCTTCTTCAAAAAAATGAAACTAAAATTGAACATTTAGAAGATGCTTTTTTACATTTTTAGGCTTTTTTTGTGAATTGAATATCGTAATCAGAAAAAAAGAAACGAAAGGTTTGTCAATCTAAAGTTTACTTTAGTGACATGGGAGCAAAGAAGTTTTGGCTCGGTATTTTTTTAGGTGTTTTAGGAGTTATTCTTTTTTCTTCTAAAGCGGTTATGATTAAACTTGCTTATAATTATAAGGTAGATGCAATTACAATGCTTTTGTTAAGAATGTTATTCTCTTTTCCATTTTATTTGGTTATTGCATATCTGTATAGAAATAAAAATCAAAAGATTAAGATCACTAAAAAGGATTATTATTGGGTTGTATTTTTTGGGCTCGTAGGGTATTATTTGGCGAGTTATTTTGATTTTATAGGGTTGACGTATATAAAAGCAAGTGTAGAGCGTATCCTTTTATTTGTTTATCCAACAATTGTAATTTTATTAAATAAACTTTTTTTAAAACAGCCCATTACAAAAATTCAAGCTTTAGCCATTTGTTTATCGTACATAGGAATTATAATAGCTTTCTCTAGTGAAGTTGAGGTTTCTGGAAATAATGCATATTTAGGCGGATTTTTTATACTTTTGAGTGCGTTGACCTATGCCTTTTTTTTAGTGGGAAGTGGGTGGTTAATTCCCAAATTTGGAGTTGTAAAATTCACAGCAAATGCAATGTTAGTTTCTTGTGTTTGTGTGTTTATACATTTTAGTTTTATTCGGGAAACAGATTTGTTTAACTTACAATGGCAGGTATATCTTTTAGGAGCTTTAATAGCGGTTTTTGCCACTGTTATTCCTTCATTCTTAATAAGTGCCTCTATAAAGATTATTAGCTCTTCTAACTTCGCAATTGTGGCGGGAATTGGTCCTATATCAACAATTATACTAGCCTCATTTTTTTTAAATGAGCGCTTAACTTTCGTTCAGTTTTTTGGGGCATTATTGGTGATGATTGGTATTGTTATAAGCGCATTAAAAAAACCTAAAAACGAATGATGTGTAAAGAAAATTTAGATTTTATCTAAAAACGCTAGAACATCATTAAATTCATTGGGTTTCGCAATAATTTTTTTGTTCTTATCTAAAATTAAATAAGTTGGTGTAGAATTTACTTGATAGGTTCTTGCGGTTTCGTTTTTCCATTTTTTTAAACCTAAAATATTATGCCATCCTTGTAAATTTCTTTCTTTATAGGTATTCCAAACAAACCCATCATCTTCTAAAGCAAAGGCAATTACTTTCATAGTTGTCTTGTCTTTCATGTAGGTGTATAATTTAGGGATTTCTCGTAAACAATGAGAACAAGCCGTACTCCAAAAAACAACTACATATTGGTCAGCATCATTTAAAGTAGACAGATTTAAGTTTCTACCATTTTCATTCCAAGAAAAATCAGGTGCTATTCTGCCAATTTCAACTGCAAATAAAGCGATTTTTTCTGCTTTAAATTTTTGATCCTGTAAACCTGTAGGTAACTTATTATAATGATTTTCAAATAAATAATCTATAATTTCTATATTTTTTAAATCTTCAAATTTTTCTATCAAAAACTGAATAATATCTTTGTTATAAGAATCATTTTTTATTTTAGAAAGAACTGTTTCTATTGATTTTTTATACAAAATTTGTTGTTGCACTTCATCATCAGAAAAATTGATGTAAAATACATAGTCTAAAATTCTATTTGTTAAAAATGAAGAATTAATTAAGACGTTGTTAGAAAAATCAAGGGTATCAAAAAAAGTGTTTTTAATATTAGAGAGATAGTCGTTTGCAGAAGTTAAAATTTCTTCAGGATTACTTCTGGCACTCGCTTTTACAAAAGGAGCAATATACTTATCTTTAGCTTCTTGATTGTATTTGTTTTGAAGAACGTCTACTTTATGATAAGTTTTTTGATAATAACCTTTTAAATCTAAAGAGGGGTCTTGTAAAACAGCTACTTGAATCGAATCTAGTTTTTGTTGTGCCATAGAAATATCCTTCATATAAGAATTGTAAAGTTTGTTTTCTAAAGATTCTTGAAAGGCAATAGCTTCTTGAGGATATTCGGGATTAAAAATAAAAGAAACGTTTTCATTATTGTAAAAAAAGTCTACAAATCCAGCTCCCTCTAATCTATAACGAGCTCTGTATGCTCCTGGTTTGGCAGATGCGGGTAATTTAATTTCAAAATTTCCAACAGCTTTTTTTTTTCCACCGACTAAAATAGAATCTGTTTTTATAGTCGTGTTGTTTACAAAAACTTGTTTTGTACCCTCAAGTTGGTACAAAATAACCCAGTCACTTTCTATTTTTGGGCTCATAGATCCTTTCACAGTATATTGGGCATGTGAAATAGAAGAAATTAAAAGTATAATAGCTAGTATATTTTTCATCATTTTTACATCAATTTAATTTTTACCAATATTCATTTTCAACAAGTATACCAAAAATACTATTTCTGCTTTAAAATAAGTATATTGTAATGTAAAAATATATAATGAAGAGTTTTTCTGATAAAATAATTTGGATTACTGGTGCGTCTTCGGGCATCGGAAAAGCATTGGCTATTGAATTGTCTAACCAAAATGTAAAGTTGATTTTATCATCAAGAAAAAAGGAAGATTTAGAGTTGGTGAAAAAGCAGTGTAAAGACATAAGAGCTGTAAAAATTATCCCTTTAGATCTAGAAGATTACACGAATCTACAACCAAAAGTTGCTGAAGCTATTGCTGCTTTTGGTAAGATTGATGTTTTGGTAAATAATGGAGGGATCAGTCAACGTTCATTTGTGAAAGTCACGGCTATTGCTGTTGATAAACGAATTATGGATATCAATTATTTAGGAACCGTCGCCTTAACAAAAGCAGTTTTGCCACATTTTATCAAAAATAAAAAGGGTCATTTTGTAGTAACTACTAGTATTGTTGGAAAGATAGGAACTCCTTTACGTTCAAGTTATGCCGCTAGTAAACATGCATTGCATGGTTTTTTTGATAGTTTACGGGCAGAAAGTTATCAAGATAATATTGCAGTCACATTGGTTTGTCCTGGTTTTGTAAATACCAATATTTCTAAAAATGCACTAACCGGAGATGGAACACCGCAAGATAAATTAGATTTGGCTACAGGAAATGGAATACAGCCAGAATATTTTGCAAAATTGATGGTAATAGCGATTAAAAAGAAAAAGGAAGAAGTTTATATTGCTGGTGCAAAAGAAAAATTAGGCGTGTATGCAAAACGCTTTTATCCAAAATTATTATCTACAATGATTCGAAAATTGAGTGTTACTTAATCTTCAAAATACTCCAAAGCTTCAAAATAAGAAACAATAGCTTCTTTCATTAAAACTGTTTGTTCACCTGGTTTTAAGTTAGGTAATTCTGTAATTGTTTTATAATGCGGCCAGCCATCATCGTCAAAAAAATCGAACTCATAATAACCATAGGGTTCTAGCAATTTGCAAATGGAAATATGCATAAGGTTCATTTTTTCGTCTTTTTTAAACTCTCTATGACCTTGTCCTAATTCTTGTACGCCAATTAAATATAGAATTCCGTCTACATTTAATTCTTCTCCTTCAGAAAAATCATCGGTAAGTTTGGTTACCAAATAATTCCATTTTTCTTTTAAATTAATAATTTTTGTCATAAAAAATATTTAATAAACAAAGATACAATCTGCATTTTTAAATTGTAAAAAAAAAGATGTAGGTTTACAAAAATTATCTGAAATGAATGTTTTTGATATTATTATTACTGTACTACTTCTTTTAGCGTTTGTAAGAGGAATTATGAATGGTCTTTTTGTCGAAATAGCCTCTTTAGTTGCAGTTGTTGTTGGTGTTTTTGTTGCGATTCATTATTCTAATCATTTAGAATTGTATTTAGCAAACTCTACTTTTGTAAATTGGTCTGATCAAACCAACAAAATTGTTGCCTTCGCAATTACTTTTATAGCGGTTGTTCTTGTGATAATTTTTATCGGTAGGATACTAACTAAAATTGCAGATATTGCAGCTTTAGGAATGATAAATAAAGTCTTAGGAGGTGTTTTTGGCGTAGTAAAGATTGCCTTAATTTTAAGTGTAATTTTTATCTTTTTTGGACGCGTAAATAGTACAATTCCGTTTATAACCAAAGAAATTTTAGATGAATCTATGTTATATCAACCCATAAAAAAGATTGCTCCACAATTGTTCCCATCCATCATAAAAGAGGACCAAGATGGAAAAAAAATTATAGAATTATTTAAATAATTTATCTTTTTATTTTATCAATCCAATTAAAATAGTTGTTATAAACATTTTCTTTTTCTGAAGCTACATATTCTAAAAAGGCTTTAGCAACAGGAGATAGTGTTTTCTTTTTTAAGTAAATTAGTTTCCAAACAGATTTTAATGGCAATCCTTTTGCAGGAATAATTTTGAGTTCGTTTTGTAATAGTTCGTTTTTTATACTTAATAAAGACACAATCGAAACGCCGATATCTGCAATAACAGCTTGTTTAATAGCCTCATTAGATGTTAACTCTAACTTTATTTTAGGTGCAATTTTTTCTTGTTTAAAAAATAGTTGCATTGTATGTCGTGTTCCAGAACCTTCCTCTCTAAAAATTAATGGTATTTTATTAAAAATCGAAGTATCCTTACTTTTTTGAGATATTATTTTGTGTTCTTTAGATGCCACTAACACCAAATGATTATCCATAATTGGTAATTCTTCTAAATCTAAATGATTAGGGCTTACTGTTACTAAAGAAAAATCTACAAGGTTTCTTTCTAGATCTTTAATCACTGTTGTTTTGTTAGATACATCTAAAACTAGTTCAACTTTTGGATGTTTTTTTAGAAACCCGTTTAAAAAATATGGCATTACGTAATTGCCTGTAGAAACCACGGATATTTTTAATTTACCTGAAAGTAAACCCTTAAAAGCTTCTGTTTTATACTGTATACTTTCAGTTTTGTTTAAAATTTCTTCTGCAATTTGATAAATTTCTTTACCAAAATCTGTTACGTAGAATTGTCTTCCTATGATTTCAGACAAAGGAATATCAAACTGATCTTGAAAATTTTTTAATTGAATTGATGCTGCTGGTTGGGTCATATTCAGTTCAATAGCCGCTTTTGTAATACTTTTATTTTCTACAATAGTGATAAAAACCTTTAATTGATGTAAAGTGAAGTTCATTAAAAATATTTATGATTCGCATAACAAATTTAAATAAAAATATATGAACTATTGCATATAGATTTGAGGCTTTAAAAACAGAAAAATGAGTCTAGATGTTTTGATCAGTAACTTAACAAACCCAGTGTTGTTATTTTTTGTTTTAGGGATTATTGCTTCTCTTGTAAAAAGTGATTTAAAAATCCCTGACTCATCATCAAAATTTATTTCGCTCTATTTATTATTTGCAATTGGTTTTAAAGGCGGACAAGAATTGTCTCACAGCGAATTTAATACTGAAATTATATACTCTATTTTATTTGCAATTGGTCTGTCTGTAATTGTGCCATTGTATACTTTTTACCTTTTAAAAAGAAAAATAGGAACTCCAAATGCAGGGGCAATAGCAGCGGCATATGGCTCTGTAAGTGCGGTTACTTTTGTAACGGCGGTCTCTTTTTTAGAAAATCAAGGGGTTTCTTTTGGCGGTCACATGGTTGCTATTATGGCAATTATGGAGTCTCCTGCAATTGTTGTCGGGGTTATTTTAATCATGTTAAATGATCGTACTAAAGAAGAGAAAAAATCTATAGGAGGTATTTTAAAACATTCGCTTACAAGTGGTAGTGTCCTAATGCTTACGGGTAGTTTGGTTATTGGGTTAATTGCAGATGCTTCTCAAGCAAGAGGTATAGAACCTTTTACAACCGATATTTTTAAAGGTTTTTTATCCTTATTTCTATTAGAAATGGGAATGGTAACGGCAAATAGAATTAAAGAATTTAAAAAACATGGATTATTTTTATTCTTTTTCGGAATTATGGTGCCGCTTTTTAACGGTTTGGTGGTAGCATATATAAGCGGATTCTTAACAGAGAGTGAAGGGAATAGATTTCTTTTCGCAATTTTAGCAGCTGGTGCTTCCTATATCGCTGTTCCGGCAACAATGAAATTAGTGGAACCAAGGGCAGATCCTGGCATGTATATACCTATGGCTTTAGGAATTACTTTTCCTTTTAATATTACAATAGGTATGCCTATATATTACGCAGTTGTGCAATTATTTTAACGAACTTATAGTTTACATAAAAAGTAAAAACCATCAAAATGTTTTTTCGATGGTTTTTTATTTTTACTTAAGTTGTTTTTCTAAATCGAGTGTAAAAATATCATCTAAATGTGCTGTACTATCCATAGATACTTTTAAATCTTTAATAATACCGTCATTTAAACCATATACCCAGCCGTGAATTTTTAAACCCGTATCGTTGACCCAAGCTTGTTGTATGATAGATGTTTTTGCTAAATCATATACTTGCGCTTTTACGTTTAACTCTACAAGTCTATCAAAGCGCTTTTGTTCATCTTCTATTTTTTGTAGTTCAGTGATATTTTCTTTGTAAACTTCTTTGATGTTTCTAATCCATTTATTAATTAGCCCTAAAGATTTATTCTGCATGGCAGCTTGCACACCACCGCAACCATAATGGCCGCAAACAATAACATGTTTTACCTTTAGATGATTTACCGCATAATCTAAAACACTTAACATGTTCATATCGGTATGTACTACCATATTTGCAATATTTCTGTGTACAAACATTTCTCCTGGAAGTGTACCTGTAATTTGATTGGCAGGTACTCTACTATCCGCGCAACCAATCCATAATACTGGTGGTTTTTGACCTTTAGATAATTCTTCGAAAAATGTTGGATCCTTGTCAATATTTTTCTTGACCCACTCTTTGTTGTTTTCTAATAGCTGGTGATAATAAGTGTTTTTCATGATGTATCTTTGTTGATTATTTTTTTATATTTTGTTGTAACCATAGAACACATTCATCAAACGTTTTAAAAATATGTGTCGTCGGAATAAAATCTGGAATAATGTCAATACGCTCCATCATGTACCTTGGTTGATTCAATAAATTTACAAATAAAACTTCAATATTTTTTGTTTTTAAATCGAGCAACATAT
The DNA here is from genome assembly GCA_034110665.1 of Polaribacter sp. Taxonomy (GTDB): domain Bacteria; phylum Bacteroidota; class Bacteroidia; order Flavobacteriales; family Flavobacteriaceae; genus Polaribacter. The sequence goes on from JAWUYT010000048.1 coordinate 11,784, forward strand.
CCTCCATTGCATACAAACCAGATTGATCCATATATTGCATTCTACCTAAACGCATAATTACGGTTTTTGCAGATTCAGGAATCTGTTCTGATAGCGCCTGAAAATCACTTGTAGAGCCGAAAAACAAAGGGCCTTTAATGTGTTTAATAAATATTTTTTCTTTTAAGTTTTCTGGAAAATCGATCTCATCTGACCAAGATTCTTCCTTCAAGGATTTTACATCAGATCTTTCTGCTGTTAAATCGCCAATTTTTTTCATAAACATTAAAGAAGCAATGACCAAACCAATACCAACAGCGTATACTAAGTTCCAGAAAGTAGATAGTAATAAAACTACTATCATTATCAACACTTCAGAACTCAATTTTAAAGGGCCAATTTTAATATCTCTTGGTAAATGAGGTATTGCTTTTAATCCTTTATAATCCATTACACCAATACCTACAGTAATTAAAATACCAGCTAAAACTCCTGCCGGAATTTTAGAAGCAACGGGTCCTAAACCAAGCATAACAATAAGTAGCATAATTCCTGCAATCATTCCAGAAAGCTTTGTTTTCCCACCGGAATTTATATTTACAACGGTTCTAATCGTTGCTCCAGCGCCAGGAATGCCCCCAAATATTGCAGCTATACTATTTCCAATTCCTTGACCAATTAACTCTTTATTAGGTTTGTGTTTGGTCTTCGTCATGTTATCGGCAACAACACTTGTTAATAGAGAATCTATAGCACCTAGAAGCGCTAAAGTTAAGGCTGTAAAAATATAGGGCGTAATACTAGAGAGGCTAAAAGTGGTAAATATTTCCCATTTAGGAACAGGTATACCACTCGGAATTTCTTGTATTGTTCTATACTCTAAACCAAATCCAACCGCAATACTAGACATTACAATTAAAGCTACGAGTGTGCTTGGTATCTTTGTGGTAATTCGTTTGAAGCCGTAAATAATGGCAATGGTTCCTAAAGCTAATAAAAACTCTAACCAATTAATTTTTTGAATTGCTCTTGGAAACGCTTTAATTGCACCCAAAGCACCAGCCGTTTCCTTGGCAGCTAAAGTTTTTGATTCTTTTTCAATGTCTGCAGCTGAAATTTTATCGGCTCTTTTAATGGTTTCTTCAAAGTTATCTAAGACTAAAATCTTTTCACCAGCTTCTTCTTTTAAGATATTCTTAAGAATTACTTCTTGGGCTTCTGGTTTAAAAGTTTCTACAAAGGCTGTATCTTCTTTTGGATAATAGCCAACGGATGGCAATATTTGCGTTAGTAGGATAATCAAACCAATTGCAGTCATAAAACCAGAAACTACGGGATAGGGTATGTATCGGATGTATTTACCTAAACCAATAACCCCTAAAATAACTTGAAATAACCCTGCTAAAATAAAAACAGTTAAAATAGCTGGCAAAGCTTTTGTAATATCGCCATCATTTGCTGCAACAATGCCCGCAATTACAACCATACTTACAGCTGTCATTGGAGCTGTAGGTCCAGAAATTTGAGTGTTTGTTCCGCCAAATAGGGCTGCAAAGAAACTAATAAATATGGCACCGTATAGTCCTGCACTTGGTCCTAGTCCAGAAGAGACTCCGAAAGCTAATGCTAGTGGTAACGCCACAATACCTGCGGTTATACCACCAAAAAGATCTCCTTTTATATTTGAAAATAGTTTTATCATTTCCTATTTCTTTTTGAGTTTGACCCCAATTTACTCATTCTATTCCGATTAACCCTTTCTTTTGTAATATTGATTGCTAGGGTCAAACCCCTAGTTAGTGAGCATAAGCGAACAATTTATATGATTTGCTAAATTGCCTATTTTTCTCTTTTCTCTCGGCACAAATAAGAGTTGAATCTTATTTTTTGCCAAATAATTATCTATGTTTTTTAGCGCATTTTCTCCCTCTTCAAATAGATATTCTATTATTTTTTCAGGACAGGCTATTTCATTTTTAAGTTTGGCATTGTTATGTATTTGAAAAGATTTTAAGGGCTTTACAGCAAACGAAACAAGGGCTTTTTTAAACTCGTTTTTAGGGAGACTTTCATTTTCATTTAATAAACCTAAAGATAATTCAGTGGTTGCTGCTACCTCTATTTTATCTGATGTTATCATTACTGTACCAGAGAATTCTTTTAATACAAAATCGATAATATTGTCACCGAAAAAAGAAAATATTTTAGATTTCTGCTTTCCTAAAACAATAATATCTGGTTTGATTGCCTCTATTCGCTTGCCAATTTCATCTTTTAAGTTACCGAAAGAAATGGCATGTGATATTTTTATTTTTTCATGATTAGAAATTGCTGCAATTGTGCTTTTAATTTCATTATCTGTTTTTAAAAATTTTTCATTAATCGTTCTCATTGCAGAAAGCTGACTTTCGTTTTCTACAATATCGGTAGCTTTCTTTACACAAAAAAGGGTTACTTCGCCAGCAATTATCTTTGCTAAGTTTACAGCGTTTGTTAAGATTCCTTTTGTAGACGAATCGATGTCTGAAAGAACTAATATTTTGTTTTTCATATGTGTCTTTTTATGCAGATTTTTTAGGTCTTAAATTAAAAAATTCAATATAACTTGGTGGGTTTTTGATAATACCTCTTTCAGAAATTAACTGGATATCGATATCTCTTTCTTTTGCTTTTAGTGCAAAATTTTGCAATATTTCGATAATATCATAGTCTAAAAATCTTGTTTTACGAACATCGATTTCTAAAAACGTATCTCTAGGTAAACTGTCTAGTTCTTTCAGAATGGCACCTTTGTTAAAGAAGGTTACTTCTTCTGCAAGAGTCATTTTAATTCTATGCTTTCCGTTACTCTTATCTTCAATATGTAAAAAATGAGAATTTTGAAAACTTTTAATTAAAATAACGATAATACCAACCACTAAACCTAAGCCAATACCAATTAGTAAATCTGTAAAAACAATGCCAACAACCGTTACGGTAAAAGGAATCCACTGCTTCCATCCTAGCTGCACCATTTCTTTAAATATTGCTGGTTTTGCTAATTTATATCCAACAACTAGTAAAATAGCAGCTAAAACAGAAAGCGGAATTTTATTTAATAATGTCGGAATTAAAATAACAGAAATTAGTAATAATAGCCCATGAATAATAGCGACTAATTTAGTTCTACCTCCAGATTGAATATTTGCTGAACTTCTTACAATTACTTGGGTAATTGGTAAACCACCAATTAATCCAGAAATAATATTTCCGGTTCCTTGTGCTAATAACTCTTTGTTAGTAGGTGTTACGTTTTTATGGGGGTCTAACTTATCTGTAGCTTCTACACATAATAATGTTTCTAAGCTAGCTACTAAAGCAATGGTGAAACCTGTTACCCAAACTTGTGGATTTGATAGGGCATTAAAATTCGGAAAACTAAACTGGCCCAAAAATGAATTAAAACTGTCTGGCACAGGAACGTTTACCATGTTTGTGGCAATTATGCCGTATTTAGAACTATCATTTGTAATAAAAGAATAGAGAACACCAATTACAACAGCCACTAAAGGACCTTGTATAATTTGAAACATCTTTCCTTTTTTAGACAAGACATTGCTCCACAGAATTAAAATACTCAAACCAATAAAACCTACTATGGTGGCACCTAAGCTGATATTATCAAAAGTTTTTAAAATTTCTGAGAACGTGTTTTGGCCGTCTACTTGAAAGAAAGCAAAATCTCCCTCAGGATTTGCATCATAGCCAAAAAAGTGTGGAATTTGTTTTAGAATGATAATAATACCGATACCAGTTAACATACCTTTAATTACAGAAGACGGAAAATAATAGCCAATAATTCCTGCTTTTAAAAAGCCAGCAATTAGCTGTATAACGCCTCCTAATACTACGGCAACCAAGAAGTTTTCATAACCACCTAAAGTGCCGATGGCAGTTAATACGATGGCAGCTAAACCTGCAGCGGGTCCGCTTACTCCAATTTTAGAATCACTTAATCCGCCAACGAAGACTCCACCAATAATACCTGCAATTAGGCCTGAAAAAAGTGGTGCTCCACTTGCTAAAGCAATTCCTAAACATAAAGGTAGTGCTACAAAGAATACAACTACACTTGCAGGCAGATCATTTTTAATGTGTTTAAACATACATATATAATTATAACGCAAAGTTTAGATTACTAAGCGTTTTGTAATAATAAATAAAGATTGAATTTTTATACTAATGAGAGTTTATAGTATAACTTTTGGCGGTGGAGTTACAATTTTAGGGCAATGTGAAACATAGTTTTTAGATTGCAAACGTATGTTTTTAGCAGTATCAATATAACTAGATAAAAAAAAAGATATCAAAGTATTTGGGTGAATTTTTAATTTTGAATCTACTTTCGACTCTTCCTTTCCTTTATTTTCTTCTTCTACTTCATTTATATTTAAAAAAAAAGCAATGTCTTGAGAGGTGCCTGTTAAAATAATAACAGCTGGTGTAGACAGAAGGACCGCAAATAACAGCGTAAAGAAAATAGCAATTCTAACTTTCAAGCAGCATTTTTATTTAATTAAAAGAACAAGTTTAAGAAAGTTTTTTGAATTTTGTTCAATAATAATTAAAAATTATTTAACAATTTTATTTCGTCAGCAATAATCCATCCTAGTTTACCATCTGCTAGTTTAATTTTTCTCCAATCGTCTAAGCGATCTAAAACAATAACTTTTGTACCTTCATGCAAGGTAAATACTTCCTCAGAGTTTAAAGTTGGTGCATTTCTTACTGCTGTTTTTATTGCAAAAACAATGGCTACTTTATTTTTTTTAGCAACAGTGTATTGATTGTAAGTAATTAGAAAAGAAAATATTAATAGCAAGAAACTTAAAGTACTCGTCATGAAATAAAAGCGTTTTTTTGACGGAGAATCAGAAAAATAGAAAAATAAAAATAATAAACTGCCTAAAAAAGAAAATACCACAGTCACAATAGCCCAATCATTATAAGAGAGTTTTTGTAACCAATTTTTATTAAATTTTTGAAATACTGTTTTTGGCAATTCTTTAATATTGTCCAGAGCTAAACGTTTTGCAAAAACCAAATTGTTTTTTACGTCTTCGTTTAAAGGATTAATTTTTAAGGCTTTTTCATAATAGTAAATGGAAGGCCCAACTTTATTTAATTTATAATAAGAATTGCCTAAATTATAGTATAGTTCAGAAGAAACTATTCCTTGAGATTCTATTTTTTTATAGAGCTCAATAGCTTCTTCAATATTTTCATTTTTATATAAATCGTTGGCATTATTAAAGAGCTCATCTGAAGTTTGAGCAACGACAGAGCTTGCAATTATCAACAATAAACAAAGGAATTTTTTCATTTTATAATTGTTTATCTAATTCAACGATTACTTTTTTTGCTCTCTCAAATTCAGCTTTCATTTCTGTATTTGTTGCAGGGGTATAACGTGCAAAGTCAGAAGCTTTTAATACATCTATAAAATGTTCTATAGTCGTTTTATTTACGTTTCTATTTTGAAGAATTTTTGTGATATTTTCTTTACTGATATCAACAATTTCAACAACTAATTTTGCTTTTAAATAGTTATGTAAGGCTCTTTCTAAAGCTTCGTAAAAAGCTTCTTTTTTACCTAACTGTTTTTGTGCTTCAGATAAATATTTTTTTGCCAACTTTTCTGCTTTTCTTTGTTTTCTTCCAATGATATCGCTATTGCGTTTTTCATTATTTCTAGCAATTACTATTCCTATTGGAATTAGAGCTAAAGGAAGTAAAAACAACAAATAAAATAAGTTTGATTGATAGAAATCAGCATTTTCGTTTGAAACTAATTTTGTTGTAGTTTGAATATATCTAAAGTTTTTTCCTGTGAAAACAACATTTTTCTTTGCTACTATAGTTGCTTCATTTGTCACTAACTTCTTACCTTCGGTAACATCAACAAATAAATCATCTGTAGAAATTGTGGCATATTTTTCTGTTTTAGGATTAAAGTAAGAAAAAGAAACACTAGGTATTTTATATTTTCCTTTGTATTGAGGAACAACTGTATATATGTCTGAAACAGAACCTATTAATCCGTCTGTGGCTACTCTTACTTTTTCTTTCCTTTCTGGTTGATATTGTTCTAATTCTGAAGGAGTTTGAACCGATGGCAATTCAAATAATTTCAAATTTCCTTTTCCTGAAACTGCTACTTTAATTTGTGATGATTCATTCGCTTTTAAAATATCTTTACTTAAAGAAACATCAAATTTAAACTGACCAACTGCACCTGTAAACATTTCTGGTTTGCGATCTAAAGGAAGATTTTTTGGGCTTACAACCTTTTTAGCAGACGCAAATTCTTTACGAATGTTTTTTGTAATCGTATTTCCAAAAAAATCAGCTCTTCCTGTAGGAACTCCAATAACAATATCCATTTTCATTGGATCTATTGTTAATTTGCCCGTTTTTGTAGGAATCAGTAAAGCTTTTCGAAGTACAATATATCTGTAATTTTCACCATTGTATTTTCCCATTTTTACAGGAAAACCGCTTATTTTAATTTCTTGATTCCAGAAACCGTTATATTGAGGCGCTTCTGTTACAGAGGTGTCATAAACGCTTACATTTTCGCTTACATACAATCTGTATTCTACATAAATTCCTTCGCCAACATAAGGTTTAGATTTAGAAATTTCTGCAATTAAATGAATATTTTGCTGTGCAATATAATTTGGATCATTAGGGTTTTCAGGAATATTAACAGGGGCTAAAACAATGATTTTAACCATTTTAGAATCTATTGCTGTACCATTAATATATATACTTGCGGGATTAATAATAAGTTCGCCTTTTATTTTCGGTTTAAGAATATAGGTATAAGATTGAGAAAAACTTACTTTTCCGTTAGACCAAGATTGACTAACTGATTGGCTAGGCCCTTGTATCACTTTAAAATTTTTAAATTTAGGAGGCGTAAAATTATCTGCACCTTGTTTGTTTATAGAAAACTCAATTCTTAAACGTTGATTAAGACCTAATTTATTTTTACTAACACTTACTTCTAGAGCAGCTTGTTGCGCCGCAACTGAAAGTGTTAGTATACTTATAAATATTGATATGTAATATTTCAACTTCATAGTGGCTTCTCTTATTCCCCTTATTTTAACTGATTTTAATGCGAGCTCAGTGAGAAACGCTTTTACTTAATTTTCTTCTTCGATTTCTAGATTAGAAAATAGACTTCAAAAGTATGGTTTTTCTTGCCCTTAATAAGAATTAAAGATGGTCTTTTACCAGTCTTTTTCCTGTTTTACTTTTTTGCCTTTCGCTTTTTGGGCATTCATTTTCTTTTGCGTCTTCTTTTCTTCATTATTTAAGCTTTCTAACAACTGCTTAATTTGTTGAGGAGACATCTTTCCTTGTTGAGGTTTAGGCTTTTGTTTTTGATCTTTTTTGTCATCTTTTTTAGGATCTTTTTTGTCCTTTTTATCTTTATCTTTATCTTCATCTTCCTTGCCATCTTTATCCTTATCATCATCCCCTTCTTTCTTGTCCTTATCTTTATTCTTGTCGTCTTTATCCTTTTTATCCTTGTCTTTGTTATCTTTATTATCTTTCTTGTCGTCTTTGTTTTGCTCGTTTTCTTTGTCGAGCAATTTTTGAGCCACCGCTAAATTATAACGAGTTTCATCATCAGTAGGGTTATTTCTTAACGAGCTTTTATAAGCGTCTACAGCACCTTGATAATTTTTAGTTTCCATCATAGAGTTACCAAGATTGTGATAAGCTTCTGCTTTTTCAAACTTGTCTTCTGCTGCTTTAGCCGATAATTCGAATTGAGGCGCAGCTTCTTTAAAGTTTTTGGTTTCATATAAAGCATTTCCTAAATTATAACTTGCTTTGTCGTAATACGAACTTTTATCTAATGCTTTTCTGTAAGCAACAGAAGCGTCTGTATATTGTTTTTGTTGATACAGTTGATTGCCTTGTCTTAACATTTTTCGGGCTTTACGTTGCAAAGCAATAGAATCTTTTTGAGCAAGAATTCCTGTTGATGAAAGCAGCATCAAGAATATAACAAATATGTTAGTGTAAATTTTCATTTGATTATTTTTTCGTTGTTTCTTCATTGAACAAATCTACTTTCCGCAACCATTTTGTTTTTTTTTCAAACAAGAAAATATCAAAGAGTATAAATAAAATACCTATGCCTAAAAACCATTGAAATTGGTCTTTGTAATCTGCAAATTGTTTGGTTTCAAATTCGCTTTTTTCTGCATTTGCTATAATCTCTGAAATGCTTTTTACTGGGTTTTCAGTAACATTGCCATCTATATAGCTACCATTTGCAATATTTGCAATTTCTTTTAAGACAGCAGTATTTCGCTTTGTAATGACCGTTTCACCTTTTCTATCCTTTTTATACCCAATCATAGCGTTATTTAAACGCAGGGGAATTGGTCCTCCTCTTTCTGTACCGATACCAATCGTATAGATCTTTACACCATCATTAGACAAATTTTGTGCTACTTGTTTTGTTTCTTCTTGGTGATCTTCACCATCAGAAATAATAATTAAAAACCGATTGGTTTGATCGTCATTATTATAATATGTTTTTGCAAGTTCTAGTGCTTCGTTAATAGCCGTTCCTTGGCTAGAAACTAAATCAGGGTTTGCATTTTGCAAAAACATATTTGCTGCCGCATGATCGGTAGTTATGGGTAAAAGCGGATAAGAATTACCTGCGTAAATAATAATACCAACTCGATCTGAACCTAATTTATCTATAATTTTTGAGATGATTTGTTTCGATTTCTCTAACCTGTTAGGTGCAATATCTTCTGCTAACATACTTCTGGAAACATCCAAAGCAAAAACGACATCTACACCTTCTCTTTTAACAGTTTTTAATTTAGAACCCATTTTAGGATTTACCAAAGAGATTACTAAAAAAGCAATTCCCAACGACAACATCATCAATTTTAAAGCCGATTTAAATGTGGATGAATTTGGTGCTAATTTTTTTAATAAATCAGGATTTGAAAATTTACGTTGGGTTCTTTTTTTCCACCATAAAACTAACAGAAAAACAACAATCATTGCTGGAATGATTGCTAAAATATAAAAATAAATTGGTTCTTCTAATTTGTACATTTTGTTATTATTGAAAGATTAAAAATTTAATTATTAAAGGTTTTAATCATTTAATTCTTCAATCTTTTAATATTATTATATAAAACTCTTAAATAATGTATTTCTTAACAAGAATTCTAACAGCAAAAAACCAAGCGCTAAAAGCACTAAATGTCTATACATTTCTTGATAATTGTAATACTTAAATTCTTCTATTTTTGTTTTTTCAAGTTTATCAATTTCATCGTAAATGGCTGCTAATTTTGTATTATCGGTTGCTCTAAAATATTGTCCGTTTGTTTCTGATGCAATCTCTTTTAACAGTTCCTCATCAATTTCTACTTGTTGTTTTCTGAAATTTAATTGTCCAGTTCTTGGGTCTTTACTCCAAGGAAAAGCTGCCATTCCGTTTTTTCCAATTCCAATTGTATAGACTTTAATACCTAATTCTTTGGCTAATTCTGTAGCTGTTCTTGGATCTATATTTCCGGAGTTATTGACTCCGTCAGTTAGTAAAATAATCACCTTACTTTTTGCTTTACTATCTTTTAATCTATTTACGCTAGAGCCTAAACCCATACCAATGGCAGTTCCACCATCTAACTGACCCCACTTTAATTCAGAAATACTACGTTTTACGATGCCTTTATCACTTGTAATGGGTGTTTGTGTAAAACTTTCACCTGCATATACTACAATACCTATTCGATCATTAGGTCTTCTATTTACAAAAGTTATGGCTACTTTTTTTAAGGCTTCTAATCGGTTAGGGCGTAAATCTCTCGCCAACATACTTGCTGAGACATCAATTGCCATTACGATATCTATTCCTTTATTTGTTTTAGTTTTTTTACTTACGGAAACATTTCTTGGTCTCGCTAATGCCACTATAATTGCAGACAGAGCTAATAATCTTAAAAGTGATACGATTGGTTTTAACTTCGATACAAAAGAGGTCTTTATTTTAAAACCTTTAATACTCGGTATCGTTAAAACAGATGCGTCTTTTTTTCGTACAAAGAAATATCTAACTGCTAATAAAGGAATTAATATTAGCAACCACAAAAACTCTGGATTTAGAAATTCAAAATTACTCCAATTCATCATTCTTAATAACTGGTTTTGGTTTTAGATTATGCAAGACCTCTTCGGCATCTTTTCTGTCTTCTTCTATTTCAGGCGCTAGTGGTTTTGATTTCGCAAATTTTACTAAATCGGCTTCTCGTAATAAATCTTTTAGTTTTTGAATAGTTATTTTGTTGGCAGTAATTGCACTAGCATCATGGAAATCTTTTAACATATCTATAATTTCGTCTGATGTTTTTTCTAAAGCAGGTACTTTTAGTTCTCTCTCAATATAACCACGGACAATATCTGTTAATTCACTATAATATTCTTTTACTTTATTATTTTGCCAAAGTAGTTTTTCATCTAATTCGTTCAGCTTATAAATGGCTTCTTCATATGGTGGTAGGGCTTTGTACGTAGGTTCATCTTCATCAATTTTTCGTTTTCTGATGACAAAATAATAAATCCAAAAACCTATGATTATCAACGCGGCTATAAGTAGATAAATGTAAATTTTAAAATCATCAAAAACATAGGGTTCTTTTTTAATCGATTTAATAGGGTATTTTTTAATTTTAGCAGTGTCAATAGCAACTGTTGCCACATTTACTAACAAAGAGTCTGTTAAGTAAGCTTGGTTTTTTACAAAAACTTGTTGTTGAGGTATATAAAATGAACCACTATCAAAACCAGTTATGATATACTTTTGAATAATCATATTCCGGATTGTGTCAATTTTTGCTGAATCAATAACCTCTAAACCTTTTAGCTCTAATTTTGGTAAGATTACATTTTCCGTTTCATTTACTGAAATTTTTAAATTGAATTGTTCACCAATTCTTATGTTAGAAGTTTCTATTTGGGTCTTTACCATTGGGTTTTGGGCAAAGGCAACAGCACTAAACAATAGAAAGAGAAAAAAGAACAAAAAGTCTCTCACCTCAAACCGCTGATCGTAGTAAGGAAGGCACTTGGCTTTTGCTACTTTTTTGTCTTTTAGAAAACTTATATCAGTATTACTTTTTTTCAACTTGTAAATATCTTTTACTCTAATTTTTTATTTTTTTGGCATTATTTTCTTCCCTTCGGAAAGATTAAGGGTGGCTTTACCTTCCTTTATATTTAAAATAGCCTAATAGTTTTTTTACGTAACTTTCATCAACTCTTGTATTGATAGTTCCTGCTCCTCCTCTTTTAAAGGTATTTATATAATAATTAGAGAGTCTTAAGGCATTTGCTTTATAATTTATTCTGGTTGTTTTTGAGGATGTATTGACCAATTGAATAGCCCCTGTTTCAGAATCTAACATGTGTACCATTCCTAAATTTGGAATTTCTTCATCACGCTTATCGTAAACTCTAATTCCTGTTAAATCGTGTTTTTTAGCCGCTATTTTAACGGTTTTCTCATAGTCATCATCCATAAAGTCTGATAATATAAAAACAATGGCGCTTTTTTTAATTACGCTAGATAAAAACTTTAAAGCTGCTGCAATATTTGTTTTTTTACTTTTCGGCTTAAATTCTATGAGTTCTCTAATAATTCTTAAAACATGGCTTTTTCCTTTTTTAGGCGGAATGAACAACTCAATATCATCAGAAAATAAAATCAAACCTACTTTGTCGTTATTTTGAGTGGCAGAAAAAGCAAGCGTTGCAGCAATCTCTGTAACCGTATCTTTCTTAAATTGTGAAGATGTTCCGAAGGATTCTGAGCCAGAGACATCAACCATTAACATCATCGTTAATTCACGTTCTTCTTCAAAAACTTTTATATAAGGCTCATTATAACGAGCAGTAACATTCCAATCAATGGCTCTTACATCATCACCAAATTGATACTGGCGTACTTCAGAAAAAGTCATACCACGTCCTTTAAAAGAGGAATGGTATTCACCACCAAAAATATCATTAGACAAACGTTTTGTCTTAATTTCTATTTTGCGAACTTTCTTGAGTATTTCTTTAGTATCCATTGTTCTGAAGCAGTTAGCTATTGGCTATTCGCAGTTTGCTAAAAGCCATAAAGCCAATAGCGCACGGCGATTTTAAGGCACTTCTATTTCGTTAATAATTTGGTTGATAATTTCTACAGAGGTTACATTTTCAGCTTCAGCTTCATAAGTAATCCCGATTCTATGACGTAAAACATCAAAAACAACAGCTCTAACATCTTCAGGAATTACATACCCTCTTCTTTTAATAAAAGCATAACATTTTGCAGCTTTTGCTAAATTGATACTTCCCCTTGGTGAAGCCCCAAAACTAATTAAATCTTTTAAAGCTGGTAAATTGTATTTTTCTGGATACCGTGTTGCAAAAATAATATCAAGAATATATTTTTCAATTTTTTCATCCATATACACCTCATTGGCAACTTCTCTTGCTTTTAAGATTTGTGCTACAGAAATCACAGGATTTACAGTTGCAAAGCCACCAGATAAATTTTGACGCATAATGATTTGTTCATCTTCAATACGAGGATAATCAATCACAACCATCAACATAAATCGATCTACTTGTGCTTCTGGTAATGGATAGGTACCTTCTTGTTCAACAGGGTTTTGCGTTGCCATTACTAAAAAGGGTTCGTCTAATTTAAATGTGGTATCGCCAATGGTAATTTGTCGTTCTTGCATGGCTTCTAACAAAGCAGATTGTACTTTTGCAGGTGCTCTGTTAATCTCATCTGCTAATACGAAGTTTGCAAAAATAGGTCCTTTTTTAATCATGAAATCATTTTCTTTCATGTTGTAAATCATGGTTCCAACAACATCTGCAGGTAATAAATCTGGTGTAAACTGAACTCTACTAAAAGAACCTTGTACAGCTTTGGCTAAAGTATTTATGGCTAATGTTTTTGCCAGTCCGGGAACACCCTCTAATAAAATATGTCCGTTACCAAGCAAACCAATTAATAAACTTTCTATCATTTGTTTTTGCCCTATAATTACTTTATTCATTTCAAAAGTAAGAATATCTATAAAGGCACTTTCTCTTTCTATTTTCTCATTAATAGCTCTTACATCTACATCCATTGTAATATTGTGTATTAGTTGTTATTTTTTTACGACAAACAAAGCTACAATATTAGCAAAATTATTCTTGTTAAAAGAAGGTTAAAGATGATTCGTTTTTTTTTGTTACTTTTAAAGAATATTTTACATCCAATCTTTTACATGGAAAAATTATCAGATAAGTTTATATGGAAATCTTTAAAAGAAGGAGATTTAAATGCATTTTCTATACTTTTTGAAAGTTATTACCCTAAACTGCATAGTTATGGCTTAAAAATATCGAAAGATACCGCTATGACTGAAGATACGTTGCAAGATTTTTTTCTATATGTTTATGAACACAGAGAAAATTTAAGCGATTTGGATGTCATTGCCCCGTATCTTTTTACATCTTACAAACGTTTTTTATTAAAAGTGATGAAAAAAAATGAAAAACTAACATATACAGATGCACCAGATGAAACTTTTGTAGACCTTAAATTTACCGCTGAAGAACTCATGACGAATCAAGAAACTACTAGTTTTAAAAATAAAAATCTTTCAACCTTATTAAACAAGTTGCCAAAAAGACAAAGAGAAGCGGTTTACTTAAAATATTACAGTGGTTTAAAAGCAGCAGAAATATCAGAAATAATGGGGATTAATTATCAAAGTGTCGTAAACACACTTCATAAAGCTATAAAAAGTTTAAAAGAAGAAATTTCTATTTTAAAATTATTTAATTAAAATTTAATATTAAATTTAGAGTATAATAAATAAAAAGTACGCTTATTTAAGTAGATTGATATGAAATACAGAAATGATTAAGAAAAAATACACTAGTTTAAATGACTTTTTAGAAGATACTTCTTTTAAAAATTGGGTTTTACAAAATAATGGTACGGATATCAATTTTTGGGAATTTTGGATTACAAATAATCTTGATAAAAAAGAACTTGTAGATAAAGCGAAAGATCTTGTTTTAGGAATTTCTTTTGATCAGAATTTTGTGAGCAAAGAAAAAGTGGCTTTTGAATGGAAAAAATTAGAAACTAAAATTCAAGCAAAAAAAATAGCTTCAAAAAGAAAAGTAAGGTATTTAAGACCTTTGAGTGCAGTGGCTTCTTTACTTTTGTTAATTTCTCTAGGCTTTTATTTTACAAACTTATATGCTAAAGTTACTCATAAAACGGATTATGGAGAAATTTTAAACATAAAATTACAAGACGGCAGTGATGTTACTTTAAACTCAAATTCTAGCTTATCTTATTACAAAAATGAAAGTAGAAAAGTTTGGTTGTCTGGAGAAGCTTTTTTTCAAGTTGATAAAAAAATCGTTACGGATGCAAAATTTTGGGTTATAACGAATGATTTATCTGTAGAAGTTTTCGGAACTTCTTTTAATGTAAATACAAAAAAGAAAAAAACAGCTGTTTTTTTAGAAGAAGGAAAAATATGGTTAAAGCTCAAAAATGGGCTCGATAAAAAGATGATTCCAGGTAATTATGTTTCTTATTCATCAAAGAAAAATGAGATTTTAGAAGACATCAATATTTTTAATTCAATAATAAAAACTTCTTGGAAAGACGGTTCTTTACTTTTTGATAACTTATCTTTGGAAAAAGCCATGGAAAAAATAGAAGAATCTTATGGTTTTTCTATTGTCTATAAAGACGAGATAAGTAAAAAAACAGTAATTACAGGCGCTGTGCCTACTACTAACATAGACATCTGTATAAAAGCAATTGAAAAGTCTGTTGATGTAATTATTATTAAAAAAGATAATAGTTTAATTATTAGCAAAAAGCAGATGTGATTTTAAATTGATAAATGATTCAAAAATCAGTTTGTATAAAATTTGCAATACTTTTTTTTGGGCTCTGTGTTTTTCAAATTACCCAGGCTCAAGAGTCTAAAAAGCTGCCAATACCTATAACAACATTACTTAACAAAATTAGTAATACGCATAAAGTATTCTTTACTTACAATGCAAATCTGCTTTCAAACAACTTTATACAAGAAGAAGGTTTTATAAACCTATCCTTAAAAGAATCTATCTCATTATTAGAAAAATTAACGGCATTACTATTCGATGATTTAGGGAATAATTATTACGTGATTTACACTAAAAAGGAACTAGATGAAAAGAAAATTAAAATAAAAGATAAGACAAGTTCCATCTCTAAAAGGCTAGTTGATATTACCTTTAATAAGGGTGAAATACTCGTTAGAGGAATTGTTTTGAGCTCAGACAATACACCTCTTAATGGAGCAACGGTTCAAGAAGAAGGTTCTTTAATGGGAGTGACCACCAATAGCGATGGTACTTTTGAGTTTAAAATCAATAAAAATAATTTAGTTACTTTTTGTTTTTTAGGGCATAACGCTATTACCTTAAAACTTATTCCAAATAAATTTCATACAATTATACTCGAAGCTGGTCAGGAATTGGACGAGGTGCAAATTGTTGGTTCAAGAAATAAAAATAGAGTTGCAAATGACACTCCAGTCGCTATTGATTTTATAAATATAGAAGAAACAGCCGCAAATAGCAGTCAGGTAGAATTGACTCAATTTTTACAATATGCAATTCCGTCTTTTAATGCAACAAAACAATCGGGCGCAGATGGGGCCGATCACATAGATCCGGCAACTTTAAGAGGCTTGGGCCCCGATCAAACCTTGGTTTTAATCAACGGAAAAAGAAGGCATCAGGCATCTTTAATAAACCTATATGGTACTCGAGGTAGAGGGAATTCCGGTACCGATTTAAATGCAATTCCTATTTCTGCTATTAAAAGAATAGAGTTATTACGAGACGGCGCTTCTGCACAATACGGTTCTGATGCTATTGCAGGAGTTATAAATATTGTACTAAAAGATACTGACGATGAATTGAATATAACCAGTACATTAGGGTTTAATAATGCAGATAGTGATCATATTTTCCCAAATAAAATAGACGGATTTACTTATAAGTTAGGGTTAAATTATGGAACTAAAATAAACAAAGGAGGTTTTATAAACTTTACTGCAGAAGCTTTATCAACAGACCACACAATAAGACCAGGAACAACTGCTAGAAAAAATTATGGACAAGCAGCAATAAAAAATGTGCTACTGTTTTTTAATTCTGAAATACCGATTAATAAAAATACGAAGTTTTACACTAACGGTGGTTTTAGTCATAAGAATACTGAAGCGTATGCTTTTACTAGAACACCAAATAGTGAAAGAAATGTACTCGATTTATATCCTAACGGATTTAACCCAATAATTACGTCTCATATTTTAGACAACTCATTTTCTCTTGGAATCCTTACCGAGTTTAAAGAATGGAATCTTGATATTAACAATACGTTTGGTAGAAATAATTTTCATTACTTTATTAAAAATACTGTGAATGCCACTTTAGAAGAAAATTCTCCTACAGAATTTGATGCAGGCGGTCATCAATTAATACAAAACACAACAAGTATTGATTTTTCTAGATATTTTTTAAAAAGTTCATATGGTTTTAATGTTGCTTTAGGTCTAGAATCTAGACTAGATAAATATAAAATATTTTCTGGTGAAGAAGGCTCTTATAGTTCTTATGATGTTAACGGAGATGTGGTAAATTCGAAAACTGCAGTTTCGGACTATAGAACTTATAATGGAGTTGTTAGGCCAGGAGGTTCTCAAGGATTTCCAGGGTATTCCGTAGATAATGAAGTTGATAGGAATCGATCTAATTTTAGTGTTTATTTGGATACAGAAATAGATTTTTCCGCAAAATTTATGATTGGTGCAGCCTTGCGTTTAGAATATTATACTGATTTTGGAAGCACCTTAAATTATAAACTTGCCACTAGATATAAAATTACTAAAAAGATTAATTTAAGAGGTTCATTCAGTACAGGTTTTAGAGCTCCTTCTTTGGCTCAAAATTATTACAATTTAGCGTTTACAAATTTTATTGGCAATACACCAACAGAATCACTTTTGGTGGCAAATAATAGTTCTGTTGCAAGAATGTTTAATATTGATGAATTAAAGGAAGAAAAATCCATAAATTTTAGTTTGGGATTAACGGCAAAAGTAAGTCCGACTTTTAATGTAACATTAGATGGTTATTATGCAGCCATTAAGGACAGAATTATTTTAAGTGGTAATTTTGAAGCTTCAGATTTAGAATTAGGAATAGACAACGTTCAGTTTTTTGCAAACGGGGTAGATACTAAAACGACAGGGGTAGATTTGGTTTTAAATTGGAGCAAGAAAATGGGAAATAGTGAATTATCTTTTGATTTTTCTGGTAACATTAACCACATGACTATTGCAGCTATTAATAATAAAAGTTTAGATCAAGAAACTTTTTTTGGAGAGAGGGAGCGGCAGTTTTTATTGTCATCTGCCCCAAATAGTAAATTTAATCTAGGGATTAATTATCAATATAAAAGATTTAGAACTTCTTTGAATTTCACGAGATTTAGTGAAATTAATTTAATCGACTGGCAAATAACTAGAGATCTATCCAACTTCAATAATTCTGAATCAGAAAGGCAAGAGGCTGCTACAGATATTTATCAACCAAGAATAACCACAGACTTGCATTTTAATTATCAATTAAATAAAATTCTAAAGCTACAATTAGGAGCCAATAATTTATTGAATATTTACCCAACCGAGCAGAATGATTTTACCGATAGCGGTGGTTTATGGGATGCAACACAAATGGGTACAAATGGTTCTTTTTACTACACAAAATTAAATGTAAAGCTTTAAGCGTGAAGAATTTTTCGGAACTCTACATGTACGTTTTCTTTTAAATTATTTTTTCTACCTAATTTAAGTTCATCCTGGCTGTTTATCAGTAATCTAACGCGTTTAATGTCTTTCTATTATTTTATTTTTAAAAAATAAGTGAATTTCTAAGGGTATATTTTTTCTTCTTTTGACTTATGTAACTAACGGGTGTATTCCCTTTAATCGAAATAATTCTCCGACGTTCTAAGTCGGTGGTCAAGAAAACAGTTTGAAAACCATAGGTTTTCATCAAACTAAAAAATAAAGTTTTTTTCTTGATACTTCGAAAGCTCTGCTTCGAGGTAATTCATTAAAGCAATGCTCAACTACGCATATTTATTATTAATTAAAATTTTATTTATTTATGAGACAGAAATACTTATTAAAACTATTTACCGTGGCTTTTATTTTCATGTTGCCGCTAGGACTTATGGCACAAACAATTAAAGGAAAAATCACAGATTCAGCAGGTCGAGTACTGCCTTATATGAATATTGTAGAAGAAGGAAACACTTCTAATGGAATGGTTTCTGATGATAATGGAGAATTTTCTATTACCGTTAAAAGTCTGCCAACTACTATTATTGTTTCCTCAATGGGTTTTGCAACAAAATCTATAAAAGTTACAAATAGCGATTATTTAACAATTGTGGTTATCGAAGACAATGCGTTAGATGAAATTGTTTTAGTTGGTAGCAGAGGGAAACCAAGAACCGCTTTTGATTCTCCAGTACCAATAGACAATATTAAAATATCTGAATTAACACAAACTGGTCAGGGAGTTTTAGATCAGCAATTGATGTTTAAAGTACCTTCTTACAATTCCACACAGCAACCTGTGTCTGACGCTGGAGCTCATTTTAGTCCTGCGGATCTTAGAGGTTTATTTCCAAGTAGAACGCTTGTTTTAGTAAATGGAAAAAGAAAGAATGCAAGTGCATTGGTGTATAGTTACGTAACTCCTGGGCGTGGAGAAGTTGGAGTAGATATGAAATCTGTTCCTTCCGCAGCGCTAGAGCGCGTTGAGATTTTAAGGGATGGGGCAGCTGCTCAATATGGTTCAGATGCTGTTGCTGGTGTTATTAATTTAGTGCTAAAAAAATCAATGGATCCATTTGTAAATACAAGTTATAGTGTTACGAGTGAGGGAGATGGAGAGCAATATCAACTAGAAACAGGTTTTGGAGTTGATATCGCAGACAAAGGGTATGCAAATTTTACGTTTAATTATTTTGATGCAAAACGTACCCAACGAGCAGGAACCGTTACAAGTTTAGAAGATGAAGCAGGGTATTGGGGAGTTACAGATGCAACTGATTTTAATACAGCCGATTTAACTGCGTTTTTAGATAAAAACCCAAGTGCAGGTTTTCAGGTTGGTACGCCAGATATGACAATCACGAATTTTTCATATAATATGGGGTATACATTAGACGAAGAAACAGAAACTGAAGTATATTCTTTTGGTATGTTAACCAATAGAAGTGGTTCTGCTCCTCAATTTGCAAGAGTTCCTTATTGGGTGACTGGTTTTGAACAAATATATCCCGGCCAAGATTTTTTTTTAGCAGAAATGTCTCCTCAAATTATAGATAATACGTTGTCAATAGGAATAAAAACAGTTTATAACGACTGGAATTTTGATTTGAGTTCAACTACGGGTAAAAATAGAATTGATTATTATATTACCAATTCTTTTAACCAGTCTTATGGTGGAAGCAGTCCATCAGATTTTTATAATGGCGCACATCAGTTTAGTCATATTGTTAATAATTTAGATGTGTTTAGAACCTTTGAAGGCGAAGATGATACATCGATCTCTATCGCTTTTGGTGCAGAACATAGAACAGAGCGTTTTGTTACTGAAGAAGGAGAACTGGCTTCTTATAATGATGCTACACCAGATATATCTGATAGAACAGGTTCAGAGTCTTTTGGAGGTTTTAAGCCAGAAAATGCTTCTGATGATTATAGAAGTAACATCGGAATCTATACAGATATAAGCGCAGATCTTTCGAAGTCTTGGTTAGTTGGTGGAGCATTGCGTTTTGAAGATTATTCAGATTTTGGGTCTAACGTAAGTTGGAAATTAAACTCAAGATGGAAAACAGATAATGATAAGTTAGCAATCAGAGGATCTGTGAGTAGTGGTTTTAGAGCACCGTCATTGCACCAGATGTTTTATACAGCAATAACCACGACATTAACTGCAAACGGAATTCAACAAAACGGAATTCTTAACAATTCAGATCCAGCGCTAAGAGCATTGGGTATTCCTGAATTAAACCCTGAAACCTCTAACAGTATCGGTGCGGGTATTTCATATCGTATTACAAGAAAACTTGGTTTCACTTTAGATGTTTACCAAATAGATGTGAATGATAGAATTGCACTTTCTGGTCAAGTAACTCCTACAGGAGATGCTGGAAGTCCTATAGATCAAACTTTAGATGCTGTTAATGTTGGAGCAGCAGGGTTTTTCTTAAATGCTATTGATACCAGAACGAAAGGTATTGACCTTGTATTTAGTTATGATAATATTATAGTAGGCTCTGGTATATTAAGTGGTAGCATTGCTGCCAATTTTAATAAGACAGAAGTAACAGACTTTAATTTTCCTGAATTTATTGAAAATAATAATTTACAAGACGCTATCTTTTCTAGAGAAGATATTTCTAGAGTTGAATCTTGGAGACCAAGACAAAAAATTATTGCTTCTGCAAATTATAGAATTGACAAGCTGACAGCAGGTTTATCTTTTATGAATTATGGATCTGTAACGTATAGACACGCTTCTGATGCTTCTAACGATGCAACTTTTGGGGGTAAAACTCTAACCGATATAAACGTTGGTTATGAATTAACAGATAAACTAAGTCTTACAGTAGGGGTTAACAATTTGTTTAATGTGTATCCAGATACTTTTGCTGATGCTTATAGCGGCAACGGAGGTGCACCTAACGATAGAAATTTAGATTTTGTAGGTAGATTTAAATACCCTTGGCAAACAACTCAATTTGGTATTGATGGAACAAGAATATTTTCAAAATTAGCATTCACGTTCTAAAATTTACTTTAAAAATAGCTCGAACTTTTAAACCAGTATAAGTATGATTGGTTTGTTTCGATATATAAAAAAAATGCTACTCGAAAGAGGAGCATTTTTTTTTGGGTTAAATTTTTTATGTGTCTGAAAAAACAGGAAGAGTGCGTTAACTATTTCTTTTAGAAAGCATTAATCCTTTAAATATTTACGCACAAAACTTAAATGTATCAGAAATATTTTATTAAATAGATAGCAAAAATTTAATGTTTGAGGAATTGGTGTTTTATCAATCAAACTAAAATTAATAAGAATGTACCAAATAGTACATTTTAAAAGGTGTTTTTTCTCTTTACAGATAGTTTGGTGAAATTTATATCGCAACATAAGTATTAAATTATTATCAATTTTATACCTTTTTGTTGTTTTTTTTAAAAAAAAGTGATTTTTTAAGGGTATAATTTTTCTGTTGTTGGCTTCTATACTAAATGGGTGAAAACTTTATGCATGAAAGTATTAGCCAATCAAACAAACTTAATAACTTATTTATGAAACAAAATTATTTTTTAAAATTATGTACCATTGCTTTTATGTTTTTGTTACCTCTTGGATTAATGGCGCAGACAGTAAAAGGAAAAGTTACAGATTCATCAGGTGAAGGATTGCCCTATATGAATATTGTAGAAAAAGGAAACACTTCTAACGGAATTGTTTCAGATGATAATGGAGAGTTCTCTGTTACATTTAAAAGTTTACCAGCATCAATTGTTATTTCTTCTATGGGTTTTGAAACTAAAACTGTAAAAGTGAAGAATAACTCTTACTTAACAATTGTTATCAATGAAGACAATGCGTTAGATGAAATTATTTTAGTAGGATCAAGAACAGCTCCTAGAAGTGATGCAGATACAGCATTACCAGTAGATGTTGTTGGTGTTAAAGAATTACTATCTACAGGTCAAACAACCTTTGACAAAGCGTTAGCTTTTAAAATACCATCATTTAACACGGTTCAAACACCAGTAAACGATGCGACTTCTTTATTAGACCCGTATGAAATTAGAAACATGGGACCAAGTAGAACTTTGGTATTAATTAATGGTAAACGTAAAAACGTTAGTGCATTGTTATACACACAAGATTCACCAGGTAGAGGTGAAACAGGTACAGATATTTCTGCAATACCAATCGATGCAATTAAAAGTATTCAAGTATTAAGAGACGGTGCATCTGCACAATACGGTTCTGATGCAATTGCAGGTGTAATAAATATTATTTTAAAGGATGATGTAAGTAGAGGTTCAGCAACTTTAAGATCTGGAATTACTTCAGAAGGAGATGGTGAAATGTTTGGTATTAGTGTAAATAACGGATCTTCTATTGGTGACGGTAAAGGATTTGTGAATTATACAGTTGACTTTTCTAAAGTAGGTTTGGCAAACAGACCAGGAACGGTAAGTGCGTTAGGAGAAGCTAATGAATTTGGCGCTGATTTAGCAGACGTTCAAGAATTTTTATCTCGCAGACCAGACGCAGGAAATATTAACGGTGCACCAGAAACTGTAGCTACTAAATTTTTAATTAATGGAGGATATGATTTATCTGAAGAGTCTACATTGTATTTTAATGCAGCATATGTATTCAAAAAAGTAAATTCTTATGCAAATTACAGAACTCCATATTGGAAAGTAGCAACAGGAGACATGGCGTATTTACAAGATTTATTTCCTTCAAATGAAAGAGGTGGATTTGACGGTTATGTGCCAACTTTTGAAGGTATATTAAATGACTTTAATGCAACTTTAGGAATTAAGAGAACAGTAAATGAATGGAATGTAGATTCTAGTATTACTTTTGGTGGGAATGAACAAACCTATAAAGTGAACAATACTCAAAATGCGAGTGAAGGGTATCAAGCGCTTAGTCCAACTAGTTTTGATCCAGGAGGAACCTCTTTTAATCACATTGTAGGGAATTTAGATGTATCTAGACTTCTTTCTGATAAAGTGAGTATTGGTATGGGAGCTGAGTTTAGAAATGAAAACTTCGAAGTAATCGCAGGAAAACTATCTTCTTATGAAGGTGGTGGAGGTGATTCATTTGCAGGAAATGACATTGTAAACTCTGGAATCTTTAACCGATATAACTTAGGTGGATATTTTAGTTTAGACTATGACGTTTCTGATGACTTTTTATTAAGTGGTACTGTGCGTGGTGAAAACTACTCTGATTTTGGAAACACCTTTGTTTACAAATTTAGTTCTCGTTACAAGTTATCTGATAAATATACAATGAGAGGATCTGTTTCTTCAGGGTTTAGAGCACCGAGTTTACATCAAATTTATACTGAGAAGTCTCAATATTCTTTTGCTGAAGATGGAGGAATTGAAGTTGTAGGTTTAGTGAACAACGTTTCTCCTAAAGCTAGAGAAATAGGAATACCTAAACTTACGCCAGAAAAATCTACAAATATTACTGTTGGTTTTGGTGGGAAAATTTCAAATAATATAAACTTTACAGTAGATTATTATAAAATTGATGTAAAAGATAGAGTTATTTACACAAATAAAATCGCTGGGAATCAATTTTTTCTTAATGGTTTTGATACTACAACTTCTGGGATTGATTTTGTATCAGGTATTTCAAATATTGAAATAGGATCTGGTAAATTAGATTTAAACCTTTCTGGAAATTATACGATTGAAAATAAGGCAACACAAGATATTCCTACTATTAATGTAGAAGGAGATGAATATGCTGTGCTTGATCGATCTAATTTAGCATTAATGTTTTCTTCTAGACCAAAATCTAAGTGGATTTTAGGAGCTTCTTATGATATTAATAATTGGGGTCTTTCTTTAAACAATACCTATTTCGGAAAAACTACTTTTAGGCAAAAGTTTATGAGTGACAATTTAAGAACAGAGTTTACACCTAAAGTTGTTACAGATTTAGCAATAAACTTTAAAGCTTCCGATAAATTAACGATTGCTTTTAATGTAAATAATCTATTGAATGTATTACCTGAATGGGCATTTAAAGCAGAAAATGCAGCTGGACAAGCAATCATTGATAGCACAGTAATTACTAGTACTGGATTAACACAACTTGAAAATGAGTCTAACGCGATTACTTTTGATCAACGTTATTCTCAAATGACGTATGATGGTTCTCACTTTAGCCAATTAGGTACAATGTTTAATTTATCTTTAAATTACCAGTTTTAAATGACGATTTTATTTGATTAATTGGAATTTGCTACTCGAAAGGGTAGCATTTTTTTATTTTAAATTTTCGTGAACCAGAAAACAAGAACAGATTGTTTAAGGAGTACATGCGTGCTTAAGCATAAACCATAGAAGAATTAAAGAAAGTTTTAAAGCTTTAAAAAGAGAGGCTTACAGCAAAATGTGTATTCATTAGTGAGGTCCTAGGGAATGAAGAATAAAGTCTAAAGATCAGTTAAAGTAATCTACTGTAAATCGAAATTAAATTTATAATAATGAGTATCATTTTTTTTAAAAATTTAAGTTTTGTTTCTTAAGAAAACTCTAGGGAGTAAACCTTGGAAAGTTTATTTCCAAATTAAATTATAAAATTTATGTTAATTAACATAATATCCATATTTTGTGGATAAAGTTTGTGTTCCCGAATAAAAAGAATAATATTTGCTTAAACTTAACTTAAATTTAACCTAAAAATAACTTAACATGAAACAAAAAAACTTTAGTAATTTTTTAATAATTACTTTTTTGTTTATGTTGCCATTAACGATGGTCGCACAAACAATAAAAGGTAAAGTAATAGATTTATCTGGTGAAGGTTTGCCTTATATTAATATTGTAGAAAAAGGAACTTCTAACGGAACTTCAACTAACGATACAGGAGCTTTTTCTCTTGAAGTAAAAAGCTTACCAACATCGTTTGTAATTTCTTCTATGGGTTTTGCTTCTCAAACGATAGAAGTAACCAATACTTCTTTTTTAACAATTGTTCTAAAAGAAGATAACGCTTTAGATGAGATTGTTTTTATAGGTTCTAGAAACCCAAACAGATCTGTTATAGATTCTCCTGTACCCATCGATATCGTTGATATTAAAGAATTAGCAGCATCATCACCACAGGTTAATTTAAATCAGATTTTAAATTTTGTAGCACCTTCATTTACATCGAATACACAAACGATTTCAGATGGTACAGATCACGTAGATCCTGCTTCATTAAGAGGTTTAGGTCCAGATCAAGTATTGGTGTTAATTAATGGTAAAAGAAGACATACCTCTTCTTTGATAAACGTTAATGGCACCTTTGGTAGAGGTTCTGTAGGAACAGATTTAAATGCAATCCCAGCAGCAGCAATTAAAAGATTAGAGGTATTAAGAGATGGCGCAGCAGCACAATATGTGTCTCATGCGATTGCAGGAGTTATCAACATTGTTTTAAATGAAACTGTAAATGAGTTGTCTTTAGCAGTTACTACAGGAGCACATTTTAGTGAAAACTCAAATAGTCAAACAGGTGGGTCTGACGGAGAAACAACCAACGTTAGCGCAAGCTACGGATTGCCTTTAGGTGAAGATGGTGGTTTTATTACATTCTCTGGAGATTTTGATGTTCGTGAAGCGTACAATAGAATGAAAGAATGGGAAGGTGGTATTTTTAACGGATATAATGTTGTTGAAAGATTAGCAAATGCTAACAACGCTGTGCATTCTTCTGAATTTTTATCATTAGCCAATGGAGTAGACGGATCAACATTATCTGGAGTAAACGGGCTGCCAATTATAGACAATTTAAAAGGTTTTGCGAATGCGGCAGGTTATGCTACAGCGCCATCAGATGGTTTTTCTGAATTACAAACGATCTTAGGAGCGGATGCAACTGCTTCTGAATTAGCAGCAAGAGGCCAAAAAAGAACAGACTATAACATGAGAGTAGGACAATCTCGAGTAAGGGGAGGTCGCTTTTTTGCCAACCTTAAATTACCTTTAGATGACAATGGTACTGAATTGTATTCTTTTGCGGGTATGAGTTCAAGAAACGGTAATTCTGCTGGTTTTTACAGATTACCTAGTCAAAGTAGAACGTTTACCCCTGCTTACAACCATGGTTTTTTACCAGAAATTAATTCAACGATTTCAGATCAATCTTTAGCAGTTGGTATTAAAGGAAAAATTGGTGAGTGGAATGTAGATTTTTCTAATACGTATGGTAAAAATGCTTTCGATTTTGTGATTGGTAATACGTATAATGCTTCTCAAGGAAATGCATCTCCAACAACTTTTGATGCTGGTGGATTCTCTTTTATGCAAAATACTACGAATTTAGATTTGTCTAAATTTTATGAAGATACTTTTGAAGGCTTTGGTGTTGCTTTTGGTGGCGAACACAGAATGGAAAACTACCAAATTATTTCTGGTGAAGAATCTTCTTATACACAATATCAGGCAGATGGATTACCATTTACAGGTATTGAAGGAACTACACCATTAAAAGACTTTTTTGGAAGTTCTAGACCAGGAGGTTCTCAAGTATTTCCAGGATTTGGTCCTAAAAATGAGTTGGATAGAGCACGTAGTAGTGTTGCTGCTTATGTCGATTTAGATGCAAAGTTTTCTGAAACCTTCTCAACCACTTTTGCAACACGTTATGAAAACTATTCAGATTTTGGTTCTACTTTAAACTTTAAGTTAGCAGGTATTTATAAAGTTTCAGATAATTTTAGAATTAGATCTTCTTTTAATACTGGTTTTAGAGCACCTTCGTTACACCAGTTGAATTTTAATTCTACGTCTACTATTTTTCAAGACGGAGTTCCTGTAGAAGTAGGTACGTTTGCAAATGATAGTAAAGCGGCTCAATTATTAGGAATTCCTCAATTAAAGGAAGAAACCTCTAATAGTTTTAGTGCTGGTTTTACGGCAAAATTGCCAGAAGCTAACATCACTTTAACAGTAGATGGTTATGTAGTAAATATTGCTGATAGAGTTGTGTATACAGGTCAATTTAAAGGACCAGGTACAGGATCTGAATTGGATGTATTATTAATTCAAGCAAACGCTTCTGCGGCATCTTTCTTTGCAAATGCAATAGATACACAGTCTAAAGGAATTGATTTTGTAATTTCACACAAAGCAAGTTTTGGAGAGAACACAAGATTAAAATCTGATTTATCAGGAACGCTTTCTCAAACAAGACAAGTAGGAGGTATCAATTCTTCTCAAATATTAAAAGATGCAGGTTTGGTAGATACTTATTTTCCTGAAACTAGTAGAATATTTTTAGAAGAGGCAGTACCAAGAACTAAAATGAATTTAACGAATAGTTTAACTTCTGGAAAATTTAATATTTTCTTTAGAAATGTATACTTTGTTAAAGTATCTGAAGCAACGAATTCTGTTGCTAATCAACAAATATTTGCTTCTAAAATTGTTACAGATTTATCTCTTGGATATAAAGCTACAGAAGCTTTAACGTTTACAATAGGAGCTAACAATTTATTAGATGTTGCACCAGACAGAGCTATTGAAGCGAACCGAAGTGGTGGACGTTTTGATTGGTCTAGAAGATCTCAACAATTTGGAGTTGGTGGTCGTTTCTTATTCGCAAGAGTAAGTTTTACCCTAAAATAAATCAAGTTTATTTTTATAAAAAAGCGGCTTTACGCCGCTTTTTTTTATGCTTAAAATTTAGTATTTTTAAAATATATGAAATAAGAAAATTAGTAAAACTATGATCAATCAAAATATCTCATTATTAAAACAATCTTCTACGCTTTTGATTAATGAAAAAGTAAAGGAATTAAGAATAAAAGGGAAAGAAATTAGTCATTTTGGGTTTGGTCAATCTCCCTTTCCAATTCATGCCAGTATCGTTGCTGCATTGAGAGAAAATGCCGAAAATAACCACTATTTACCAGTGGCAGGTCTCGAGGAATTAAGAGAAGAAATCGTACTTTTTTTAAAAAAGCATCAAAATATTAAAACAACAAAGGAGTCTATTTTTATAGGACCAGGAAGTAAAGAGTTGTTGTACCAATCCATTTTAATCTTTGAAGCCGATTTTTTAATACCTAAAGGAAGTTGGGTAAGCTATATTCCTCAAATACAATCTAAAGGGGGTACTTATCATATTTTAGACACCAATTTTGAAAACGATTTTAAATTAACACCTCAAAATTTAGACACTTTTTTTAAGAATAAAAGGCCTAAAAAGCAAACGGTATTAATTTTAAATTCTCCAAATAATCCTACGGGAGCCATTTATTCAAAAGAAGAATATAAAGCGTTAGCCGTGGCATGTAGAAAACACAATATCGTAGTTTTTTCTGATGAAATCTATTCACAAATAAACTTTTCGCAAGTTTATTCGCCTAGTATTTCGGCATATTACCCCGAAAAAACAATTGTTTTTGGAGGCTTAAGTAAGGTGTTTTCTGCAGGTGGATATCGGCTTGGTTATATGGTGTTACCAAATGAGATGCAAGCTCTGCAAAACGTCTATAAATCACTTTTTAGTGAAACTTTTAGTTGTGTTTCATCACCTATTCAATTTGCTGCAATAAAAGCATTTGAATATCATACAAACTTGCAAAATTATGTGGCAACCTCTTCGGCCATTTTAAGAAGTATTTCAGAATTTATTTTTAATGAACTTTCAGCAATAAAGATTGAATGCACAAAATCTGAAGGCGCATTTTATATGTTAATTGGATTCAACCGCTATAAAGCAGCCATTTTAGAATTAGGAATTTTTGACAGTTTTGAGTTGGCTAATTATGTTTTAGAAAACTACGATTTTGCTATGTTGCCAGGTGTGGATTTTGGTTTTGAAAAGGAGGAGTTATTTTTTAGAATTGCTTTTGTAGATTTTAACGGAGAAGATTTAATGAGAGCTTATGAGTCTCATAAAAATATAGATAGCACATTCATAGAAAAAAACGCACCTAATATATTTCTTGGTGTAGAAAAAATAAAAACTTTTATGGCAGATTTAAAATAGTTAAGACTTGAATTCTTTTAGTAGAAAGTTGCCTTCATCAAGCACGCCATAGGTAAAATACTGTATCCAATCTCCAAGATTCATGTACACACTATTTTCTTTTAGTTTAATTTCTAAGGGAAGATGTCTGTGACCAAAAACAAAATAGTCGTAATGTGTTTCAGATAATTTACGCTTACAATATTTTACCAACCATTCGTTTTCTTCGCCTAGATATTTGGCATCTTCATCACCAGAAATCAATTTATTTTTTACAGACATGTACTGCCCTAGTTTAACACCTAAATCTGGGTGCAACCATCTAAACATCCATTTAAATACGGGAAATGTAAACACTTTTTTCATGCGTTTATAGCTTTTGTCTTCAGGACCTAAACCATCTCCATGACCAATTAAGAAAATTTTATTATTAATATTAAAAACTTCTGGTTTGTGAAAAACAGGAATGTTTAATTCCGTTTGAAAATAGTCATTCATCCATAAATCATGATTACCAACAAAGAAATAAATAGGGATTCCTGAATCTCTAATTTCTGCTAATTTACCTAAAGTTCTTACAAATCCTTTAGGAACCACTGTTTTATATTCGAACCAAAAATCAAATAAATCGCCTAATAAAAAAATAGCTTCAGCGTCTTTTTTAATTTCATCTAACCAAGTAACAAACTTTTTTTCTCTGGGAAAACTTGCTGCTACTGTGGGTGCTCCTAAATGCAGGTCTGAAGCAAAATAGATTTTTTTATTTTTGGAAGTATTTATTGATCTCATTGTTGCAAAGAAAAGCTATTCTTCTTTACTTTCCAACTCCAACACTTTTTGCAACATTTTATCATCTTGATGCATAATTCTATAGAAACCAACATCGCCAAATAGTACACTGGCAATAGAAGCTTTTAAGTATTTTTTTATGCTTTCTTTCGTTTTAAAAGATGGGTTTGCTCTGTCTTTTATTTTAGATAAATAAGAGTCTAAAACGGTTTCATCTAGATCAAAATTTACAATAAAACTATCTACAGTCCATTTTAATAATTTTTTTCTATTATTATCTACATAATCAAAAGCAAAATTATTAGCAGAATTTAAATAGAAACTAGACATATAAGAAGTGGTATCTATGGCAACAAAAACGTCAGGAATAATGCCACCACCACCATACACTATTTTACCTCTAGGAGTTTTAAATTTTAAAGAATCAACGACTTTTATACTATCTTTATTTAATAATTCTCCACTCCTAATTCTTTTTTGATAATCTCTTGCATAATTTTTGTTTCCGTTTTTATCATAAGGTTTTTGTATTGAGCGACCTGTTGGTGTGTAATATCTTGCTATGGTTAAACGAACAGCAGAACCATCGCCCAAATCCTTATCTATTTGCACTAAACCTTTACCAAAAGAGCGCCTTCCAATTATAGTTCCCTTGTCATTATCTTGCAAAGCACCTGCAACAATTTCTGAAGCTGATGCTGAACCCTCATCAATTAAAACATATAAACCACCTTTTTCAAACGATCCAATAGAAGTTGAAAAAGATTCATCAATTTGATTTTTGTTATTTTTGGTGAATACTATAAGTTTCTTTTTTTCTAAAAATTCGTCAACAATTCTGATAGCAATATTCATCATTCCTCCACCATTTCCACGTAAGTCTAAAACTAAATCTGTCATTCCATCATTTATTAAACTTTTTAGGGAAGATTTAAATTCCCTGTAGCTATTTGCTGAAAAACGGTTTAGTTTTATATACCCAATAGAATCATTTATCATGTAAGTTAAATCTACACTCTTCACATTTACTTTTCCACGAGTAATATTAATGGTAAACAAGGAGTCATTACTTTTTCTATATATTTTTAGTGCGACCTTTGTATTTGGTTTTCCTTTTAGATATTTAGGAACAGCTCCTGTTCTATATTCTTTACCAAACAAAGTGTCTTTGTTTGACATTAAGATTCTGTCACCGGCTATAATTCCTGCTTCAATACTTGGCCCTCCTTTTATAGGTTGAATAACAGTCATAGAGTCTTTTATCATTCTAAACATAACGCCAATTCCAACAAAGCTACCTAGCATGGCATTTGTTTCGTCTTGTAAATTTTCTTTAGGAATATAACGAGAATGTGGGTCTAATTTGCTTAGTATTTGTGTAATTGCACCATCTAGCAAGTTTTCTGTATCTACAGTATCTACATAATCTTGCTCAATAAAGTTGATTAATTTTTTTATTTTTTGTTCTTTGGATGGTGGGTTAGAAAAAGAAAGTAAATTATCTGAATTTCCGCCAAAGAAAAGACCTATTAAAATGCCCAATATAACAGCTAATGAAAAATATATAGGAAGGTTTTTTTTATTCATAAGGTAAATAATTAATTTCTACACCTGCTTTTTCTAAAAAATATAAACCAGAAGTGTCTTTATAAGCTTTTGCATATACAACACGTTTTATACCTGATTGATGAATTAATTTGCTGCATTCTGTGCAAGGTGATAAGGTAATATATAAAGTAGCATTTTTTGCTGATTGCGTTGAAGAGGCTACTTTTAAGATTGCATTTGCTTCGGCGTGCAAAACTTCCCATTTTGTGTTACCCTCTTTATTTTCACAGCAATTATCAAAACCAGTTGGAGTTCCATTAAAACCATCAGAAATTATCATTCTATCTTTCACAATTAAAGCACCGACTTGTTTGCGTTTACAATGTGACAATTTTCCCCATTCTAAAGCCATTTTTAGATAGGCTCTGTCATATTTCAACTGCTTCTTTTCTGTCATAAAACGAAAGTAAAGAGATTTGTAGAATAAAGGCGTTAATTAAAAGAAAAAATTTTGATTCTATACTTCATTTAAATTGAATATAAATTCCAGCAAAAAAGAATTTTAATTAGTTTTTGAATAAATATTATTGGGTTTTCGCCTACCAAAAAACCCTATCGATCATCATTTGAATAGAAAATCCGATTACGATAGATGAGCAAACCAAAACCCAATCTCTTCTATCAACTCTTAAAAAGTTTTTAAGTAGCATGCCTATAATTAAAATTCCGATGACGATAATAACTTGCGCAAGCTCAATACCTAACGCAAATTCGACTAAAGGGAACAATTTATCTTCCTCTTTTCCAACCATCATCCTAAAATAATTAGAGAAACCCAAACCGTGTATCAATCCGAATAATAAAGCTAACAATAAGTTTATATTCCCTTTCTTTTTTGATTCTTTTTTTGAATTTATAATATTGATACTACCTGTTATAAAGATGGTTAACGGAATTAAAAATTCAATAATATCGACTTTTATTTTCAAAATTTCATAAGCAGATAGCCCGAGTGTAATTGAATGTCCAATAGTGAACAATGTGACTAACCAGATTACTTTTCTCCATTGGAAATTATTAAAAACAACCGCTAAAACAATTAAAAATAAAATATGGTCGTATGCCGAAAAATCTAACACATGGTTCAAACCCATTTTAAAGTATAAAACAAAATCCTCCATTACAGTATAAATTTACAAAGAACCAAAGATATTAATAATTCTGATTGCGCTACTTTAAAAAAATGAGATGTTTGTGTGTGTTTTTCAATAATAGTAAGAATTGAAAATTAAGATAAATTTAAATAAACAATAAATAGAATCATATAAACACCCAAATAAAACCTGTAAAAAATCCGTTGTTTTAAATATTGTGTATTTTCAGGATACAAATTACCAAATAGACCTTTTAATTCCTTGATAAAAAGTGGTTTTATATTGATGAGCCAGCTATCAGTTTGATATACAATTTTACGAAACTTACTTCTATAAATGCTTAGCGGGAAGCCCCAAATTAGGAAAAGGATAAACCAAATATTATCTTTCAGAAATGCGATCATACTTATTTTTTAGGAAACCAAGGAAAAAATGAATTTGTCTTTCCTATATATTCTTTGTATTTAGGTTTTGATGTTTTTAAGGTTCTTTCTAACATGACCACTCCAGAAACTTTTATGATTAATAAGGTCATAATAACGGCACCAATAATTTGCCAATAACTGCCAGAGGCAATACTAAATAAGGCGAAAGACCACCAAACTGTAGAATCACCAAAATAATTAGGATGTCTTGTATATTTCCAGAAACCGGTGTTTAATACTTTTCCTTTATTCTTCTCATTTTTTTTAAACTGATATAATTGATAATCGCCGCCAGCCTCAAAGCTAAAACCAATAAACCAAACAAGAATTGCTATATAATCTAACCAAATTAAACTGCCAGAAGTTTCACTTGTATGCACACCTAATAAAGGAAAAGAAACAATTAAAATTAGAATTCCTTGTAACAAAAAAACCTGAAAATAGCTAAACCACCAATAGCGGTTTTCTCCGTAATCTTTTCTGAACTGCTGGTATCTATAATCTTCACCTTTGCCAATATTCCTTATTCCTAGATAGATTGTTAATCGCAAACCCCAAATTGAAACTAAAATTAATAACAATAAATTTTTAGGATTAATTTCTTCTAAATTATAAATATAAAAAGCATTGACAACCACAAAACCAAAACCCCAAAAAATATCGACAATACTTACATTTTTAATAAGTGCACTCCAGATCCAAAGGAGTGTTACTAAAATCCAAATTAAAAGTGCTGCTTGTAGAAAAAGATTCATGAAAATTATTTTAAAGGCTTTAAATTACAAAAATTATTTTAAATGAGCGAGTAATTAATTTTAATAAAAGTATTATAATTTATAAAAAATGAAACCTTTATAATTTTATTTCGTTTTTAAGAATAGAACCAACACAAATAAATGTCTAGAGAGATTAATCTATTAATTATACAATGTAAAAAAGGGAATCAAAAAGCCCAAATGAAATTATACGATTTATTTTGTGAAGCCATGTTTTCAATTTCTTGCAGGTATTTAAAAAATGAAGAGGAAGCAAAAGATGCCATGCAAGATGGTTTTTTAAAGGCCTTTATTCATCTTGAAAATTATAAAGAAAATACAACTTTTGGTGCTTGGCTTAAAAGAATTATTATCAATCAATGTTTAGATGTTTTAAAGAAAAAACAGGTAGAAACAATTTCTTTAGAAAGTTTTCCTTTAGAAATTGCAGTTGAGACTAGTTGGACTTTTGATGTTGAAATTACTAAAGAAATGATTTTGGAAGCTCTTGAAAAATTGCCTCATAAATATCAACTGGTTGTAAAATTATATTTGATAGAAGGGTACGATCATTCTGAAATATCAGAAATATTACAAATTCCTGTAAAAACTTCTAGAACACAATTAAGAAGAGGAAAGTTAGCATTACAAAAAACATTAAAAGCACAAAGGTATGGAACATAGTATTAGAGATTTATTCGGTAAGAATGAAGAGCCTAAAAGAGAGTTGCCTAAAAACCATCGGGAAGAATTTTTAGAAAAATTAAAGAGGTTAACACCAAAGAATACAAAAACAAAATCGTTTTTTTTCTTAAAAATTGCCTCATCTATTGCATTCATAATTTGTTGCACATATTTTTATTTGAGTGACACTTCTGTAGTTCAAAAAACGGCTAAAACTCAAATTCAAATTCAAATGGAAATGTTTGAAAAAGAATATTTAACGAATATTAATAAAGAATGGAATAGTTTCATAAAAGTGGCAAATGATACCGTTTTAGTAAAAAGATACCAAGAAAAATTAAAGGAATCAGATTTAGAGTATCAAAAAATAACAATAAATTTCAAAGAGTATCCCAATAATATCAATGTATTACAATCTTTGATATATAATTTACAGAGACGTTTAGAATTGATAAAAAACATTCAAGAACACCTTAAAGAGTTACATCAAAAAAACACAAGCAATGAAACCATTTATCTATAGTATTTTATTTCTATTTATAGTCAATATTACTTTTTCGCAAACAAAAGAAGTCATTTTGAAAAAGAGTTTTAAAGTTAACGAAAACACAATTTTAAATTTAGATGTAGACAATGTCGCTATCGTTTTTGAAGAATCTTTTGATGATAAAATTCATTTTAATTATAACATGACTTTTATCAGATACCCAAAAAGTAGCATGCAAAAACTATTGAACGGGGTAAATGTAAAAACATCAAAAAAAGGGAACAACATTACTTTAGATGTAAAAAACTCGATGTATGTAGGCGTAAATAGCAATTATTTTTACACCATGGATTCACTTAAATCAGCGATCACATATTATTGGAAAACCTACAGAAAGAATAAGTCTGTATATAAAGCAAAGGAAACGATGCTAAACGAAATTGCAAATAGTGTTGGTAACGATTTAGAGGATTTTCTCGTTAAAAATAAAAATAAGTATAAAAATGAAGAATACAGTAATTCTAGAAAAAAGAATGTAAAGAGCTTTATAATTAAAGCACCAAAGTATATTCTTTTTAAAATTAAGGCATTACATTCTAATCTTACTTTTAAGTATGATATTGAAAAAACCATCGATATAAATGCATTTAAAGGAGAATTGAAATTTAAAAGATTATTGTCAAAAGACAATAGATTTGTACTTATGAATGGTTTTTTTCAAGCAGAAGAAATCAACGGAGGAACGTATAATTTAAAAGATGTTTATCCAACTAAAATAGGTGTAATTTTTAATGCAAAATTAGAAACTGAAACATCTAACCTTCAAATAGGAGAAATAGGCAAAAACGTACAAATTAATGATTTTAACAGCAAACTGTATTTCTATAATTTTGGAAAAGACTTTACCAAATTTGATTTAAATGGAGATTATTCTAAATTAAATCTATATAAAGTTAAAACTAGTAAGTACAATTTAAATGTTTACGGATTCAATACAACTTTAAACATGAATGAAATTAAAGCTACTTTCGGAATTTCCAAAGAAAAAAAATTGACTAAAATTCTTGATAAAAAAGTAAAATTAAATGAAACTAGTTCTGGGAATATCGAAATTGAATTAAAAAACGGAATTTTAAATATAAAATAGTGTAAAACCTAACTTTTAAAGTTGGGTTTTACACTATTTACAAATACTTAAAAGTTTAAGAAATAAAAATTAACCCCCTTTATTTAAAGTAAATTAAGCAGAATAAGAGTTGCTGCCATTAGCATTTTTAAAGTTAAAACTAACAGAACAAACAAATATTATCATTGCATCTAAACCATTTAAACTCGGATAAATTTTATTTTATTTAGAAATTATTGGCAGTCTTATTTGTGATGTATATTTTGAAGAATGATGCACTTTGTTGTGAGCGACTACGCCTTCTTTTTCATCATAGTTATTACCACCAGTATTCAAATTACGAGCAAAACGAGGAAAATTACTACTCGATATTTCGATACGTATGCGATGCCCTTTTTTAAAGTAATTACTAGTAGACATCGGAGTTAAAGCTACTTTATAGACTTTATTTTTTTCCATAAAGACTTCTTTGTCATAACCTTCACGATATCTTACCCGCTGTATGGTTTCATCCAAATTATATGCTTTTCCGTTAGGATATACATCAATCAATTTAATGGTAAAATCGGTATCTTTTGCATCTGAAGAGACATATAAGGTAGATTCAATAAAGCCTGAAATTTCTACGCCTTCTTCTAAAATATCTGTGGTATAGATCAAAATATCATTTCTGGTTTCCATTTGTTGTTGATCAAAAGAACCCCCTTTAATTGCATTTCCTGTACAGCATACATTACCTCCATAAGAAGGTACTGGTTTCATTGGGTCGTAGGTAAAAGTATCAGGAGTATCAGAATTTGCTTTTGAGGTTGTTAGTGTTCCGTCCCCAAAAAAGCTATTGGCGTTGCCACCACTATTTAAATAATAGGTTGTTAATTTCGCTTTTTCTGGAGGCCAAGCTTCTGCCGCTTGCCACTTGTTGCTGCCCATTGTATAATATTGAACTCTAGGTGTTTTCTCTTTAAAATCGTTTTTTTCTCCTTTAAGCCATAAATCTAACCAAGCGTAAATTTGTTCCTCGTAATTAAGTGTTGCATCGCCCACACTGCGTTCTCCAACAATTGTATTTTCGGTTGCCCGAGTATATCCACAATGCAAAGTAGGTGCAATCACCAAATATTGATTATCTCTAATACTTGCATCTTTCGAGTTATTTCTAACATGATTAAATAAAGCTAAATTTGGTGTAATAGAGACATCGTACCAAGAAGCAAACCAAAAACTAGGAACTCCGATTTCCATATTGTCATGATAAATTCCACCTTTAAACCAATCTGGATCGTTTGGTTTACGGCGCACCATTTGGTCAAAAATTTCGCTTTTACCATGTATATTTTTTAAAATGTCTTGAATCGGTAAATGACGCAATGCTTCTGACATATCTACCTTCGGATTTTCGGGCGCTAAATCGTAAAATCTAGAAATTCTAATTAAATCTTCTTGGGTGGCTCCGGCCGGAATTCGTGGTTTAAATTTATCGTGCTCTACACCGTATAGCCAAGAAAAGAATAACATTTGCTCAACGCCACCACGATACCAATTTCCTTGTTCGTTAATGTTACCAACTCTACCAACACCTGCGCCATAACCTTGGGGCACCATTGCTGCATGTGAAGGGTGATCTAAAGCTGCAACGGCCATTTGCCATTCGGCAGTAGAAGAACAACCTAAAGTTCCGATTTTACCGTTAGACCAAGATTGATCTTTCATCCAAGTAAAGGCATCATAGCCGTCGGTTAGCGGAACACCTAAAATATCCCATTCTCCTTCAGAAAAATAACGTCCTCGTTCATTTTGAACAACATAGGCATAGCCTCTTTTTACTGCTTCTAAAGCTCTTTGAGCTGTTCGGGTTCTTTCTTTTCCATCTCCCCAAGAATTAAAATTATAAGGTGTGCGTGAAAAAATGATAGGCACTTTTTCATCCGTTTTAGGACGGTATATATCCGTTGCTAAACGAATACCGTCGCGCATTGGCATCATTATTTTTTGATCTACAATGGCAATTTCTTCAAGTTCTTTAAGGGTTTTGTTTTGTGCATTAAGATTAAAATTACTTACAAAGAAATACGTAAGTACAAATAAAATTAAAATGGTGTGTTTTTTCATTTTATCAGAATTATTGGTTAGAAATAATTTAACTGCAAACAAAGTTTACTCTTGGTTTTATCTAAAAGAATAATATCATTCTTTTATTTTTTCAAAAATGAAATAGAATTATAATGACAAGGTGAGTTTTAATCCATTTTTTCATGAGAAAAACGAAGTTAGTTGATTTTTTTTAGAAAGTCAAATTATAGAAACCACCACAAAATATAAATCCCAACTTTTAACAGTTGGGATTTACAATATTTAAGAAGGTTTGCAATATTTTATAAGTCAAACTTAATTCCTTGCGCTAGTGGCAATTCATCAGAATAATTTACAGTGTTTGTTTGTCTTCTCATGTATACTTTCCAAGCATCAGATCCAGACTCACGTCCACCACCTGTTTCTTTTTCACCACCAAAAGCACCACCAATTTCAGCACCAGAAGTACCAATG
>JAWUYT010000049.1:0-30228 GCA_034110665.1 Polaribacter sp.
ATAACTTCTGGTAAGTTTTTCTCTTTTAAAACACCAGCAATAATTTTTTGACAAGCAATAGAGCATAAAGGTACTTTTTCAGAACCTTTCCAAACACACACATCACCACAGATCCAAGCTAAAGAAGTATTCCAAGCCCAAACAGCTACCGGAAAGTTAAATGCAGAGATAATACCAACAACACCAATTGGATGCCATTGCTCTCTCATTACGTGTCCAGGGCGCTCAGATGGCATGGTTTGTCCGTTTAATTGTCTTGATAAACCAACAGCAAAATCACAGATGTCTATCATCTCTTGAACCTCACCATAGCCTTCTTGTAAAGATTTACCCATTTCATAAGAAATTAATTTACCTAAAGGTTCTTTTAATTCTCTTAATTTGTTACCAAACTGACGAACAATTTCTCCTCTTTGTGGAGCAGGAATATCTCTAAAAGATTTGAAAGCTTTTGTTGCTGCTTCCATCACTTTTTCATAATCTTCTTTCGAAGTCGCTATTACTTTACCAATCAGTTTTCCATCAACTGGAGAATAAGATTCAATAATTTCTCCGTTCGAAAAGTTATCAGAACCAGTAGAGGTTCCGTTATTTATATCTTTTAAACCTAAATCTAATAATGCTTCTTTAATTCCAAAATCTGTCATTTTGTAGTTCCGTTTTAGTTGTTTATTTTCGGAGACGAAATTACGAATAATTTAAGACATAATTAAATTTAACAGAAACAACTATTATTGTTTAATATCAAACATATTATCATGAAAAAGCTGCCACTAATTTTCTTTATTTTATTGATTGCATTTGGATGTAAACCAACTTCAGATAAAAATTACAATACTGATATAGAACAAGGTACCAGTACAAATCAACAAGAAAAAATAAACAATTTTGCAATTATTATTCATGGTGGCGCAGGTACTATTTTAAAGAAAAATATGTCTGATGAAAAAGAAGCTGAGTACGCAGCAAAGCTAGAAGAGGCCATCAAAGTAGGATATACCATCCTAAAAAACGGAGGAACAAGCCAAGAAGCTGTCATGAAGACCATACAAATTATGGAAGAATCGCCTTTGTTTAATGCAGGAAAAGGAGCCGTTTTTACCAATGAAGGCACGAATGAGTTAGATGCTTCTTTTATGGATGGTAAAACATTAAATGCTGGTGCAGTTGCAGGCGTTACAAATGTAAAAAGCCCGATTGAATTAGCAATAAAAGTAATGACAGATTCAGATCATGTAATGCTTTCCGGAAAAGGAGCATCTATATTTGCAGAAGAAAAAGGATTGGAAATTGTGGATCCCAGCTATTTTTTCACAGAAAGACGCTTTCAATCGTTGCAAAGAATAAAAGAAAGAGAAAAAACGGAATTAGATCATGATGATAAAACGGCAGCTTTTTATGATGCTGATATTAAGAATGCAAAATTTGGCACAGTAGGCTGTGTGGCTTTGGATAAAAACAGAAATATTGCTGCCGGAACATCAACAGGAGGAATGACCAACAAACGTTGGGGAAGAATTGGCGATGCACCAATTATTGGTTCTGGTACCTATGCAAACAATAAAACCTGCGGAGTATCTTCTACCGGTTGGGGCGAATATTTTATTAGAAACCAAGTTGCTTACGATATTTCTGCACAAATGGAATATAAAAAAATAGCATTAAAGGAAGCTACAAAAGATGTGATTCAGAATAAATTAACAGCACTTGGTGGCACAGGAGGTGTTGTTGCTTTAGACAAAAACGGGAATATGTCTTTTGAGTTTAACACTGCAGGAATGTATAGAGCTTCAATGAATGATAAAGGTGAATTACTTGTAAAAATTTACAAAGAATAGCCTAACCATTTTAATGGAATTGGTTCCAAATCTAGGTTTATAATCTCTGATTTTATTTTTCTTCGAAGTCCAATTCTAGATATTATTGGCATTGATAAATTGATGTTATAACGTTTATTAATGGACTTTAACACCTCGTTTATAGGATTTCCAGAGCATAAAACTAGGATATTCATCATTGCATTCGATTCTTTTTGTAAATCGTAAAAATCTACGAAATAAGCAGGCTTGTTGTCTTGATAAATAAGTTTTTGGTGATCTTTTACTTTATTGATTTCAACAACTTTTTTTATTCCGCTAATTGTAATATAGGTATTTGTTACAAAATTCATCTGAAATTATTTTAGATTATAAATTTAGTGGGGAATTATAAACCTTTGGTTTTTTTTCGCTGGAAGTTTAATAACGGTCGATAAAAAGCCATTTTTTTTCTTTGAATGGTTATAATTAAGGAGTTTTAGTTTTTTAAAATACTAGAAAAAAAGAAACTATTTAATTGAAAATAGGCA
This sequence comes from Polaribacter sp., assembly GCA_034110665.1. Lineage (GTDB taxonomy): Bacteria > Bacteroidota > Bacteroidia > Flavobacteriales > Flavobacteriaceae > Polaribacter. The sequence continues at coordinate 2,348 of JAWUYT010000049.1, forward strand.
GGTAATCTCATAATTTAAATAGAAGTGTATTTAACGATTTCGTTAAGTAGTTATAGTTCATCGTTAAAGCACTGTATAAAGTTTGAAAAGTAAATTTCTAAAATTTATAGTGAACACCAGTATAAATTCCTGTAAAGAAGGGCGCAAAATTATTAGCGTTTTCATTAAAGGTGTTTAATTGAACTTTTAACATTGGATTTAACTGTAGCGACCAATTTTTATTGAGATGGTAATTAAAATCAAAGCCTAAATTTCCACTAAAATTAATCATATTTAAGTTAGAAGCTTTTCCTTCTAGTGAGCTATTTTCGGTACCTAATAGAATACTATTTTTATTTAAAAAGAGCGAACTGAACCCGGCAACTAGTTGTGTTTTAAATTCCTTTCTACTAGAAAAATTATATTTTAATTCAAAAGGTATTTCTATGTATCCATAGTTTTGTGTTAAATTTCCACTGTAACTTATTGCATTTGTCAAAGAGTTTGCATTAAAATCGATATTTTTGGTATTATTAACATCAAAAGAAAAGAAACCTTCATTTGTAAATTTGGTCGTAGAACTACTTCCTTGAGATGAAGAAAAAACGGCTATTTGATTATTAGAATAACTCATTTCCTGTAGGTGAATCCCAGATTGAATCGTCCATTTTTTATTTATTTTATAGGCAACTTGTACACCATAAGAAAAACTATTTTCTCCTTTTGTAGAGTTGTCTAAATTAGCATCAATAGGAGAGGTGTTTGAAAAAGAATTCGATTTTAAAACTGCAAAAACAGGAGCAATAGCCCAGCGCTCTTGGTTGTATTTGTTAATTGTTGAAGAATCTTTTGGCTTTAAAAAATTATTAATATCAATCTTTTTTGAAACTATTTTAGGGTTTAAACTTTTAGTGATTTCAAGCAATGTATTTTGTTTTAACGAAAAAGTGTTGTGATCATTGTTAAGAGCATTTAAAGCAAGTATTTTAACGGTTTTTTTAGGAAAAGGAAGTTTTTTTGGGTTTTTTGTGATAAAAGAGTTTTTTTTCTTTTTAACAATTGCTTCTTTTTCAGTAATGAGAATTTCTTTTTTTAGGATGTTGTCTAAACTTGTAGCATCAATCTTACTTTCTGACGGCGTAATCATTTTGGGTGTAATTGTAATAACTTCATTGGTATTACTTTTTTCAATAGTGTTTTCATCTTTTGAAAAAGGAAAAATAAGAAAACCTAAAACCAATACAGAAGCTACCGCACTAGAAAATAACCAAAAAGGAAAAACACGACGTTTCTTCTTTTTTAATTTCGTTTCAATATGGCTCCATACTCTTTGGTTCGGAGCTGATTCTAAATTTTTTAACTGTTTTTGAAACAGTTCGTCTATTTTTTTTTGATCCATTAATTAGACTTTTTTTGATGGATTTCTATTTTTTCTTTTAAAATTTTTCGGGCTCTAGATAAATTTGACTTTGAGGTGCCTTCAGAAATTTTTAATAAGCTTGCAATTTCTTTGTGTGAGTGCTCATCAAGCACATATAAATTAAAAATTAATCGATATCTATCGGGTAACTGTTGAACAAAACCAAGTAAAATATCCATACTAAAAATACTGTTTTCTAAATTTAATTGCTCATCTTCGATTTCATCAGCAACTTCCTTTAGAATTTGTAAGGGTGCTTTTTTTCTATATTTTTGTAAAGCTGTATGAATGGTAATCCGTTTTAACCAACCTTCAAAAGAACCTTTGTGTTTAAATTGTTTAATTTTTTCGAAAATTGTTAAAAAACTATCTTGTAGATTGTCTTCAGCATCTTGATAATTTTTAGAATATTTCAATGAAACACCAAAAAGCTTATCAGCAAATAGTTGATAAACTTTAGATTGAGCATCTAAATCTTGCTCACAACATGCTTGTATAAGTTCTTTGAGTTTGATACTTCTAATCTACTGAAACTATAATTTCTTCGAAAATATTTTCTCCATTACTATCTGTTCCTTTCCAAAATTTAAATACATAATCTTCTTGTTGGGTTACATTTACGGCAAATTTATATTCTTTTTGAGAGATGATTTCAGCACATGCATCCTCTAAAGACACAAAAGTACTTACCGCCACAACTCTTGCAGTATCTTGATATTCATAATACAGATTATCAAAATGATAACAACTGTTTTTTAGCGTGTATTTAATGGTAATTGTATCTTTTTGACCAAAGATAAAACTGGCTGGCACGATAGCTTCATCAATAGGAAGAAGCTCATAGGTAAAATTATGTTCATTATCATTTAAACACGAACTAACGAACACTGCTAAAAGACATAATACTGTTATTTTTTTAAACATAATTTTCATTTTTTAAATTAGTAGATAAAATTTGGATATCCATTTTTGCATTCAATAGCTATTGGTTTTGGAGTTAGACTACAATCAGAAATAATACCCCATTTTATATTAAATTCTTTTTCTGCCTCGGTATAGAGTGCAATTTTATTTAAAAAGTTAACAGTATCCATAGTTGTTGCGTAAGCAATATATCCTTGAGCCCCGCCGCAAGCTTTAGAACCGTAGTCTGTAAATGTCCAATTTGCAGCATCAGTGCAAGAAATAGCGTACACTAAATTCTGAATGTCATCAAACAAAGCTATTAAATTTCTGTGTTCTTTTTCTTGGTCTGATAATTCTATTTTTACGACTAGTTCCTTTTCTGTAAGCGAAATAATTCTCCATTGATAGTTGCCAGGGTAAAACTCTGTGGTAATTTTAACCAGTGTTTCATCAATTTCAAAACTGCCTATATAATCAGTATACGATAAGGGAGGTGTGCCGCACCAGCCAGAAGAGCGCTCTATAAAAGATCTATCTTGTTTAAAAGTGATTCCAAAACCGTTACTCGGCAAATCATTACTTCTTTTAAAGGTTGTAGTTTCTTCGTCGTAAAATGGTTCTACCCAACTACCGATAAGTAAATCATCTGCATTTATGATTATTTCTTGATTGTTTTCGCAAGAAAAAAAGATGATCGCAATTAGTAAAAAGTATATTTTTTTCATCATTTTTAATTATAATTTATTTGGGTATTCCAGTTCTCTAAATTTAGAATAATTTTTGACTCATCTTCTTTTAATTTTTTAATATTAAATGTAAATTCTTTCTCAAAAATAGCGAAACAAGCTTTATTATTCTCAAAAATAACTCTAATATTTCTTTGCATTGGATTAGATTCTAAAATTTGATTGGCGTCTATTAGAGTCGCTTTCCAAGAATTGCCACTACAACCACTTGCACCAATTTTTATGGTTAAAAAGTCTCTATTTAAGAGTACATTGTTAACTGTAAAATCACCAGTTTTTGCAATATTGTATAGCGTATTATCGATAATCACACATTTATTACAAAGGTCAAGATCGGCATCAACAGAATCAGAGCAAGATAAAGATATGAGCATGGCGCAAAGAAATATTTTTTTCATCATGGTCATTTTATTCGTCATTTTTAGGCATCTCTAACTTCCCTATAAAACGGATTGATCCTGTTTCTTTTTCTATAATTGCGTATTAGAAAGGTTTGTTTAAACGAACCCTTCTATTTGAAGAACCTACACTGGTTAGCCCCATTCCAATGGCAGTAACTGCTGCCGCTTCTGTTCCTTTTCTATTTTCAACTGCTAAAAATTTCATACTATTTTCTTCTACTATTTCAAATGGATTAACACCTTCTCGATTATTCATAAAACTAGTAGTATATAAGGTGACGTAAATCTCTACGGTGTTTATAATAGTAACTGTTTTAGTATTCATATTAAATTCTCAGCTGAAAGTTCTCTTTTCATAATTTTTAGTTTGATAAAAGCCATTAATAGTAGTGGTCTCTAAATGATCATTATCACAACTAATAAAGCATAAAATCAGAATAAAAATAGGTAGTAATTTAAAATTTTGTTCCATAAAAATAACCTCTTTTTTTTATAAGATGTAAAAACTTTATAAACGTTGCGTCTAATAATGTTATTTTTACAGAAGTTTATGAAAAAAAATATGTTTAACATACAATCTCAAGAAGACTTTGCGAAGGTAACTATCGAAGTTTTTAAACATCAATTTAAAAATAACAGCGTCTATCGTTCTTTTTGCGATTTGTTATACATGCATCCTTCTGATGTTTCTAAAATTGAAGAAATTCCGTTTTTACCGATACAGTTTTTTAAGAGCAGAAAAGTTCTTTCTTCTTTGGAGGAAGTTCAGGAAACATTTACAAGTTCTGGAACAACCGGAAGCATCACAAGTAAGCATTTTGTAACAGATATTAAGTTTTACAAAGAAAGCTACTTAAAAGGGTTCGCTCATTTTTATGGAAATATAGAAGACTATGTTGTGTTGGCTTTGTTGCCCAATTATTTAGAACGAGAAAGCTCTTCGTTGGTTTTTATGGTGGATGATTTCATAAGAAAGTCTAAAAACATAGAAAGTGGATTTTATTTAAATAATATTGACGAATTAGCTAAAAAACTCATAAACCTTGATGAAATTGGTCAGAAAGTTTTGTTAGTGGGAGTTTCTTTTGCGCTGTTAGATTTAATTGAAAAGCATCAATTTAAGTTAAAAAATACGATCATTATGGAAACTGGTGGTATGAAAGGAAGAAGAAAAGAATTGATTAGAAATGAGTTGCATCAGCTGTTGCAAAGTGGTTTTGGTGTTGATGAAATTCATTCAGAATATGGAATGACAGAGCTCTTAAGTCAAGGATATTCTAAAGGAAGTGGCCTTTTTGAAACCCCACCTTGGATGAAGGTTTTAACAAGAGACACAGAAGATGCCTTAACTATTTTACCATTAGGAAAAGCAGGAGGCATCAATGTAATTGATTTGGCAAACTATAACTCTTGTTCATTTATTGCAACGCAAGATTTAGGAAAAGTACACAAAAATGAAACTTTTGAAATTCTTGGTCGTTTTGATACTTCTGATATTCGTGGTTGTAATTTAATGGTGTTGTAGATTTTTTATAAACGAGAAATAGTAAAGAGGGAACAGGAATCAAGAAACAGGACAAAAGAGATAAAATAAGGGAGAAATAAACAAAAAATATGAAAATTAAGTTATTAGAGGAATTTAAAGAGTTTGCCGTAAAAGGAAACATGATTGATATTGCTATTGGTGTTATTATTGGTGCTGCTTTTAATAAAGTAGTAAACACTTTGGTGAAAGAAGTTTTAATGCCGCCATTATCTTTTATGACGAATGGCACAAATTGGGAAAACAAAAAATTAATTTTAAGAGAAGCTGTTGCAATTGATGGTACTAAAAAGCTCGAAGAAATTGCCATTGGTTATGGGAAATTAATAGAAGCGGGTGTCGATTTTATGATTATTGCACTCACTGTTTTTCTGGTTGTAAAGGCGATGAATGTGATGAAGAAAAAGGCAGATGATCCTGAAAATGTAACAGTTGCAACTCCCAAAAACATAGAGTTAATGACCAAAACCAATGAATTATTAGAAAATCAAAATGAGTTTTTAAGAAAGGTCTTGGTAGAGAAAAGTTAGTCGAATTAATTTAAGAAAGTAAAATGAGCAATATAACTTTAATGTATTTTCATTGAGCAACCGTAATTCCTTGTTTTATAATTAGTATGATGTTATTACTGATAAAAAAGGGAACAAAAATACACGTAAATTTTGGAAGAATATACATCGTTTTAATGCTGATTACTGCAACAATTTTTAACCATTTTGGTTGGATTCATCGTTTTAGTTTTTTAACCGTTTATACGGTACCAACAGCAAAAAAGTCCCAAAAACAGGCGGAGTTAAATCATAAAAAATAATAATTAGGGAATAATATTAATTTCTTCCTCATTCAAAAGAAGAATGAGAAAGAATCTTATTGAAAAAAAGATTACGCAACAATCAACAAATAATATGTTTTTTTACCACGTTGTAATAACACATATTTATTGGCAATTAAATCATCAGCAGTAATTATAAAATCTTCTTTTACCTTTTCTTTATTTACTGAAACTGCATTTTCTTTTAAAGCCCTTCGTGCATCACCGTTAGATTTTAAGAAATTGGTTTTCGCAGCCAAGGCGCCAATCATGTCTAATCCTTCAGAAAAATCAGTAACTGAAATTGTAGCTTGTGGAACGCTATCAAACACATCTAAAAAAGTCTGTTCATCTAAAGATTTTAAATCTGAAGCAGTAGATTTTCCGAATAAAATATTAGAAGTTGCAATTGCTTTTTTATATTCTGCTGTTCCATGCACTAAAACAGTAACTTCTTCTCCCAAACGTTTTTGTAAAACACGTAAATGCGGTGTTTTTGTATGTTCTTCAATTAGAGCATTAATAGTTTTTTGGTCTAAAAATGTAAATATTTTTATGTATTTTTCTGCATCTTCATCCGAAGTATTCAACCAATATTGATAAAATTTATAGGCTGAAGTTCTTTTTGCATCCAACCAAACATTGCCTCCTTCAGATTTTCCGAATTTAGAACCATCAGATTTGGTGATTAAAGGACATGTAATCGCATATCCTTTTCCGCCGCCAATTCTTCTAATTAATTCTGTGCCAGTAGTAATGTTGCCCCATTGATCAGAACCACCCATTTGAATCGTGGTTGCATTTTCTCTAAATAAATGCAGAAAATCATAGCCTTGCACCATCTGATAAGTAAACTCTGTAAAAGACATACCGTCTTTAGATTCAGCGCTAATTCTGTTCTTTACAGAATCTTTTGCCATCATATAATTTACGGTAATGTGCTTACCCACATCTCTAATAAACTCAAGGAATGAGATATTCTTCATCCAATCGTAATTATTCACTAGAATTGCGGCATTTTTTTCATCCGAACTAAAATCTAAAAAATGACCTAATTGTGCTTTTACGCATTCTTGATTATGATGTAATGTTTTCTCGTCTAATAAATTACGTTCCACAGATTTTCCTGAAGGATCACCAATCATACCTGTTGCACCACCAACTAAAGCGATGGGTCTGTGTCCACAACGCTGATAGTGTGCTAGAAGCATAATAGGAACCAAATTACCAATGTGTAAAGAATCTGCTGTCGGATCAAAACCAACATAGGCACTTCTCATTTCTTCTAACAAATGTTCCTCTGTACCTGGCATGCTGTCATGCAACATTCCTCTCCACTGTAATTCTGCAATAAAATTATTCATTGTAAATCTTAATTAATTCAATTTTAAAATTGGAATGTCAACTCCGAAATTTTGGAAGATTTTATCGAAGTTTTGCATTTTGATAGTTTAAAGTATCGATTTCGACAAGTTCAATCTGACATGGTTAAACAAGTTTAAAATAACAACTTTTTAACGGAGCAAAGATAAACTTATCAATCAAAAAACCATAAATTCGTGGTATGATTTTAGTTACTGGAGGCACAGGTTTAGTCGGTTCACATTTATTGTATCATTTAAGTTTAGAAAACGATACCATAAGAGCAATTTATAGAACAAAATCTTCTTTAGAAAAAGTGAAAAAAGTATTTTCTTTCTATACAGATGATGAGACATTTTTTTCAAAAATAGAATGGTTTCAAGCAGATATTACACAAGTGCCTAGTATGATTCCTGCATTTATGAATGTAAAACAAGTATATCATTGTGCAGCATTTATTTCTTTTAATCCAAAAGATTATAGAGAAATGCGAAAGGTGAATATTTATGGAACTGCTATAATTGTGAATCTTTCTATTGATGCTAAAATTGATAAACTCTGTTTTGTAAGTTCTATTGCTGCCGTTGGAGATACTCAAAAAGGAAACATTATTGATGAAGAAAACGAATGGAATAAAGAATTAGATAATAGTGGATATTCTATTACTAAATTTGGCGCAGAAATGGAAGTTTGGCGCGCAAGTCAAGAAGGAGTAGAGGTAGTGATTGTGAATCCTGGCGTTATTCTAGGTAGTGGTTTTTGGAATGCTGGTTCCGGGAAATTATTTAGTCGAGCTTATAACGTCTCTGCCTACTATACGGAAGGAAAGACAGGCTTTGTGTCTGTGAAAGATGTTGTGAAACCAATGATTTTATTGATGAATTCAACCGTGAAAAATGAACGTTTTATTTTGGTTTCAGAAAATAAATCATTCAAAGAAATTTTCTTTTTTATTGCGGATGCTTTCGGTAAAAAAAGACCATCAAGTAAAATTGAACCTTGGCAAACTGCCATTTTTTGGAGAGTTGCTTGGGTCTTCTCAAAAATTACCGGAAAAGAGCCTTTGTTGAGTAAATATTCAGCAAAATCAGCACATGCTATTTCTGAATATTCATCTAAAAAAGTAAAAAAAACAATAGATTTTACATTTGAAAAAGTAGAGGAATCTATAAAAACAATTTGTGAAAATTATCCTAAAGTTTAGGTTTTAAATACTTTAAATTTAGCGAACTCTTGCTTTTAGCGTTTTCAGGAAGTGTGTCGAAAGCTATTTTTTTCTTATAACTATTTTTTATAGAATCAATTCGCAAAGAATCCTTCCTTTTTTTTATTTCATCGAAAATTGATTTTTCTTTTTCTAAGCTAGCTTTTGCATTTTTAAAAACTTCCTGATATAGATCTATTTTAGAAAGATAATATAGATTACTACTTTGAAAACGGATGCTATCAATTTTAAAAAGATCATAAACCAAAGGCATGTAATTAATTTTTCTTTCAAGGTTTTTATTTTTGATGAATTTAGCAGATGAAGCAATCATCATTTCTTGTACTAAAAGACTCATGGTGTCTTTGGGAATTAAGTCTTTTGGTTTCTCAAAAATAGTGTTACTGGTGCAAGAAACCAAGAAAATAAAAATTAACAGATAGCTTATTTTGTTCATATTAACGATTAAAAGTGATACGTTTGCCTTTGATGTCATCATTAAAAACACCATTATTATATATCAAATTTCCGTTGATAAAGGTATGTGTTATTGTTGATGAAAACGTGGTGCCTTCAAAAGGAGACCAACCACATTTGTATAAAATATTATCTTTAGAAACTGTTTGAGGTTTTTTGGTGTCTATCAAAACTAAATCAGCAAAATAGCCTTCTTTTATAAAACCGCGTTTTTCTATTTGGAATAATTTAGCAGGATTGTGACTCATCTTTTCTACTAACTTTTCAATCGATATTACACCTTCTTTTACTTTTTCTAAAAGAGCAATTACTGCATGTTGCACTAATGGACCACCACTTGGTGCACTTAAATAGTTGTTGTTTTTTTCTTCCAAAGTATGAGGTGCATGATCTGTTGCTAAAACGTCAATTCTGTCATCTAACAAAGCTTCCCACAAGCTTAATCTGTCGGTTTCTGTTTTTACGGCAGGATTCCATTTTATATGAGTGCCTTTTTCTTCGTAATCTTTATCAGAAAACCATAAATGATGAACGCAAACTTCTGCAGTAATTTGTTTTTCTTCTAACGGAATATCATTTCTAAAAAGATGGGTTTCCTTTGCCGTTGATACGTGAAAAACATGCAACCTTGCTCCTGTTTTTTTTGCCAATTCAATGGCTTTTGAAGATGATAAATAACAGGCTTCTTCACTTCTAATTACTGGATGGTATTTTATAGGAATATCTTCCCCATATTTTTCTCTAAATATTGCTGTGTTTTTTTTGATGGTTGCTTCATCTTCACAATGTACAGAAATAATCATTTTTGTTGATGAAAAAATCTTCTCTAAAACACGTTCATTATCTACTAACATATTGCCTGTAGATGATCCTAGAAATAGCTTTATGCCTGCAACTTTTTTTGGATCAGTCTTTAATAATTCAGTTAAATTATCATTGGTTCCACCAAACATAAAAGAGTAATTCGCATAAGAATCTTTCGCAGCGATTTCAAACTTATTTTCTAATAATTTTTGTGTGGTTGCTTGAGGTACTGTATTCGGCATTTCTATAAAAGTTGTAATACCACCGGCAACGGCCGCTCTACTTTCTGTTTCAATATTTGCTTTGTGCGTTAAACCAGGTTCTCTAAAATGTACTTGGTCATCTATAAAACCAGGAATCAAATATTTGCCATCGGCATTAATAATTGCGGTATTTTCAGGAGCATGTATTACTGATGAAATTTTCGTAATGATTTCGTTTTCAATGAGAACATCACCTAAAAAAGTGTTGTTTTCGTTCACTATTTGTGCGTTTTTTATTAAAATTGAGTTTGTCATCTTTCTTTTTTAAATATCCATTCTCATATTCATTAAACTTTTTTTAAAACTGAAGCGTTTATAAGATTTTAGTGCTGCAATGTTGTTGCTATATGTATCTAACCTTGACTCTTTAAGGCCTTTTTTTATCGACCAATGTTTTAGAGATTCTATAATTAAAACACTAATTCTTTGTCCTCTAAAAGAGGGTTTTACATAAATAAAACCCACATAACCGTGTATTGGATTTTTATGGTAGTGCTGCGAATTTTCTAATTTTATATAACCACAAGCAATTAATTCTGTCTTAATGGTAGCAACAATAAAATGAATGTTTTTAGCGGTAATTAATTCTGGAACATTATAATAGTGCAAGTCGGCATCGTCTATAAAAGGATCTAACGGTCTTGCTGCTTTTATAGCTCCTTGTTCAAATTTTAACAAGGTTTTTAAGTCATCTAATTCTGCAGTTCTAATTGAAATAGAAGTATTCATATTTTATTTTGGCAAACCTTTCAGTCTCATTTTTATCACTCCAAATAAAGCTTCAAATACAATGTTCCCGCTCATTTTAGAGGCTCCTAAACTTCTATCTGTAAAAATTACAGACACTTCTTTTATTTTAAATTTATGCTTCCATGCTTTAAATTTCATTTCAATTTGAAAAGCATATCCGATAAATTTAATTTTATCTAGGTTTATTGTTTCCAACACATTTCTTTTCCAACAAACAAAACCAGCAGTGGTATCAAACAAGGGAATTCTGGTGATAAAACGCACATATCTTGATGCAAAATAAGACAGTAAAAGTCTTTTTATATCCCAATTAACAACATTAACTTGGTTGTTAACATATCTAGAACCTATAGAAACATCTCCTTTTTCTATATGACAAACATTATATAAACGAATTAAATCATCAGGATTGTGAGAAAAATCTGCATCCATTTCTATAATGTATTCATATTTTCTAGCCAAAGCCCATTTAAAACCATGAATATAGGCGGTTCCTAATCCGTGCTTTCCCATTCTTTTTTCTAAAAAAAGGCGATTTGGGAATTCTATAATAAGATTTTTAACAATTTCTGAAGTTCCGTCAGGAGAGTTGTCATCCACGATTAAAACATGGAATACTTTGTCTTGATTGAAAGTAGCTTTTATAATAGCTTCAATATTTTCTTTTTCGTCGTAAGTAGGAATTATCACTAAAGTGTCTGCCATAAATTAATTTTCACTCGTAATAAAGCAAATATACATTATTTAATTATTAATTTTGTGCCAAATTTCACAAATGAAGATCAATTGCAAGCACTAGAAAAAATAGCATATTCTAATAATTGGGTTACCGTAATTTTATTGTTTTTGTTTTTGAGTATTGTTTTGTTAAAATTACTTGATGCTAAAAGACTAAAAGAAAATTGCTTCGCTTTTTTTGATTTTAGTCTTGTAACGGACGAAGATATTGATAGTGAAAGCTTTTTGGACACTTTTCAAACAGTGGTATTATTATTTTCAACAACTATATTATCTCTAATTACCTATAATTTTTTAAGGTATAAAGTAGCTACATTTTCAGATGGCTTTTCTTCATTTTCTAATGTTTTTATAATTTTATTGGTGTATTTTTTATCAAAAAGAATATTAGAATTTGGGTTATCATATTTGTTTTTAATTCGAAATAGCATTAGGTTTTTTACAATTTCAAAATCTAAATATCTTTATAGTCTTTCATTTTTGTTATACATAGCCATAATTTTATGTGAATATGCAAATTTAAACTATCTGTATGTCTTTTGTTTTGCGGGATTTTTATTTGTTGCAAGATTTGTCCTGCATTCCATTAGAAATAAAAAGCTGGTTTTTAATAAGTTGTTTTATTTTATGTTGTACATTTGCGCCTTCGAAATAGCACCGCTATTTGTACTTTTTAAATTGATGTTTTAATTACTAAATCGAAAGTCTATGAAAGTGAAAACGATATTGGTTTCTCAACCAGCTCCAAAAGCAGAAACATCTCCTTATTTTGATTTGTCTGACAAACAAAAAGTGAAAATAGATTTTAGATCTTTTATTCATGTAGAAGGCATTTCTGTGAAAGAGGTAAGAGCAGAGAAAATAGATTTAAAAGATTTTACTGCAATTATTTTAACCAGTAGAAACGCAGTAGATCATTTTTTTAGAATTGCTGAAGAAATGCGCTTTAAAGTGCCAGATTCTATGAAATATTTCTGTCAGTCGGAAGCTGTAGCGTATTATCTACAGAAATATGTTGTGTATAGAAAACGTAAAATTTATGTTGGTAATAGGGCCTTTACCGATTTAACAAAATTGATAAAGAAGCATAAAGCTGAAAAGTTTTTATTACCATCTTCTGATAAATTAAAACCATTAATTCCTGAAGAACTAGATAAATTAGGCGTAACATGGGTTCGATTAGATTTATACAGAACTGTTGTTAGTGATTTGTCTGATTTAGAGGATGTTTTTTACGATGTTTTAGTTTTCTTTAGTCCTTCTGGGATAGAATCTTTATTTCATAATTTCCCGGATTTTAAACAAAACGATACAAGAATTGCAGCTTTTGGTAATTCTACTGTAAATGCTGTAACAGAAGCAGGTTTAAAGTGCGATATTATAGCGCCCTCGAAAGAAAACCCTTCTATGACAATGGCTTTAGATAAGTATATTAAAGAAGCGAATAAAAGATAAGAACTTCTTAACATAATAAGGAAGTTCTTTTTTTTATTAAACAGGAATATTTTTTATGATCAAATATTTTCTGATAACCTTGGTCTTATAGGCAATAATAATTAATTGTCTTATAAAATCTTGGTTTCAACAATATAATCATTTTAATTCTTCAGGAAATTCAGAACAGAATACTATTATTATTAATTTCATGAAAGAATTGGACTTCATTACTTTTCAAAATAGATCGTAAGAATTAATTGGGATAACTCAAGACCTTTTAAGGGTAATGCTACTTTTTAAGAGCTATGTTTTGTGGCTAAATAGATTTTTTTACTTTTATTTAGGGTTGATTATATTTAATTATGAAATTAATATAACAAGCTACTATAATGGACAGAATTTGTGATGTGTGAACAAGGAAAATATTTTGTTTTTGAACAAATCAATATTTTTTAAGATTGGTGATCTAAAAGGGTTGCCATTATAAACACTGCGAAAAAGGAAGAAGCACTCTTGTTAAACCAAGTTATGGGGGCTTACTTTTGTTAAAAGCATGTCTACTTAATTTTTAAACTTACAGAGTCTTTTTTAGTCTTTAAACAAATTGATTTCAAATAAACAGACAGGAGCAAGTTGATAATGATCAGGCAAACGATCTGTATTCTTTAAATTAAAGAGCCCAAGAAAATCAAATCCAGCACTTTTGTAATGGGCAATTAGTTTTATATTATTTCCTAAAGTGTCTAATCGTATAAATTGGATATTTTTTTGTTTCACGTATTCTTTAGCCCAAGTTACAATGTCAGCAACAAAATTATTTCCTCTAAATTTAGGGTTGGTTGTAATGCGATGAATGTATACAGCTGTATCTTTATTACTTTCTTCCCAAATCTGCTTATCACTGAAGGTAATTGCCCAAATACAAGCAATTTCATTATTGATAAGAAGTTTAAACTGCCTATTTTCTGCTATTTCAGTTTCAACCATTGCTCTTTCAAAGTCGGGCCAAACAACTACTTTTTTCTTGGCTGTTTGATATTCGGAGGCAATTTTATAAAACTTAAATACTTCTCCTATATCTGTAATCGTTACATTTTTAATGACCATTTTTTTTATTTAGAAAATTAAATTTCAAATGCATCTTTATCATTTAAAAACCCTAATTTCTTCCTTATTTTATTTTGATTTGTTTTACTAATAACGGCGGTTACAAGGCCAATTTTATTTTTTTGTAAATTAGAAAGTTCTTCACCTAAATAATCTACAATCAGAGAATTCCCCGAGTATTCATACTTATTTTTATCGAGTCCTGTTCTATTAATCCCGATAACGTAGCTCATGTTTTCTATTGCGCGCGCTTTTAAAAGTGTTTCCCAAGCTTTAATTCTTGCAACGGGCCAATTTGCCATAAAAATTAATACATCATAATTTTCCGTGTTTCTCACCCACACAGGAAAACGCAAGTCGTAACAAATTAAAGGGCAAATTCTCCATCCTTTATAAGCAACTATTAATTTTTGATTGCCAACCGTATATACTCTGTCTTCGCCAGCGAGGGTAAAAGAATGTTTTTTATCGTAACACTCTATCGTTCCACAAGGATGCACAAACACCAATCTGTTATAATAGTTGTGGTTCTGTTCAATAACTAAACTACCCGTAATAGCAACTTGTTTTTGTAATGCTATTTTTTGCATCCAACGAATAGAAGGTCCGTCCATTTTTTCGGCAACCTTTTGTGGGTTCATGGTAAAGCCGGTAGTAAACATTTCAGGAAGCACAATGAGATCTGTGTTTTCTGGTAAACCGTTTATTTTTTCTTCAAAAGAAGCACGATTTTTTGATGGATTTTCCCAAAATAAATCGGCTTGAATTCCAACAACATGTAGTTCATTTGGCATTAAAATAAATTTAAAGATTAGCGAGGTATAAAAGTAAGTTTTTGTAATTTAGAAAATCAAATTAAGGCAAAAAAATCTATGCAATCTTTTATTTCTGAAACGATAGATGATATCTTAAAAACTACACATTCTTTTGAAGATGTGGTTTTTATTTTACCCTCACAAAGAGCAAAAGTGTTTGTAAAGCAAACCTTTAAAGATAAAATTTCTGTGGGGTTTTTACCCGAGACTATAAACATAGAACAATTTATTCAGAATATTTCTGGCGTTCAAAAAGCAGATAACATTCAATTGTTGTTTCATTTTTATACGATTTACAAACGTGTTGAGAAAAATCCAGATTCTTTTGATACTTTTTCTTCATGGGCATTAACGGTATTGCAAGATTTTAATGAAATTGATCAGCATTTAATCAACACAAAAGATATTTTTATTTATTTAAGAGATATCGAACGCTTAAAAAAATGGTCTGTAAACGGTACTTTTACGGAAACGGCACTCATAAAAGATCATTATTCATTTTTAGAAAAACTAAATACATATTACAATGCTTTTTATGAATTTTTAATTGGCGAAAATATAGGATATCAAGGTTTAATCTATAGAGAAGCCTGTAAAAAAATTGATGATTTTCTAGAAAAAAACAAGAACAAGAAATTCTTTTTTATCGGTTTTAATGCTCTTAATAAAGCTGAAGAACTCTTGTTTCAAAAAGTTTTAGAAGGTGGGAACTCAGAAATTTATTGGGATTTAGACGAAACTTTTTTCAACTCAAATCATCAAGCAGGAAAATTTATTAGAAAGTATAAAAGTAGCTGGCGTTATTATGAGAAAAATCAAATCAAATCTTTAGGAAATTCATTTTCAGCACCAAAAAAGATTCAGGTTATTGGCGCGGCAAAAAACAATACACAAATAAAATACATTGGTGAAATATTAGAAGCAACGACTAATTTTAAAAATACAGCATTGGTTTTAGCAGATGAAACCTTGTTGCCTGTTACCTTAAATTCTTTACCAAAAAACATTAATGCCATTAATATTACGATGGGATATCCTTTAAAAGATATCCCAACTACGGGGCTATTATTTTCAATCTTTGATTTATTTAATTCCCAAGAAAAATTACAAAAAAGTGTTTTAAATGAATTTTATTACAAAGATGTACTTCGTTTTTTTAAACATCAATCTATTTATGGTTTAATTGCTTCTATCGATGATTTTACAGTGGCAATAGCAAAAGATAACCAAACTTTTATCAAAGAGAGTCATCTTGAAAAACTGTTAAAAGAGGAAACAACAGAGGTTAAAACCGTTATTTTAAATATATTTAAACCGTTTGATTTTGTTGGTGACTTTATGGACAGAATTTTAGCATTGATTAATCTTTTAAAGGAAAAAGTAAATGCTTTAGAGAAAGAATACCTTTTTCGTTTTTATACCGTGTTTACGCAGCTGCAAACCCTGCAAAATGAGTTTCATTATTTTGTCGATTTAAAAACATTATCGCTGTTTTTTAAACAGCTTATTTCTTCAGAAAGTTTGTTTTTTCAAGGAGAGCCTTTAAAAGGATTGCAATTAATGGGCATGCTAGAAACACGTGTTTTAGATTTTGAAAATATCATTTTAGCATCTGCAAACGAAGGGATTTTACCCGCAAATAGTCAGCAAAATACATTTATTCCTTTTGATGTAAAAGTAGAGTATGGTTTGCCAACTTACAGAGAAAAAGATGCTATTTTCTCCTACCATTTTTTTAGATTGATGCAAAGAGCAAAAAATATTTTTATCGTTTACAATACAGAGCACGATATTTTTGGTAGTGGAGAAAAAAGTAGGTTTATAACGCAATTAGAAATGATGAGAACAGATATTGTTCAGAAAATTATTTCTCCGAGAGTCGTAGCCCAAAATTTTGAATTAAAAGTAATTTCAAAAAATGAGTTGGTGTTTGAGCGATTAAAAGAAATTGCAAAAGCAGGATTTTCGCCTTCATCTTTAACCAATTATTTATACAATCCTGTTGCTTTTTACAAACAAAAAGTTTTACGAATCAAGGAGTTTGACGATGTTGAAGAAACAGCTGCTTACAATACATTAGGCACGGTTGTGCACGAGGCATTAGATGAATTGTATAAGCCTTTTATCGGTCATTTTTTAACGGTAGATGCCATTTTAGAAATGGAAAAAATCGCTAAAGATCTAGTGGTAAAGCATTTTAAAATTCAGTTTAAAAACGGAGACCTATCCACAGGAAAGAACCGTTTGATTTTTGAAGTAGCGAATCGATTTGTAACGAATTTTTTATCCCAAGAAAAAGAACTGTTAAAAGACAAGAATAATCAACTAAAAATTATTGCAACAGAAGAAAATTTATCCGCAGAAATAGTTGTTGAAGGAATCGGTTTTCCGATTAAAATTCATGGAAATGTCGATAGGGTTGATGAGTTAAATGGCGAAGTCAGAATTATAGATTATAAATCTGGAATGGTACAAGCTGCGGAATTAAAAGTACTAGATTTTGAAAAGTTAAGAGAAAAACAACAGTACAAAGCTATTCAAGTTTTAATCTATGCGTATCTGTATTCAAAAGATAAAAAGTTTGACTTTTCTAAAAATTTAAGAGCAGGAATATTTTCTTTTAAAAATATGAACAGTGGGTTTTTAGCGATTAATTTTTCATCAAATTATAGAAAACCAGAAACTACTATTACAGAAGAAAAATTAGAGGAATTCATGGAAGAACTAAAGATGTATATTAAAGAGATTTATGATCCAGAAGTTGGTTTTATAGAGCCTGCTGATTTGAGGTATTAAACAAAATTCAAGCCTTAATATTCTCTATATTTAACTCTTAAAAGTCATTTGAAATTTCTTTTTTAGATATTTCTTTAATAACCAAGTTAAAACATCAGAAACAGAAATTCTAGTAGCTCTAATCATAGGTTTTAGAAATGTTTTGCTTGTTTCAATTAACTAATGTTTTCCGTAGTTAATCATTTTTATATATGAGTAGTCCAGCGCAGTAACTCGAGTTAAATTTTTTTTTCAAGAGTTTTGTATCGAGATGTTTTTTAGATATTGAATTGTAAACAACAAAAAACACAACACTTTGTAATTTCTATTTTTGAAGAAATTCCATTATTTAAAATGATATAGCTTTATGTGATTTTTCCCTTTGGGCGAAATGACAAAATTTAGGAACATCAATTTCATTACTAAATTATTGGTATTACCTTACTTCTCTTTCAAAATCAATAAAGGTACATTCGTGAAAAATTCCTCTTTCAGAATGGTATTTTTTTCCCATAATTTTTTAAAGAAACCACTTTTACGAGTAAAAACACATAACATATCAGGATTATGAGTTTTTATATACTCTAAAACACCTTGAAAAGTAGTTGCATTTTCAGTGACTGTTAGCGTAGTTTGTAGTTTTTTTAAATATTTATGTATTATTAAATCTTCTTGTGAATAATTAGGCGTTTTTACTAATAATAAATTCACTTCAGAATGAAATTTCTTTACTATAAATTGCAACGGATATAAAACTGTTTTACTTTTTATAACACCAGATTTAAAAGCCATTAAAATATTTTTTACAGGAATGTATTTGTAACCTTCAGGAATTGCTAATATTGGTACCTCAGTCTTTTTCACCAAACTACCAGCAGTTTTCCCTAAAAATATTTCTTCTTTTATAGCGTTGCTTTTCGCGTTAACAATAATTAAATCAATTCCTAATTCGTCATCAATAGAGGTTACACTATCAACTACAGAGCCTTTAGCGGCGATTAACTTAATCTCCACATTTTTTTTATCAACAGAATTCACCATTGTTCTCAAATATAAATTTGTTTCACGGGCAATAATATTATCAATATTTATAATAGTACCAGCTCTAGAATGCGCGCTGTAAGCTCTAAAAATAAAAACTTTTGCATTTATTTCTGAAGCAAAATCAATAGCGTATTGTAGGGTGTGTTGTGCATTTTCTGTAAATCCGATAGGTACTAAAAGGTGTTGCATAGTAGAATTTTTGAGAATACAAAGTTACTCATTTTTCAGCAAGGAAAGTATTTAGTCCTTTTTTAGAGATGTATCTTCGTAAAAATATTTTTTTTGAAAGCCGATATAAGTTTTAAACGGATTAATAAATTAGCGATTCCTGCGCTAATTGCCGGTATAGCAGAACCGTTATTATCAATTACAGACACTGCGATTATTGGTAATATAGGTGAAAATGCTACAGAAAGTTTGGCTGCAGTTGGTATTGTAGGTGCCTTTATTTCTATGCTGATTTGGGTATTTGGTCAAATAAGAAGCGCAATTTCTTCGATAATATCACAGTATGTAGGTGCTAATAAGTTAGACGAAATTAAAAACTTACCTGCGCAAGCTATTGCCATTATTGTTTCAGGCAGCCTTTTAGTTTTGGTAATTTCTTATCTTTTTGCCGAACAGATTTTTCAATTTTATAACGCATCTGGCAGCGTACTAGCATATTGTGTTGTTTATTTTAAAATTAGGATTTTTGGTTTTCCGTTTTCATTATTAGTCTTCGCTATTTTCGGAACTTTTAGAGGTCTTCAAAACACTTTTTATCCGATGATTATTGCGATTATTGGAGCATCCTTAAATATCGTTTTAGATATTATTTTAGTGTACGGTGTTGAAGGTTTTATTCCTGCAATGAACATAGAAGGTGCGGCCTATGCCAGTGTTATTGCACAAATAACCATGGCAGTAATATCCGTTGTCTTGTTACTGAAGAAAACAACGATTTCTTTAAATATGAAATTACCTTTTCATCAAGAAATTCCGAAATTATTAAATATGATTGGGAATCTTTTTATAAGAACAATTGCCTTAAATACTGCGCTATATTTTGCAACTTCTTATGCCACTGGGTACGGAAAGGAATATATCGCAGCGTACACAATTGGTTTAAATATTTGGTTATTAGGTGCTTTTATGGTAGATGGATATTCTAGTGCTGGTAATATTTTAGCGGGTAAATTATTAGGGGCAAAAGAGTATGGATCTTTAATAGCTTTAAGTGGCAAACTGACTAAATATGGTTTTTTTACTGGAATGATAATTGCCGGTTTTGGGCTTGTTTTTTATGATGCTATTGGTCGTGTTTTTACAAAAGATCCTTTGGTTTTAGAACAATTTTACCATGTTTTTTGGATTGTAATTTTAGCGCAACCTCTTAACGCCATTACTTTTATTTACGATGGAATGTTTAAAGGCATGGGCGAAATGAAATATTTACGAAACGTATTGTTACTTTCTACAGGATTTGTATTTATACCAACATTGCTCTTTTTTGATTGGTTAGATTATAAGTTAGTGGCCATTTGGATTGCTTTTACATTCTGGATTCTAGCAAGAGGAATTCCGTTAATCTTTAAATTTAGAAATAAGTTTTTACCCTTGATGTAACACTAATTTTTACGATGAATCATTTTTTTAATTTAACTATCTTGTGCTTGTTAAATAAGTAAAGTTTTAATTTTCTTAAGTCATTATTTTTTTGGAATACTTATTGGTGTTTTTAGAAAATTATTTGTCCTTATTTTTATAAGTATCCTGATCATTATAAATAAAAACAAAATCCATAAAATCTAAATAAAAGTGCTAAATTTTAAAAATGTTTCCCTTAAAATAAGAATCTTTTTATCTATGATTTTATTGGTGTTATTAGCATCAATTTTAATTTTAGTGGTCACAGTTTATCAGTACGATGAACAAACGCAAGACTATAATATTCAACGTTTTGAAAGAAAAGAGGCTACGACCAAAGAAACGATAGAACTCGAATTGACCAATAAAACGAGTTATCCTGTAAATACAAAAAATTTAACTAAAATATTTCAAGAACGTATCTATGAAATTTCATCGATCAACAAATTAAACATATCAATTTTTGATATGCACGGTAATTTATTGGTTTCATCAAAAACAAATGCTTTTGAAGAAAATACAATTCAACCTTTAAGTTACAACCTTTTAAACGAGTTGTCTCAAAATTCCAACCATAGAATCCTTAAAACGAGAAGAGAAGAAGGGGTTAGTTACCAATCATCGTATGCTTACATTAACGATCCAAAATTTAAGAGAATAGGTATTTTAGAATTACAGTTTACACAAGACAATTCAGAAATTGAAAAAGAATTAAAAGAGTTTATAGCGCGTTTAAGTTTGGTGTATCTTTTAATGTTGTTGATAGCGATCGCATTGGCTTATTTTTTATCAACCTATATAACCAGCTCCATTCAAACAATTTCGGATAGAATGCAAAGAACACGTTTAAATGAGCGTAATGAAAAAATAATGCTAGGTTCTGCGAGTTCAGAAATTGAAGTTTTGGTAGACGCTTATAATAATATGATTGATCAGTTAGAGGAAAGTGCTGTGAAATTAGCAAAAAGTGAGCGTGAACAAGCTTGGAGAGAAATGGCAAAACAAGTGGCACATGAAATTAAAAACCCGCTAACGCCCATGCGATTAACGGTACAAAGTTTTGAAAGAAAATTTGATCCTACAGATGAAAATATAAAAGAAAAATTGAAAGAGTACAGTCAAACACTCATTCAACAAATAGATGTAATGACTTCTATTGCCTCTGCTTTTTCTGATTTTGCAAAAATGCCAACACAAAAAAGAGAAAAAATTAATGTCGTAAGCGTTGTGAAATTAGCCTTAGATATTTTTAACGAAGATTTTATTTCTTACGTCTTTAGCAAAGAAGAAATGTTTGCAAATTTAGATAAAACTCAATTGATTAGAATTGTAACTAACTTGATTAAAAATGCTATGCAGGCTTCAGAAAAAGAAGAAAAACCTAGCATAGAAGTTCAAGTGATATCAGAAGGTAGAAATATAAAAATTTTAGTTTCTGATAATGGAAAAGGAATTCCGGAAGATGTAAAAGATTTAATTTTTGAGCCAAAATTCACCACTAAATCTAGTGGAATGGGACTTGGTTTGCCGATGATAAAAAATATTGTAGAAGCCTATGATGGTGCCATTTCTTTTACTTCAAAATTTGGAGTTGGTACCGTTTTTACCGTAATTTTACCTACAGAATGATTAATAATAGTCTCATCAATAAAGACTTTTAAAAATAGAGAATATGAAATTTGACAATATTTTAGTAGAAAAAAACAATGCTTTAGCACAAATAACAATTAACCGACCTAAAAAGTTAAACGCCTTAAATAGTGCAATTATTTATGAATTAAGTGAGGCTTTTCAGGTTCTAGAAGAAGATAAAAATATTAAAGTTATTATTCTGACAGGTGCAGGCGATAAAGCTTTTGTTGCGGGTGCAGATATTTCTGAATTCGTCCATTTTTCGATGGATGAAGGAGGAAGTTTGGCAAGAAAAGGACAAGAAATATTATTCAATCTTATTGAAAATTTATCGAAACCGGTCATTGCTGCTATTAATGGTTTTGCGCTAGGTGGCGGATTAGAATTAGCAATGGCCTGTCATTTTAGAATAGCATCAGACAATGCCAAAATGGGTTTGCCAGAAGTTTCTTTAGGAGTAATACCTGGGTATGGAGGTACACAACGTTTACCTCAATTAGTTGGTAAAGGGAAGGCGATGGAATTAATTATGACGGCAAGTATGATTCCTGCTGACGACGCTAAAAATTGTGGTTTGGTAAATTACGTAACGACGCCTGAAGAATTATTGCCATTGGCAGAAAAATTAGCTGGTAAAATGATGCGCAATTCATCTGTAGCAATTTCTGGCGCTATTAAAGCCGTAAACTCAAATTTTAAAGAGGGTACA
Source organism: Polaribacter sp. (assembly GCA_034110665.1). Classification (GTDB taxonomy): domain Bacteria; phylum Bacteroidota; class Bacteroidia; order Flavobacteriales; family Flavobacteriaceae; genus Polaribacter. Next base: position 24,900 of record JAWUYT010000049.1, read on the forward strand.
AATGGTTTTGATATAGAAATTGAAGAATTTGGAAACTGTTTCGGAACTCAAGATTTTAAAGAAGGTACTGCCGCTTTTTTAGACAAAAGAAAACCTAATTTTCCTGGAAAGTAGCGTAAAGCCATAAAAAAACGAGCCAACAAAGGCTCGTTTTTTCTCAATTTAGAGTTTAAATTCAATAATTAACGAACTTAATATTTAAACTCATTCTTATAAATTTTTCCATTATTGTAAGCAACAACTCTATAATTTCCTTTTAATTCTTTATCTAAACTATATATCCTATTTAGAATAGCGTCACTAGTAGCAGTTTCAGAATATATAATTTCGTTATTGTAATATATATAAATTTCTAACGGCTTTTTATCAAAACTTATTCTACTAATCATTAACTTATTTTCTTTGTTTCTAATGTAAGGTTTAAAAATAATTTTATTAGCATTTGTATTAAAAATTGCAATATTGTTCTCTACCCTAATAGTTTTGATAACAATTTCAAAATCTTTGTCTAATTCAAAAGTATAGTTTCCATTTTTTAATGTAGCAAAATCAAAAGTTTTTACAAGCTTACCTTGCGTTGTTACATTTTCTGAATGCAGTACAACTCCATTGCGATTTTTAATAGTTAACTGATTTCCTTTTTTAGCACTGTTAAACACAACAGTCACTTTTTTTGCGTCCAATTTGTTTTTAAACTCTGAATTGTTTGCATAATTTATAAATGTTCCTAATACAAAAACTGCTACTAATACTTTTCTTTTTATTGTTTTCATCTTTCTTCTTTTTTGTAATGTTTAATTAATTTTTTCTTGTGATCTTTTTTTTGTTATTATAAATCTTAATGTAATTAGCTGAATTACAGAAAGATCTATAAAGAATACTAGCCTAGCGATAAATAAAAAATTTTAATTTGTTAACACGATTATCATTTTTATACCGCAAAGTTATGGTTGAAATAAGTATTTTAAAACAATAGAATTGGTAAATTTGTGTAGTATATTAACAGTATATCTAATGTTAAATTACTGTAAGGTTAATTTAGGATATAAAATTGATAATTGTATATAGGTAATTCTTTTTCTGTGTCGTATTTTTGTATGATGCAGAGAAAACCAACTCTTGAAAAAATTACCCCGAATTTTGGTAGTTCCTTATTGGTAAAAAAACATGTTGAGTTTTTAAAAACACACACACCTTTTTGGCATTTTCATCCAGAAATGGAATTGGTTTTTGTAAATAAAGGAAAAGGGAAAAGACATATAGGCAATCATATCAGTTATTTTAAAAACAGTCAATTAGTATTAATAGGATCTAATTTACCGCATATTGGGTATTTAGATCGTTTAACAACAAATGGTTCTGAAACTTTAATACAGTTTCTGCCAGATTTTTTAGGAAAAGACTTTTTTAAAATTCCTGAAATGGCAGCTATTGACTCCTTATTTGAGCGCGCAAAAAAGGGAATTCGATTTAATTTAGAAATTAAGCAACGGATTGGTGCAAAAATAGAAAGACTCGTCGATTTAAAAGGAGCGAATAGAATAACTAGTTTTATAGAAATTTTAAACGATTTAGCAACTACAGATGACTATACATTATTAAATGCAAATGGTTTTGCTTTTGAAACGATACACCAAGATAGTAATAAGATTGAGGTTGTTTATAAACATATTAATGATAATTTTAAGGAGCATATTAGCTTAGATGAAATCTCAAGTATTGTTAGTATGACGGTTCCTGCATTTTGCAGATACTTTAAAAAAGCTACAGGAAAAACATTTACAAAATTGGTAAATGAATATAGAGTAGTCCATGCAACCAAACTCTTGGCGGAAAGTACCATGAGTATTACGGATATCAGTTTTGAGTGCGGTTTTAATAACTTTTCTCATTTTAATAAGCTATTTAAAGAGTTTACAGGAAAAAGTGCTTCTATTTATAGAAGCGAAATGAAAGATTTAATACAATAAATTATGGAGATTATTTTAGAAGATAAAATAGAAAAAGCATTAGAATATTATGTTTTTAAAAGTAAACAATTAAAAGACTTTGTAAATTCAAGCAAAGATTTAACCGTAGAGCAAATTATAGAATTCGGAGAAGAGTTAGGGGTATTAGAATATAAAATTACAGCATTAGAGGTAGCCCAGGAGAATTAGGCCTTTTTGTGTTATTTGGAGAAAATCAGATCTTTAAATTAAAATTGCTCGTATATCAATGGTATATCGGCCTTTGCAGCTTGCTTTAAGTGAAGTAAACTATAGTTTACCATTCCATTCATCATAAAACTGTTTTAGAAATTGCTCCATATATTGGTGCCTTTCAATAGCAATTTTTTTTCCAGCAGCAGTATTCATTTCATCTTTTAGCAATAATAATTTTTCATAAAAATGATTAATAGTTGGCGCATCAGAGTGTTTATATTCCTCTTTTGTCATGTTTAAATTTGGAGCAATTTTAGGATTGTAAAGCGCTCTGTCTTTATATCCTCCATAATTAAAACAACGCGCAATTCCTATCGCTCCAATTGCGTCTAATCTGTCAGCATCTTGCACGACTTCTAATTCTTTTGAAGTAAAGTTTAAACCTTTCTCATCAAAAGTGTTTTTAAACGAAATGTGTTTTATAATATGTAAAACATGGTCAATGATACTGTTACTAACTTGTTGTTTCTTAAGAAATTCAGAAGCTATTTTTGGTCCAATAGTTTCATCTCCGTTATAAAATTTAGGATCTGCAATATCATGCAAAAGCGCCGCTAAAGAGACTATAAAAATATCTACTTTTTCATCTTTAGATATTAAAAGTGTGTTTTTAAATACGCGTTCTATGTGAAACCAATCGTGTCCTCCCTCGGCACTTTTTAATTCCTTTTTTACAAAGGCAATTGTAGCAGTAATAATTTTTTCTTTATTCATGATATTTTTATTGCGATTAGCGGATAACGGATTATAAGAATAATAGGCACATGATTTAGTAAAAATAAAAAATCCACTCTAAATAGAGTGGATTTTTTTAAAAGTCTTTATTTGAAATGATACTAGCAAAATTCATCATAAGCCCCTGCTAAATTCTGCGCAATCATTTGTGCAGATCTACCTTCAATATGATGACGCTCTAACATATGCACCAAATTACCATCTTTAAATAAGGCAATTGCAGGTGATGATGGCGGAAAAGGAACCATAAATTCTCTCGCTTTTTGTGTAGACTCTTTTTCAACGCCAGCAAATACAGTCGTTAAATTCATTGGTGTTTTATCCGCTTGTAAAGAAGCAACAGCTCCAGGCCTAGCAGTTCCTGCTGCACAACCACAAACAGAATTTACTACCACTAAAGTTGTACCTTCTTTAGACATCGCGTTTTGCACGTCTTCACTTGTAAATAATGCTTCAAAACCAGCGTTCACTAACTCGTCGCGCATTGGTTTTACTAATTCTTCTGGATACATAATATTCTATAGTTTAATTGCAAATATAAAAATAAAAAGGCATACTTCAAATTGAAAATTAATTCTTGTTTTGATAGATACATCAATAAAATTGATGTTATAAAACATCTTAAAAAGTTAAGAGGTTTCAGTATATTTGACGCTAAATATTTATGTTTTATGGGAAGTTTTTCTAAATGGTTAGGAGCTGGCTTAGGCTTTACGCTAGGAGGTCCAATTGGCGCAGCGATCGGTTTTGCAGTTGGTAGTTTTGTAGATGGTTTTAATGTAGAAAATTTTACAAAAGAAAGTGGAAATTATCAAAGAAGAGTACAAAATAGTGGTGGAAATACAAACACACAATCTGGAGATTTTGAAATGAGTTTGCTTGTTTTAGCCTCTATCGTTATTAAATCTGATGGGAAAGTAGATAAACGCGAACTCGAATTTGTGCGTTCTCAATTTTTGGGTATGTATGGTAAAGAGCGTGCTAACAGTGCTTTTAAACTATTTAAAGCGATGGTTGACAAAGAGATTTCTGCACGTCAAGTTTGTATTCAAATAAGAGGTCATATGCCACACGCATCTCGTTTGCAATTATTACATTTTTTGTTTGGTGTCGCTAAAGCGGATGAGTTTGTTACTGAAAAAGAAGTCGATGAAATAAGAAGAATTGCAGGGTATTTAAATATTAGCGCTACTGATTTTGAGTCGATAAAAGCTATGTTTTATGATGTTTCAGATAACGCTTATAAAATTTTAGAGATCGAAAAAGAAGCGACAAACGATGAAGTAAAGACTGGCTACAGAAAAATGGTTAAAAAATACCATCCAGATAAGTTACAAGGTTTGGGCGAGGAGCATTTAAAAGGTGCGAATGAAAAGTTTCAAAGTATTCAAAATGCTTACGAGAAAATAAAAAGTGAGCGTGGGCTTTAAAAGAGTGTAAAGTTTCATATTCTATATTCAAAGTTGAACCTATTTGTAAAAGCTTAAATTTGTTCTGATTGCCTTCTTTATTTCCCATAATGATAACGACAAGAAGCAATCTTAATTTGTTCATTTTCATATTTATAAACCAATCGATGTTCAGAGGTTATTCGTTTTGACCACTAAGATCGTAAATCAACTTTTTGGCAATACAGATAATCGTTCCAAGAAGAAAAGGACCAAGATAATTTCATTTATGCAATGATGTCTTTCTGAATTGCTTGATCAGACTCTAATTCTTCAATAGATTTTAACAAAATATCTCTATTTTTCCCTGTTAACAAATACGTTGTCTCTTTTAAAGAATGATATTCGTCTAAAGAGATTAAAATGAGATCTTTACTGTTTTTTCTTTTGATGACAATATCGCTCACATCATTCATAACTGTATCAAGTCAATACTTTACGTTTGAACGAAGATCGGTGTAATTTACAGTTTCCATATCACAAAGATGGTTTAAAGGTATGTATATAAGTACTTTTGTATTTTATTTGACAATGTGTAAATTGTCTGGCTTAAAATTTTTTAGAACTTTGCGAAATCATAAAATGTTATTGGTTTAAAAACCAAGCAAAGTTTTAAACATTCAAAAGTCAAAAATTACAAGAAAATTCTTAATTTCGCATCCTTATCAGAAAAGAAACAGAATGAAAGCGAAATTTCCTGAATATAAAGGACTTGACTTACCAAAAGTAGCAGAAGAAATTCTAGATTATTGGCAAGAAAATAACATTTTTGAAAAAAGTGTTTCTACAAGAGAAGGTGCAGAACCTTATGTTTTTTTTGAAGGACCTCCTTCAGCAAATGGACTTCCGGGAGTTCACCATGTTTTAGCACGTGCAATTAAAGATATTTTTCCGAGATATAAAACCATGAAAGGCTACCAAGTAAAGCGAAAAGCTGGCTGG
>JAWUYT010000050.1:0-17172 GCA_034110665.1 Polaribacter sp.
TACCTATTGATTTAAATGTTTTTCCGCCATCTTTCGACTTTATAATCGGAACCCCAAAAACATAAATGCCGTTTGAGTCTTGCAAGTCAACTCTAATTTCGCCAAAATAATAACCATAAGAACTGTATACGCCATCTAAAAAATTATCGTGCGTCTTTTTCCAAGATTTTCCGCCATTCGTTGTCTTAAAAACTTCCGCGCCGATCACTTGCGTATCAAATAACATAGAATTTGCATTTTCTAAATATGTAGCCAAATCAATTGGATTTAAAGAACCAACTCTAATCATCTGTTTTACATTTTCTGCGCTATACTTTTCTTGAAAGCCATTATTTTTTAAATAACTATTCAATTTTTTATCTGATAGTTTTAAGAAGTCAGAAGAAGACATTGTTTTGAAATCTTTTTTTGTTAAATCATCCGATGGCTTTTTGTTTTTATCATTTGGCCTTCTAAATTGACTGTCGTGTAAAGCATACACGGTGTTTTCGTTAAAAACGGCCAAACCTATTCTACCAACTCCGTTTCCTGTTGGAAAACCACTTTTATCCCCAATTTTTGTCCAAGAAGGTCCTGCATCTGTACTTTTATAAAGGGCAGAATTTTTTCCATCACCATCAAAATTCCAGGCTTTACGATTTCGTTCCCAAGACGCCGCATACATAATATTAAAGTTTTCTGGAGCAACCGCAACCTCTATAATCCCTGTATTTTCATCAATAAATAATGATTTTGTCCATGTTTTTCCTCCATCCGAAGTTTTAAAAATACCTCTTTCTTCATTGGCTGAATATAAATGGCCAATCACACCAACAATTACCTCATCTGCATTCTTTGGATTGATAAGAATTCTACTGATATGATGGGAATCTAACAAGCCAACATTTTGCCAAGTTTTACCTTTATCCGAAGATTTTAAAAGACCAATTCCGGCATATGAAGAACGGGACGAATTTTTTTCTCCAGTACCAACCCAAATCGTTTCAGAGCTCCAATCTACAGCAATATCTCCAATATTTTGAGTTGGTGCATTGTCTAAAACCGGTGTAAAAGTTGTTCCGTTATTATTTGTGTACCACAAACCACCAGAAGCATAACCGACATAAAATTCTATTATATTATTAGGATTCACAGCTACATCAACCACACGCCCACTCATAATTGCGGGTCCAATATTTGTAAAATTGATGTTTTTTACTAATGAATTTTTAGTTAATTTTTCCTTTTGTTCAATCGCACTTTTTATGGCTGATGAACTTGTTGGTTTTTGTTGAGAAAATATCGTTTGAGAAATCATCAAAAATAGAAGGATAAGCGTTTTTTTCATTTTTAATTTTTTTTTCTCTAAATAGTTCTGTTTTATTACCTTATTCTTATAAAAAATTAATTGTCAACAGTTAAGAGAATAGTGATTAATTATAATTTTTACTAAATTAGCACAAATTAATTAATTAATATTTACAAATTATGGGGATTTTATACACACTTATTATTGGAGCAATCTGCGGATACATCGCAGATGTTTTAATGAGGGATAATAGATTTGGATTATTTTTTAATATCATTATTGGTATTGCAGGAAGTTTTGTTGGAAAATGGGCTTTTGGAGAGTTAGGAATTAACTTTAGCCTTGGTCAACCCATTCTAGATGATATTATTATTGGCGCTGCTGGAGCTATCCTCATTTTATTTGTTGTTGGAATATTCAGAGGAAGAGGAAAAAGTCGAAGAAGATAATTTTAAGATGATACAAAATAAAATATTTATACATTATTAATAGACTACAAACAAGAAATGCTTGTACATTTACAGCTTATTTAGAAACAACAAATACTAATTGTTTCTTTAAAAAACAATTATGTCATTCAAATCATTAGGATTATCTGATGCTTTAGTCAAAGCAGTAGCAGAAAAAGGGTACACAGTGCCGTCACCAATTCAACAAAAAGCAATTCCACATATTTTAGAAGGAAGAGATATTTTAGCCTCTGCACAAACAGGAACCGGAAAAACAGCAGGGTTTACTTTGCCTATTTTACAATATTTATCTGAAACAAAGCATCCAAAATATAGACCTTTACGGGTATTAGTTTTAACACCAACGAGAGAACTTGCAGCGCAAGTGCATGAAAACGTTAGAGAATATAGCAAGTATGTAAATATTAAATCTACCGTAGTTTTTGGAGGTGTAAAAGCAGCGGCACAAATAAAAACATTAAAACAAGGTGTAGATATTTTAGTAGCAACGCCAGGTAGATTGTTGGATTTACACGATCAAAAAGCAGTTTCTTTTAAAAGAATTGATGTATTAATTTTAGATGAAGCGGATAGAATGCTTGATATGGGTTTTGCAAGAGACTTGAATAAGCTCATCAGTTTTATGCCTTCAAAGCGTCAAAATTTAATGTTCTCTGCAACTTTTTCTAACGATATTAAAAAGTTGGCAGAAGGAATTTTAAGAGATCCCGTTTCTGTAGAAACGGCTCCACAAAATGCAACTGCACAAAAAGTATCTCATAAAGTGTATCAAGTTGATAAAGGTCAAAAAACGCCTTTGATGATTAAGTTGATAAAAGACAACGATTGGAGTCAAGTTTTGGTATTTACAAGAACCAAACACGGCGCTAATAAATTGACAGAAAAGTTGATAAAAGCAGGAATTTCTGCAGCCGCAATTCATGGAAACAAAAGCCAAGGAGCAAGGACAAAAGCGTTAAAGAATTTTAAAGATAATTCTATTAAAATTTTAGTAGCGACAGATATTGCTGCGCGTGGTTTAGACATTCCGTTATTGCCTCATGTAATTAATTTCGAGTTACCCAATGTACCCGAAGATTATGTGCATAGAATTGGTAGAACAGGAAGAGCTGGTGCGGAAGGAGAAGCAATTTCGTTTGTTTGTAGTGAAGAAACTGAATATCAGAAAGAAATAGAAAAAATTTTAAATGAAAAATTAAAAACGTCTGTTTTAGACGGTTTTGAACCTACCGATACTGCCCCACCAAAAAGAGCAGCATCTCAAAGCAAAGGTTCTTTTGGAAAAAAGAAAGGCAACACTAACACTCAAGCTGATAAACCCAAAAGAAAACCTCATTTTAAAGGAAATACAACAGCAGGTTCTACTTCTGGAAGAGGAAGAACTGGCGCTCCTAAAAAGAAGCGTTATTAGCTGCTTTTATACCTCAAATAAAACCTACAAGATTCTTGTGCTGAATTTAATTCAGTCTCTAATTTTGTGGTTTTTTTTTATCTAAATTTAACAAGTACAAGGTTAACTAACGAAATAAGTTTCATACGAGAACCATCATTGAAAACTTGCTACAAACCCTAGCTAATTTCAAGTTGCTGTTTATTATTGTTACCTTTGGCTACTAAATTTAAATACGCATGAAATACCAAGCTATAGAATCACAACTTTTTATTAAAAACCGTAAAAACTTTACCGCCGCAATGCAACCCAAAAGTATTGCTATTTTTAATTCTAACGATGTGTACCCCATAAGTGCAGATAGTACAATGCCCTTCGAGCAACATAGAGATCTTTTTTATTTAAGTGGCGTAGATCAAGAAGAAAGTGTGTTACTATTATTTCCAGATTGCCCTAATGAAGATTTACGAGAAATATTGTTTGTTACTGAAACAAATGCTCACATTGCTGTTTGGGAAGGTGAAAAACTAACCAAAGAAGCGGCGTTTAAAACCAGCGGAATCAAAACAATATATTGGTTGCAAGATTTAGAAAAAATCTTGTTTGAAATGACAACATATGCAAATACTTTTTACATCAATACTAACGAACATTACAGAGCAAGTTTAGAAACTGAAACTCGTGAGGACCGTTTTACGAAATGGTTACTAGCTAAATATCCTGCGCATTCTGTGGCAAAAAGTAATCCTATTTTACAAGCTTTACGTGCTGTAAAAGACAAGGTAGAATTAGATTTGATGCAGCATGCATGTAACATTACAGAAAAAGGCTTTAGAAGAATTTTAGATTTTATAAAACCTGGTGTTTGGGAATATGAAATTGAAGCAGAATTATTGCATGAGTTTATACGAAACAGGTCTAAAGGATTTGCATATTCACCAATTATTGCGTCAGGAAATAATGCCAATGTTTTACATTATGTAGAAAATAACCAGCAATGTAAAGACGGCGATTTAATTTTGTTTGATATTGCTGCAGAATATGCAAATTATAAAAGTGATTTATCCAGAACAGTTCCTGTTTCTGGTAAATTTACAGCAAGACAAAAAGCGGTTTACAATGCTGTAAATCATGTAAAAAAAGAAGCGACAAAATTATTAGTTCCCGGAGCTTTATGGAAAGAATATCATACAGAAGTTGGTCATTTGATGACTTCAGAATTATTAAACCTAGGTTTATTAGACAAAGCTGATGTGCAAAATGAAAACCCAAAATGGCCTGCTTATAAAAAGTACTTTATGCATGGAACTAGCCATCATATTGGTTTAGACACCCATGATTATGGTCTATTGTACGAACCAATGACTGCAAATATGGTTTTTACAGTAGAACCGGGTATCGACATTCCTAAAGAAGGTTTCGGAATTCGTTTAGAAGATGATGTTGTGATTCAAGAAAAAGGAGAACCTTTTAATTTAATGGGAAATATTCCTATTGAAGCTGATGAGATTGAAGATATTATGCAAAGCTAGCCTTTGATCTTTATATTTTAAAAGCGGGCTTTGTGCTCGCTTTTTGTGTTTTAAGACAAAGAATTTATAAAACGAATTGTCTGATTGTTAAAAGTCTGTGGTTGCTCTATATTTACAACATGACCGCAGTTGTCAATCACAAAGAGTGTAGACATAACATGCTTCGCAACAATATTTTTTATAGAAGGTAAGAACAAATGGTCTTCTGCACCCATTACATAGAACGTTGGGATCTTAATATCTTTTGCTCTAAAAAACCGTAAAAGAGGATTGATTTCTGACGTTAATTTAAACCAACGTATAAATTCTTTTTGATATAATTTTTTAGCCTCGTTTACAAATAAAGACCTCGATTTTTTATGATTCTTTTTTGGCATAATAATAAATGCAAAAAGCTTATATAAAAGCATATAGGGCACAATAGATTTAAAAATTACACCCAACTTTATGAGCACTTGGGAGCGAAAATTCAATTTTATAATGGCCCCACCCATAATCATACTTTGTACTAATTCTGGTCTTTTTTCTGCTAAATTCCTAATTAAAATTGTGCCTAAAGAAATCCCTATAAAATGTGATTTATCTATTTTTAAGTGTTCAATAACTTCCACAATATCATTGGTAATAGAATCAAAAGTATATTTAGGATTAAAAGTATCTTTTAGCCTTGGTTTGCTATTTCCATGACCCCTTAAGTCTAAAATTAGCACATTAAAATGTTTCTTAAAGTCTCTAATTTGTTTGTACCAAATAGAGCTACTACCTCCTGCGCCGTGCACAAAAGTTACCCATTTTTCTGAGGTTGAATGCGGATATGAATAGTAGTTTAACAAACGTTTTTATTCTAATTATATTGTAAAAATAACTTATTTATTTTTAAAAAACACAATCTACTATTGATTCACCTTTTTTAATAAATTTAAAACCTATTCTAAGACAAAATAAACAGATAAAATAAGAATCTTATATACATTTCAACCGCATCAATTCACATGCAAATTATCGGTAAATTTAAATACTATTGAATTTAGAATTAGATTTTGTAATTCACTATTCTCGAAAATAGTAATTTTGAGATCTTGAAAAAAAGAGCATGTGTTCGAATCTTTATTTTATATGTTTCTTTTGTAGTCAAAAAGAACGTCTTACTAAAAAAAAGACGAACATTTCTGTTCGCCTTTTTCCACTCATTTAAAGTAAAATACTATTGTACAATAAGCGTATACTCTGGTGTTAGATTTAAAGGGCAGAAATATACATATTCTCCTTTTTTAAGGGTTCCTTTTTTAGAAGTTTGCTTTGTATTATATTAAAATTTGAATTAGTTATCGAGATCTCTTCAAATTCAATCCAATAAAAACCAATAAAGAGGGCAATACCCAACCCAAACTATGATCTGCTAAAGGAATCACCCTTTTAATTCCTGCTAAGTTTTCTCTTGGAATTATAAAGCCTAAAAAATCCGTAATACTAAAAATAAAGGTTACTAAAACCACCCCTCTAAAAACTAGCTTTGAAGCGTATTTATCGGGTACAACATTTAGCAAAATCAATACAATTGTAATTGGGTATAAAAACATCAATGCAGGCACAGCCAATGTAATGATGAAATCTACTTGGTAACTACCAACAATAATTCCGATTACCGAAGCAAGTGCAGCTGCAGTTATGTATGCTTTCTTAGAATCATTACAAATTCCTTTTATGTAATCTGCGGTTCCTGTTACAATACCAACAGCGGTTGTAAAACATGCTAAAGCTACTAAAACACTTAAAAAAGTAGTTCCAAAATTGCCCAATGTTTGTGTGCTTAAACTTGATAAAACTTCAGTTCTTGAAGCGTTTTCTAAAAATGTTGAGGAGAATAAAGCGCCGCTTAAAATTAAACCTCCATAAATTAACAATAAACCTGTTCCTGCAATAAAACCAGCTCTTCTTATCAATCTTCTTTTTGCTTCGAAAGTTGTATGGCTACTATAATCTAAAGAAATGATAATTACGGCACCCACAACCACCCCTGCAATGGCGTCAAAAGTTTGATATCCTTCTAAAACACCATCTATAAACGGATTTTTAAAGGTTGAAGGATTTACAGTTCCTGGAGATGTAAAAAACGCAATTCCAATAATTACCAATAAAATAATAACGATGATCGGCGTTAAAAATTGGCCAATTAAACTAATAATTCTAGAACGATTTACTGCAAAAATAAACACTAAAACAAAATAAAAAATACTTGTTAAAATGGGTGAAGTATCAAAAAAGGGATGAATTGCTATTTCATGAGTCACTGCAGCCGTTCTTGGTGAAGGTATTGCTACCGCAATTATATAAATCAAAAAACAAAATACCGTGCTAAAAAGAGGAGAAACTTTCTTGCCAAAATCATACAAAGTTCCTTGTAGTTTTGCGTGTGCAAAAATTGCCATAATAGGAATTGCAATAGCTGTTATAATAAACCCCAAAACAACAATCCACCAATCTGCACCAGAATTAAAACCGAGTGTGGGTGGTAGAATTAAATTTCCTGCTCCAAAAAAGAGTGAAAAAAGTGCAAAACCTGCAATCCAAATTTCTTTTGTTTTGTTCATGGTAATTTTTGACTTGGTCGCCGAAATATACATATTTTTGTGTGATGCAAAAATCAATCACTTTTAAAAATGCAAATATTTCTTTTTCTGATCAAGGAAAAGGAACTGCAGTTGTTTTAATTCATGGATTTTTAGAAAATTCTACCATGTGGAAACACATTATTCCAGAAATCTCAAAAAGAAATAAAGTGATAACTATTGATTTGTTAGGTCATGGCAGTTCTGATTGCTTGGGTTATGTGCATTCAATGGAACTTTTTTCAGAAACAATTGAAGCTGTTATAAAGCATCTAAAAATTAGAAAATATATTTTGGTAGGCCATTCTTTAGGAGGCTATATTTCCTTGTGTCTTGCCAAAAAAAATCCTAGTAAAATTAAAGGCCTATGCTTATTAAATTCGACATCTAACGAAGATTCTGAAGCACTAAAAACAACACGAATTCGAGCTAATAAAATGGCACAAAATAACTTCGGAAATTTAGTAAGAATGTCTTTTATGAATTTGTTTGGTGCACAAAGTAAAGTAACTTTTAAAAACGAGATTCATCTGGCTTTACAAGAAGCTTTAAAAACTCCGGTTCAAGGATATATTGCCGCACAAGAAGGCATGAGATTACGTTCAAACAGCAATCAATTTTTAGCTGAAAGCAATTTTAAAAAATTAATACTTGTTGGTGAAAAAGATCTTGTTTTAAATTATGAAGGTTCCATAACAGAGGCTACAGCCACGAAATCTGAAATTGTGGTTTTAACTGGCGGTCATATGAGTCATATTGAAAACAAAGAAAATTTGATTTATATTTTAAAAAAATTTGTTAAAATTTGTTAAAGTTGTCTTTCTCATAAAAAACGACTAAATTTGATTAACCTATAACTAAAACCGTTAAACAAAATTCGTGTTTAGAAAATCACTTCGATATGACTACAAAAAAGGACATAGTACCGTTTGTTTTTGAAAAACTTCTTTCAGAAAAAACTCGAGAGAAAACTGAAAAAATAATTCTTAAAATTGCCATATTTAGTTTTTTTATTCATTTGGCAATCATCTATTTAATAAAATTCGATTTTATAGAGATGCCGTCAAATGTAGAATTATTAAACAATCCTATATCCGCCGTCTACACACCCTTTTCTTTTATTCTTATTTATGAGGTATATCTCTTAATTTATTATTTACCCAAATCTTTTACGACCTATATCACCAAACAATATGAAATTATAACCTTAATTATTATTCGTAAGCTATTCAAAGATTTATCCGACTTAGAACTTACAACCAATTGGTTTGAAATTAAAGGAGATTTGCAGTTTACCTATGATTTAGTTGCTTCTCTTTTACTCTTTTACTTAATATTTCTTTTTCAAAAACAAGGAAAACGTAAAATAGTGCAGCAAGAAAACCGCAATCTAATCATTAAAAAATTTGTGAAAAGAAAAAAATTAATAGCCATTATTTTAGTGCCATTATTTTTTGTGATTGCATCGTATACACTTATCGATTGGTCAGCCGGGACTCTTGTATCATTGAGTACCTTGCCCACATTTGAAAATATTAATAACCTGTTTTTTGATCAATTATTTACAGTACTCATTTTAGTAGATGTAGTACTTCTTTTAATCTCTTTCTTTTACACAAATAAATTTCATAAAATTATTAGAAACTCTGGATTTGTAATTTCCACTATTTTAATACGGATGTCTTTTGGTGTAAGCGGATTGATAAGTACTATTTTAATTGTTGTTGCTGTTCTTTTCGGATTGGCAATCATTACAATTCATAACAAATACGAGGAAAATAGTTTACAAAACATCGAGCCGGACTAGTTGCTTCTTCTTGTGTAATGAAAAAATTTCAAATTCGAATCAAAGGAACATCAGTTCGAGCAAAAATTAAAGCCAGACTTTTAATTTTTTTTACAACCAAAGAACAGGTACTAGAAAAAGTCAAATAAATAAACTCATCTTTAAAGGTACTTATATTGATATCTTTGAAATACAAGTACCCAAGTAACATGGAGATATTAAAGTATCTGTGAATGCAAAAGATACATATAACAATGCAAGAATTGAATCAAACTATATTTTTATGGAAGATGAAATAGCAAAAATAAATGTTTTAGTAATGATCGGTATTGGTTAAATTGATAAGGGTAAACCATTTTCTGATGCGGCGAAAAAATCTATGAAGATTAAGCTTTCTACAAAATAGAAAAAATATACTGTCAAAATTAAAAAATTAGATGGCTAAACATAATAAAAGGAAAAAGAAAGCTAAATCATTACGTGTTTCTAGAAAAATTCACCGGACTTTAGGTGCCGTTTTATTCATTTTTTTCATCTTTATTTCCGTGACTGGAGCATTACTTGGCTGGAAAAAAATACGGGCGGTATCATTCAGTCAAAATCCTATAGTGGCGTATCTACAGATTTAAAAAACTGGCTTCCTATAGACAGTTTGCATACCATTGCCTGCAATGTTGTTCGAGATTCTATATCAGCCAACTTATCAACTAAAATTGATAGAATTGACCTTAGAAAAAATAAAGGAATGGTAAAGTTTATTTTTGCCGATCATTTTTGGGGTGTTCAAATTGATGCTACTACAGGACAACTTCTCCATATTGAAAAAAGACATTCTGACTTTATTGAAAAAATACATGATGGCTCAATTCTCGACGATTATCTAGGAACTACTAATGATCAAATTAAATTATTCTATACATTAATAATGGGTCTTGCTTTATTTACTTTTTCAGTAACAGGATTCTGGCTTTGGTATGGACCTAAACGAATGAGAAAAAGAAGAGACTAAAGCTAACTCTAAAAATTAGGAGTTTTACTAAAGATAATGAACGTAGAGAAAGTAATTCATAAGCTTAACTTTATCAATATAAACCACTGCCTGGTTAAATCTATAATATAGCACAATAATGTTTACCTTAATTTAGCATTATAACGAGCGCTATATATGCTTTAAGTTACCTTTATATAACGCAACCTAATTGGCCATTGTGCACCTTATAATTAAACTTAATAATTAAAAATAAAAAAAGTACTTGGATGTACCATAATTATTATATCACTTTTTACTAATTGTTCAAATAATGATGCAAAATTAAAATAATTTTACTGGATATCAACGAAGAAAGATATCCTACAAATGTTGATTGCATTTGGCAAAGAAATGATCATGTGGGAATGAGAATTACCAATGGTACTGAAGCCTTAGATTTTACACTGAATACCGCAGGGTATATCAATGATGAATTTAATTTACCTAGCAATATGATCATTTTTGATTTAGATATAAAACTAATAGATTTAAAGCCTTATCAAAAAGTAGGCGTGAAGTTTTCTCTTGAAGATTATAAAGTAAGTTTGAGTATAAATTAAATGACAAAATACTTCATAAATACCGTGTAAAAAACTGATGGCTTTCTTCCCTAAAAAGGTTGTCTCTAAATTTATAAACAAGATAAACATATTGGAAAAAAATATTCACCGAGAAACAAGCTGATAATAGCATTGAAAAAAATTAGAAAAATTAAGCCCTGAAAAAAAAATCTAATAATTTATTTTCGATTCAAGTAGACCGAAACTTAATCATACAGAGGATGTAAAAAAATGGTGAAATTAGATCTGCCATTGAAGAATGTGAAAAAATATAAATGACGATTTCAAAAATTTGTAATAATAAAATAACTTTTTTGCATTCTTGCTGTTTTTTAAAACTCGTAAACTTTTTTTTTAGTCAGTTTTTCAACTTTTAGGCACACGTATTTTTCAACCAAAAAAATATTCGAAACGCGGATAATTTCACTTTCTTCTATAAAAAAAAGCAACCTTAAAAACAACCATTTTGTTACTGATTCTGGCGACAGAAGTAGTGGTTCACCTATTTGACTTTCTCAAAAAAAAACAGTAAATTCGTTGAAATTATAATAAAAGTCATTTGCACTGAACTTGATTCAGCATTAAAACAGACGGTATATCAGTCATAAGTTAGCCTATATATTGACCATCTTACCTAGCTTTTAACTAAATAAAATAAACATGAAAATCAGTCTTCTTTTTACTCTTATTATAGTTTCTTTTTTCACGATCTCATGCGCTCAAACAGAAAAAATAGAAGCTGAAATTGCTTGGGACACTTGGGGTGTTCCGCACATAACAGCAAATACTGTTGAAGAGTTGTTCTTTGCTCAAGGTTGGGCGCAAATGCATAACCATGCCAATCTTATTTTAGAACTTTATGGAAGTTCTAGAGGCAAAGGTGCTGAATATTGGGGACAAGAGAAATTACAAAATGACATACTAATTCATACACTTGGTTTTGACGAACTGGCCGATGAATGGGGGGGAAATCAAGATCCAGAACAAAAGATAATTAACAAGGCTTTTATAGATGGGATGAATGCGTATGCAAAAGCACATCCCGAAGCTTTAGATGAAAAAAACAAAGTTGTACTTCCTTTAACTACAAAAGACGTTAATATGCACGCAATGTATGTGATTTTCACTCGTTTTATCGGAGGCAACGATTTAGGCCGTGTTCAGCAATGGCCAGATTTGGGATCAAACGCCTATGCTATCTCGCCAAAACGTTCGGCTTCAGGCAATGCTATGTTAGTTCAAAATCCACATTTACCTTGGTGGAAAGAGTTTTTATTTTTTGAATCTCACTTAAATCTAAATGGAAAAAACATGTATGGTTCAACGCTCGTCGGATACCCAGGTATTGCAATTGGATTTAATAGAAACCTTGGTTGGAGCCATACTAATAATACAATTGATAATGCAGACACTTACGAATTAGAACTAAACGACGGAGGCTATTTGTTGGATGGGAAACGAAAAGAATTCGAAGTATCTTCTAAAATTATAAAAATAAAACAAGAAGATGGAACTATAGTCGATAAAGAAATTCCAATAATGAAGACGGTTCACGGTCCGGTAGTTAACAAAACTAAAGGCAAAACTTTAGCAATACGAATGGCTGGAATGGACAGACCTAATATGACTTTACAATGGTGGCGCATGATCAATAGCTCAAATTTTAATGAATTTGAGAACGCCTTAAAAATGGCGCAATTGCCCTATTTTAATGTGATGTATGCCGATAAGCAAGGTGAAATTTTCTATTTATTTAATGGATTAGTTCCAAAACGAAGTTCTGGTGACTGGGATTACTGGAATCGTATTATTCCAGGGGGTAAATCTGAAGATGTATGGACAGAAGTTCATGACTATGCTGACTTGCCTAAAATTAAAAATCCAGAAGTTGGCTGGCTTCAAAATGCAAACGACCCACCTTGGACAAGTACCATACCTGTATCAATAGATCCGAAAGATTATCCAAGTTATATGGCTCCTAAAAGTATGAGTTTTAGACCTCAACGGGCGGCAAGGATGCTTATTGAAGATGAATCGATAACATTTGACGAATTGATAGCGTACAAATTGTCAACCCGTTTAGAGTTTGCAGATAGAATTTTAGACGATTTGTTTGCGGCAGTAGATGCTTCAGAATCAAAAAAAGCAAAGGAAGCTAAAAAAGTACTAGAAAATTGGGATCGACAAGCGAACGCAGACAGCAAGGGCATGCTATTATTCTATAGTTGGGCGCGCAAATTTAATGTTGGTAGAAACGCTAATTATACAGAACCATGGAGTATGGATTCCCCAAACACAACGCCAGATGGTATTGCAGATGCAGATAGAGCCGTTCAATTATTAGAACAGACCGCTATAGAAGTTGAAACCAAATTTGGAAGTTTAGATACTAATTGGGGGGATTATTATAGAATAAACTACAATGGCAAAAATCTACCTGCAAATGGTGTTGATGGGTATATGGGCGTTTTTCGTGTTGCATGGCCAGGAGGATCCGATGATAAAAACATGTTTGTCGGTGGCGGAGATTCTTGGGTCGGTGTCATTGAGTTCGGTGATACCGTAAAAGCAAAAGTCTTATTATCTTATGGCAATTCAACTCAAAAGGATTCTCCTCATAATGGTGATCAATTAGAATTATTCTCTAAAAAAGAATTGCGTGATGCTTGGTTTACAAAATCGGAAGTAGAATCTAATACTGCAAGAATCGAGATCCTTACTGAAAATGGATTTCGTGAAAAGAAATAAAGAAAACACGGAACCATGTTTCATTTACCATGAGTGATGGCTTTTATCAATTTAAATTTTAACAACAGATAACTTTATGAAAACAATCAAGATCTATTTATCTATTTCTTTAATGTTGACTTGTTTCTTATTACAAGCGCAAACATCATCAAACCAAATGTCTCCAGCCCTTATTGAAGGTGAAGCTGCAACTGTAGGCCTTTCTAATGAGAGGCTCGCTAGAATTGATTCAATGTGTGTCGCGGCAATTCGAGAAGGACACCTTCCGGGATTGGTTGCTTTGGTTGCTAGAAATGGTAAAATTATTTACCATAAATCTTTTGGAACATCAAATGCAATCACGAAAAAGAAGCTTCTAAAAGATGATATTTTTCGACTTGCTTCACAATCTAAAGCCATTACTGCAACTGCGGTGATGATGCTCTGGGAAGAAGGTAAGTTTAGACTCGATGATCCAATTTCTAAATACATCCCAGAATTTAAAAACCCTCAAATACTTGATTCCTTGTTAGTAGACGGAACGTATTTAACAACTCCTGCCAAAAATGAAATTACGATTCGACATTTATTAACCCATACTTCCGGCATTGGTTATGGGATGATTGATAGCGACCCAAGAATAAAACAAATTTACAAGGAAGCAGGCATTGTTGATTTATTCACAACAAAAAAAATCAGTATTGGAGAAAATATTAAAAAATTGGCAACACTTCCGCTTCATCATAATCCGGGTAAAGCCTTTACCTACTCAGAAAGTTATGACGTGCTTGGCTATTTCATCGAAGTTATCTCTGGAATCCCTTTTGATGTTTTCTTGCGCAAGCACATTTTTGATCCTTTAGAAATGGATGACACTTATTTTTATCTGCCAGAATCTAAAGCAGGCAGATTAGTATCTGTGCAAACAAAAAAAGACAAGCAATGGATTAATTATCCTGTAACTTTCTATGATCCTCAATATCCTATTAAAGGAGAAAAAGAATTTTTCTCTGGTGGCGCTGGCTTAAGCAGCACTGCGTTAGATTATGCAAAATTTTTACAAATGTACCTTAATAAAGGTGAACTGAATGGGAAAAGATTATTGAGCCGCACCACTGTTGATGTAATCTTAGCCAACCATATAAGTGATTTATGGGGTGAAGATAATGGCGCTCATTACGGATTGGCATTTATGATTCAAAATCAAAATGGTGAAGATTCTGGTGGTAGCGGAAGTTTAGGTTCTTTTAGTTGGGGAGGTTATTTTAATACACAGTATTTTGCAGATCCTAAAGAACAGATCATCGGAATTCTTTTAAAGCAAACACAAAAAATTAAATCTGATGAAACAGGTTGGAAATTTCCAATATTAGTAGGACAATCTATTGATGATTAATTTTTAAAGCGCTAAAAACAAAGTGAATCAAAATTATGGTTTAGAACTAATTTTATTTGCAAAACAAAAAACAACCTAAAAAAGCAGCTTTTTTCAAAAGGATAATCAAGGTAAAAGAAGCAATAACCAGACTTGACTTTCTGAAAATAAATAGCCAACTGCGGTTCGTTTTTGCTTGTAACCAATTGACGTAAAGATGTCGTAACAGATAGGTAGGTTTCAGATATACATTTGCTGAAATAATAAATAACATTCAAAATAGAAACAAAATATTTAGCAAAAAAATTAAAGGAAGTAAGAGCACTTAGAGGAATGTCTCAAGAATATTTAGCTGACGAATCACGTGTAAGCTTGAGGACAATTCAAAGAATTGAAAACAATGAATCGACACCAACTGGCGAAACAATTAAAAGGATAGCAATTGCATTAGATGTAAAATTGACAGAATTAATTGGTTCAAATTCGATTACGGAAACAAACGATTTAAAGGGTACTGTAATTTTTCTCAAAAAACAACTTTCTAAAACTAATAAAAAACCAGAAATTAAAACGTTTGAAAAATTTATAGATCTTTTACAGAAACTAAAAGAAAAGGATTTAAATTCAGAACAGATGGAAGGAGTTGAAAGTTATCTACACTATTTAGAACTTGAAAAAATACCATCATTTAGCAATGAAATGTTCAAACTGAAATTGGTTAAATTTAAAAAGTACTTGAAAAACAAAGTACGTTTGGTACCAAATAACTATTACACAACTTTGGCAGTAAGCTTCGGGCTTCAATTTGCGGTTAGTTTTGTTATTCAAAGCAATATAGATTATAGTATTAAAATAGGAGTAATTTCAGGTGTTTTCATAGTAATCGGAATTGGCGTTCTTATGGATTTAAGAATGAAAAAACAAGAACGTTCATTTAGTTTTTAAAAACAAATGTTCATAAAATTATCTAAAATTAATTAGCTAGCATAAACCCGTTTACAAAATCTTCATCTTTTTTTTACCCCATTCAAAAACTGAAAGATTTTAAGTTCTTTTTTAGTGTATCAATATCAAAAATTACCCCTTTCTTTTTAGCCCAAAAAATGCCAGGAAAAAAGAAATAATTAACAGAGCTGCTAAAAAAAGATAACTTGAAGTTAAAGTACTCCAATTAGAGATTACTCCTAATAAAACTGGACCAATTAAAAAGCCTACAAATCCGAATCCAGAAACAAAAGAAATTGCCAAAGAAGTATCAATTTCTTTTGTTTTACCTGCTAATCTATAAATTTCAGGAATAATTACAGATAAACCAAAGCCTAAAAGACCAAAACCTAAAACACTAACATATAAATTAGCGGTGATAATGAGCATGTAAGCAATAAATGCAACTACAGAACCAAATACAATCGTTTTTATAGCGCCTATTTTGTAGCTAACTCCATCTCCAAGAAATCTACCGATGGTCATTGTTAAAGAGAAAATGATAAAACCAAGACCTGCTTTACTTTCAGAAACTTGTACAACATCAAAAAGAAATAAAGTACTCCAATGTTCCACAGCTCCTTCATTAAACATAATAATAAAAGCAATAATAGACAACACCAATAAAGGTTTTAAATATCGGAACACCGAAACTTTTTTTATTGATTCTTGCACAGGAATATTTTTTATATTTTCATAATTTTTAGCGAGTACGATAGTTGTTAAAATGATGAAAACAGAAATTCCCAACATGTGAAATGAAGGATTAGAAAACTGGCTCATCAACAAACTACCAACACCAGCGCCAATGAAACCTCCCAAACTAAAAAAACCATGCGTTGCCGACATAAAATTCTGATTTTCTTTTTTTTCAATCGTAACAACTAAAGCATTCATAGAAATACCTGTAAAACCAGAAAAAACGCCCATAATCAATAAGCAAACACATAACGATACATAGGTCGGCACTAATAAAGGAAGGTTAAATAATATGGCTAAAGCGATAATACCTATTTTGGTAGAACGCCCAACCCCTATTTTTTTATTAAAATAAGGCACAAACGGAATAGAGATTAACAAACCTAAAGCCGTAAAAAACAATGCAAACCCTATTTGCCCGTCATTTAAGTCAAATTTCTGTTTAATGAATGGCAAATAAAGTATCCAGGTTCCTGTTAAAATATTTACGCAGGCAAAAACCCAAGAAGGCGAAAAATATCTGACATCAGAGAGAATTAGATTTAATGATTTCATTTGGAGATTATGCTTCTTCTTCCTAAAAACACTTATTGTTTTTCATCGTTTTTCAAAGAATTCCAACCTTGCGCTTTCAATTCAATTTCTTGACTAGCTCTTGTAATCAATTGTAAACCTTGGCTTTCAGCAGTAATATGACCAATAATAGAAAAATGCGGATTTCC
>JAWUYT010000051.1:0-19004 GCA_034110665.1 Polaribacter sp.
TCCTACTATAATTCGGATTATGCAGCTAAAGCGTAGTTATCTTCGCCGTTTAAAAAGTTGAAATTAGGTTTTACGAGTGTTATTTCATAACTCGATATGCTTACAAATTCACTGTCCTTGCTGTCAAAACCAGTCGTCCCCTCAATGAAATAGCAAATTTAAATTTGCGTAATTGAATTGATCCTGAACTTAATTCAGGAACTCATCAACTCTTCATTTTATTTTGTCAAAGAAATATTTCCAAGATGTAAAATATGGATTGCAAAAGTATAAAAAATACAGTTGTTTATCATTATAAAATCCGATATCTTCGAGCAAATATTATTCTATTTATTCTGAAGTTGTTTCAGGTA
This sequence comes from Polaribacter sp., assembly GCA_034110665.1. Lineage (GTDB taxonomy): Bacteria > Bacteroidota > Bacteroidia > Flavobacteriales > Flavobacteriaceae > Polaribacter. The sequence goes on from JAWUYT010000051.1 coordinate 354, forward strand.
CAAAAAAAGAGAAGAACATGAAGTTTGGCATTATTAAAGAACGTAAAAATCCACCAGATAGAAGAGTCGTTTTTTCACCTGGAAAATTAAAAGAATTTCAAGAAAAGTTTCCGAAAGCAGCATTGGTCGTAGAAAGTTCAGCGATTAGAGTGTTTTCTGACGAAGCGTATGCTAATGTTGGCTTTGAAGTTATAAATGACATGTCTAGTTGCGATGTTTTATTTGGTGTAAAAGAAGTACCATTAGATGCTTTAATCCCAAATAAAAAATATTTCTTCTTTAGTCATACTATTAAAAAACAACCGTATAATAGAGATTTGTTAAACGCAATTCTAGATAAAAATATTGAATTGTTTGACCATGAAACCATCATCAAAGAAAATGGAGCAAGACTCATCGGTTTTGGACGTTATGCTGGTATTGTGGGTGCTTACAATGGTTTTAGAGCAATTGGATTAACAAATGGAACTTTTGATTTACCTAAAGCAGCAGCGCTAGACAGTCAAAAAGAACTGATTTTAGAGTTGAATAAAATTAATGTATCCAATATTAAAATACTATTAACGGGAAATGGAAAAGTCGCTTTTGGTGCTAAAGAAATGTTAGATGCAATGCACATGAAACAAGTTCCTGTGGATGCGTATTTAGCACAAAATTTTGATGAACCTGTGTATTGTTTGGTAGATGTTTTAGATTATAATAGGCGTAAAGATGCACAAATACTTGATAACTTCGATTTTTACGACCACCCAGAAAAATATGAATCTGACTTTATGCGTTTTGCAAAAGTCACTGATTTCTTTATTGCGGGTCATTTTTACGGAAATGGAGCTCCGTATTTATTTACAAGGGAGGATGCAAAATCGAAAGATTTTAAGATAAAGTTCGTTGCGGATATTTCTTGTGATGTTGATGGTCCTGTGGCCTCTACTTTAAGAGCATCAACAATTACAGATCCTATCTATGGTTATGATCCAGAAACGGAATCTGAAGTAAGCTATAAAGATGAAAACGCCATCATAGTAATGGCTGTAGATAATTTACCTTGTGAATTGCCCAAAGACGCAAGTAAAGGTTTTGGAGAATTATTTTTAGAAAATGTAATTCCAGCTTTTTTTAATGAGGATAAAGAGGGTGTTCTTGAACGTGCTAAAATGACTGAAAACGGAAAACTGACAGAACGTTTTTCTTATTTACAAAATTATATAGATGGAAAGGAATAGTCTGCTAGACAGGGAATTTTTAGTAGATTTAGCAAATATGAAAATGCCTTTTGGCAAGTTTAAAGGTAGATTTCTTATTGATCTACCCGAACACTATATTGTTTGGTATCGTAATAAAGGTTTTCCTAAAGGGAAGCTTGGGCAACAAATGAATCTTGTTTATGAGTTGCAATTAAATGGTTTAGAAGATATTGTCAGAGAAATTAAGAAGAAATATTAAAGTGGTTTCAATGTTTGTACAACGAAAAAAGAATTGGAATAAAACGCTTAAAATCAATCAAAAAAATAAGGATAAATTTTTCAGTTCAAAATTAATCATAGGGAACCAGGTATCATTTTACAAAACAAGTGAAATCCCTTTATTTTTAGGCAATTTATTAATCGATAGTATTTTTAATCGGAAACTAAGGTTATTTAATTACAACTCCATATGTAATATGTGCAACGCCTAAAATGAAAAGAGAGGAGTACCAGTAGGTTGGTATTAGAAAGCAAACAATGGCTAGTAACAGGCAAATACTAGAAATAATTAAAAGGTTTTTACGCTCTTTGTTTTTGAAAATCAATAATAGAACAGCATAAAGAATTAAAAAAACTGGTGTAATATAATCAATAAAACCTTGGCGCATTAGCAGGATTGAAACTGATAGCATACCTAAAAAACTCAAGATAAATATCAAAAATGCCATTTTCGTTTTAGCATTCCAAAGCTGGTTTTGAAATATTTTTGAGGCTCGTCTGCCTTTAAAGTATAATGCAAAAGATGAAAATATAAAGGTAAAAATTGTGATTGCAATTAAAAGTACTTCAATAATTTCCGCGGATAACATGCCCATTGAGCTGTCATCAACTATAAAACCATCTAAAATGTTTTTAATTAAATAAGCAGCAATCATAAAATAGATACCAACTTGGATGCTCGCAATTCCTTTTAAAGAAAAATTTACCTGAAAATTATCGTGTTTATTCATAAAATCTATAACTTGTGCTAATATACAAAAAAATGAAACCCGCCAAAGCGTATATTTTAAATTAACCAGAACCACTTAAATTGATGATCATTGATTTACAAATGTTAATAGAAAGTATATTTCTAGGGCTAGGTTTGAAGTTTAAATAGAAAATTTATTTTTGTTCTTTTAGGCTGGCTAAAAGAAAGTTTATGTAGAGGTTGCTTTTAGCTTTCTTTACATGTAAAAGTATACAACGAGTAGTTAACTTCTGAAAGCACAGTCTTTTAGATAGTATAAAGTAGAAGATAGTAATCAAAAATTTGAATTTTCTGTTTTAAAAGAAGCACATCAATTAAAAGACAAAGGTTTCTAGGAGATAAAATAACTATCTCATAATTATTTTAAAATACAAGGCATCTTCATTATTGATAAATAAAATTAAATCTGTATTTCTTTGTGGATTTTTTATACTTACGATAGAGGTGTTACCAACCGTTTTTATGATGGGTTTTCTTGTGCCTTTTAATCCTTTAAAATTATATAATACCCTTAAGTTTTTGTCGAAATTTTTAAATTTTAATTCAATGTTTTTAGACTGATTTATGCGAATAGTTCCGATTGTAGGCGAAATTAAATCGAGTTGTAAACCTAAAAATGTAGCTGTATAGATGGGCTGTTTGTAAAACGCATCTAAACTCATTCTACCAAAACGCAGCACCCAAAGAGGGTTTTCTGGATAATGAGATTTAAATATTTTACTTTTAGGGATATCAAAAAAATAGGGATTAAACGCACGAGTCCAGCGATCACCAGAATTATAACCAGCAGCCCAAGTTGCATCTAAAAGCAGCCAATTGTCATCAATTTTTACAGCATTCCAAGCATGATTAACATTTTTTGAAGTTTTGCCAATTTCGTTTGTATTATTTCGGGTATATCCTTTTATAACTTCGGATTCAATGTTTAATAAATCACAAATTATTTTGAAAGCTTGGGCATATTCTTCACAAACTCCTGTCTTATTTTGAAACATATCTGCCACCAACTGATATTTTATAGCCTTTAATTTGTGGTTTTTTTCTTCTTCGGATGAAAATTCGATACGAAATCGTCTTGGTTTTGGGTTGTAATATTCCTTTAAATTATAACGTATGTTTTTTGTCAACCAAAAGAAAGCAGCTCTAGCTTTTTGAGTATCCGAAGAGAAATCTTTTTTAATTTTATTTGCTAAATCTTCAACTTTAGAAAACCTTGGATATTTTAGAACTTTAGCATCAACATCAGAAAAATCTTGAGAGTTTAAAGTAAGACTAAAAAATAAGACTAGAATATTAAGTTGTTTCATCATTTAAAAAGTAAACAATTTTAAGAAGCAAAAATTGTGCCTCTAACTTTTATGAATACTTGCGAGGTTTTAATACTCAAACACGTTCAACACAGGAACCTAACAAATTTACATAAATTAATATTTTTTTTAGAAATTTAAAAAATAGAAAATTTGCGAAATAATATCTACATGGTCCGGATACTGAAACCAGTGCAGTGCAGAGGCTTTAGGGTAAAAGAATTTATGCAGTGTTTTTATAAACTATTTACCGTTTTTCTAATAGCAACCAAATTAGTTAATAATTTTTCTAAATTATCTAAATGCAACATATTTGCACCGTCAGATTTTGCATTTGCAGGATCAAAATGAGTTTCAATAAATAAGCCATCTACATTATTTACAATTCCCGCTCTGGCAATAGTTTCAATCATTTCTGGTCTTCCGCCTGTAACGCCAGCAGTTTGATTGGGTTGTTGTAAGGAATGTGTAACATCTAAAATTGTAGGTGCAAATTCACGCATTTCAGGAATTCCTCTAAAATCTACAATCATGTCTTGATAGCCAAACATCGTACCCCTATCTGTAATCCAAGCCTTGTTAGAACCCGCGTCTATTACTTTTTGAACGGCATGTTTCATGGCAGCAGGACTCATAAATTGTCCTTTTTTTAAATTTACAACTTTTCCTGTTTTTGCAGCGGCAACAACCAAATCGGTTTGACGAACCAAAAATGCAGGAATCTGCAAAATATCAACATATTGCGCAGCTTTGGCGGCATCAGATACTTCATGAATATCAGTAACCGTTGGTACCTTAAAAGTTTCAGAAACTTTACGTAAAATTTTTAACGCTTTTTCATCACCAATTCCTGTAAAACTATCAATTCTACTTCTGTTGGCTTTTTTAAAACTTCCTTTAAAAATATATGGAATTGCTAATTTATCTGTAATTGTAATCACTTTTTCGGCAATTCTTAAGGCCATTTCTTCACTCTCAATAGCACAAGGACCGGCTAAAAGAAAGAAATTGTTAGCCTCTATGTGTTTTATATTTGGGATTTCAGATAAAATCATGTTTAAAATTTTATGCAAAAATACGAAATTTAATTAGCTATATTTAACCTTTTAAAAATCGAGGGGTAATGAAAAAAATAGGTACGATTTTAGTAGCATCAACATTAATAATTTTTTGTGGAAGTAATAAAGAAATGAACAGTGTAAATTCAAAAACCGAAAAAACACAAGTAGAAAACACATTTTTTATTGACTCTACGACCGTTAGAAGGCATCTTTATGCATTAGCTTCTGATGATATGGAAGGCAGGAAATCTGGAACGAAGGGAATTGAAAAGGCAGCTAAATATATAGAAAGCGAATTTAAAAGAATTGGTTTAACCACTTTCGAAGGATTAGAAACGTATAGACAAACTTTTAATTTTACACCAAGACGAGGTAAAGAAGAAATAACAAGCGCCAATATTATAGGGGTGTTAGAAGGAAAAAGTAAAAAAGAGGAGTATGTAATTATTTCTGCCCATTATGATCATTTAGGAATGAAAAAGAGTGGAGTAGGAGATCTCATTTTTAATGGTGCGAATGATGACGCTTCTGGTGTTGCAGGAGTTTTAGCTTTGGCAGCGTATTTTAAGAAGGTTGGTAATGAGAGAACCATTGTTTTTGCAGCTTTTACTGCTGAAGAAATGGGCTTAATTGGTTCTACGCATTTTGGAAAAGGAATTGATGCTTTAAAATTTATAGCAGGAATCAATTTAGAAATGATTGGGAAAGTACCTAGTTTTGGTCCTAATACAGCTTGGTTAACAGGTTTTGATCGTTCTGATTTTGGGAAGATAATTCAGAAAAATTTAATCGGTACAGGATATCAATTATTTCCTGATCCCTACAAAAAATTTAATTTATTTTTTAGGTCTGATAATGCTTCTTTGGCGCGTTTAGGCGTTCCATCTCATACGTTTTCGACGACTCCGATTGATGTGGATAAAGATTATCATAAAGTTTCTGATGAAGCTGAAACTTTAAATATGACCGTGATTACGCAAACTATACAAGCCGTTGCGAAAGGAACAAAAAGTATTATTAATGGAAAAGATACGCCGACAAGAGTGGTTTTAGAAAAAAAGAAAAAATAATCTGAGGACATATTTTATCAAAAATAAAAACGAATAATAATCGATTCATAATGCATAACAAATAGTATTTATCCTGTTTTTATTGAAACAAGTTTTTACTTTGAAACTAAAAAATGAGTGGCTTACTTTTTAGTTTATTTTTAAAGAATAAGGCAGAAAAAAGGAAGGTCTTATATTTAAGAGTTAAGTTTAAGAACGGTCCATCGTTTTTATTGAATTTTATTAGTGAAATTAAATTTTAAAAAATGGCGAAGCTATGAATTCAAAATTGTAATTTGAACGTATCCTGCTTTTTAGCGGAATTTTGGGTTTAATACTCCGATGCTCTGGGTCGAAATGTGAACAGGATATTTCTTTTTGATATCTCGATAGCTCTGCTTCAAGGTTGTTTATTATTCCTTAATAATTTTAAAAGATTGTAGTACTCTTTTATTTTTATTCTTTATTTTGAGAAAGTATACTCCTTTTGATAAAAATTGTAAATCTAAACGATTTATAAAATTTTCTTGTTTAAAAACTCTTTGGCCTAACTGATTATAAATATCTAAACGATAGTCTTCTGGGTTTATATTTTTAGAAGTTATTTTTAATTCTTCTTTAAATGGATTTGAGATGATTGTGAAATTTTCTAAAATATCACTACTTGCCGCTAAGGTCGTAACAATTTCAAAACTAGTGCTCACATTTTGACCCTGGTAAGTTATTTCAAATAGATAAGTACCTAGGCTGTTTAGGTCAGTAGTTAACCAATACCAGTAAGATCCTGTATACGTATTCGTAAAATTTTTAGACCAAGATTCTATGCTTCCATTAGGGTATTGTAGTTTAAAGTTTGCCGTTGTTTCAGAGAGTTGGTCTTTAAAGTAACCCGCTAAGTATACATTTGTATTTGGTAAAAATTTATTTGCAATATTTGTAGATTCAGTTTGTGGACAATCCTTAAAAGATGGCGCTTCATTATGGGTTAAAGCAGCATTAATATTTGGACTATAATAATCGGGTTGGTTTCTCCACCAGGAAGTTCCAGAATTGCAATTTCCATTATAAGGGTCTATTAAATTAGAAGTACTATCATAAACTTCAAAATGTAAATGCGGACCAGTAGAGTTACCAGAACTACCAATTACTCCTAAATATTCACCTTCATTTACAGTATCACCAATATTCTTAGAATTTAAACTTCCATTCTTTAAATGTCCATACCAAGCAATACTATTATCATTATGTCTCACATAAATGGCATTCCATTCATTAGAATTAAAATTACAGCTCATATCAAACTCTCCATCATTCTTATAGATAATAGTTCCTGGCGCTGCTGCAATAACTTCCGATAAGTCATTTTGAAATTGGTACCAACTAAAAGGCCAAGAATAGATATCAATACCTTGATGATTATATCCATTATCTGTGTCGTAAGTTCTATTACCACAATTATAATCTCGCAATTGGTTTGGATAGTTACTATTATGGTCTACATAATTAGAAATTGCAAAGACATCATTAAAGTCACTACTTGCAGCTTTTCTAACTGGCCAAATAAATGAGGGTCTCACGAAGTTAAACTGCTTCGAATTAAGTTTACCGAGTTTTTCTAATTGAGCGATGTTCGCTTGTAACTGAATTTTAATTTCCGCCTTTGATGCTTCAGTGATACAAGGCAAATTATTAGGGTTAAATTTAAATTCACCGCCATAAGATTTCATTTTAGTTTGGCTAAAACTAATTAACGGCAGTAATAAAAAAAATAATATTTTAATTTTCATAACAATGCTTATTCAATCAAAGGTAAAGGTTTCTTATCGGGTAATAAGAATTAATGATATTTCATTCTTTATTTTTAAAGTTGAAGAAGACCATATTTATCAATGGATACTGGGTGGTTTATAATGGATAAAGAAAACATTGTTAAGCCTAAATAGGTTTCCTTGAATACACCAATATATTTCAAAACAAAATTCGCTAAAGAATAATTTAGAGGATTTATTATTTAGAAAAAAGGCGCTATTAAAATTGATATCTAACAGACAAAGAAATATTAGAACTTAATCCATCTAACCCGCCAGCAACTCCTACTTCTGGTCTGTAATCTAAAGAAAGTAAAACTGGCGCATCAAAATCATATTCAATGCCGATAACTCCAGCAGCATAAATTCCAGTTCCACCGGCAGACACAAGTCCGCCACCAAAGCCAGTATACCAATTAAATTTATCTTCTAAATTCCAAACCCATTGGTATAAACCAGTAGCTTTAAAATTTGTAAATTCATTTGCTAAACCTAAATCTATTTCTATTCGGTTGTTATTCCCTAATGATTTTTGGTAAGAAATTTCACCACCACTTCCATTTCCGCCTCCAAAACGCAAACCGATTGCATTATCATAAATGTCTTGTGCGTTTATAGTGCAGATAGAACCAACGAGTAAACTTACACCTAATACTATTTTTTTCATAATTTTAAATTGTTTTTAAAGTTGAGATAATATCAATAAACATACCAAAATTATTTTTCTTCAACATTAATTCTTTCCCCTTTTGAATGACTGCTAAATTCCGGAGCATACATGCTCTGTATGGTTGTAATTCCGTTGCTAAAATTACCTGCATTATTTACGCGAACATCATATTCAAAAACATAAACTCCTTTCGGAATGCTGTCAAAAAAGAAATTAGTTGCTGCGTCTTTCGTGCTTTGGTAATAGCCCAAATTGTCTTGCCATTTATAAGTAGAGATTACATTTATGGGTTCTACACCAGAAGCTCTCATGTCTTTCATGTGAATAAATTCCATATTTCTATCAGATCGTAACGCTATTCTTACCGTAATTAAATCACCGACTTTTATAGTTGTGTTTTTATTGATTTCTTTCAGTTCTTTGCCAGTATCACTATGAACTTTTAAGAATAGTTTTTTATTTATTTTTAAAGGAGTTGCTGCAGATGTAATTTTGTCTAAATCTTCAAAATATTCCCAATATAAAGCTCCCCAAGCAATTCCGTTTTCTCTTTTGTTGATGGTAATGGTTGCCATTTTTGGCGTTATTTCATCAGCATTCCAAGACGTTTTAAAATAACCTGTTCCAGCTTCAACTTTTACATCCTTCATTTTTGAAGGATTTATATTTTGATCACCCACTTTAATAGCAAGCATTTCTGTAATAGAAATCCAATCACTTCCGTTTAGCAATAAAGCATAAACAGCTTCAGTAGTTGCTTTTGTCGTTTTCCATCTGCTTGTTTGCTTGTTTTTTAACAGCCACATTTTAAGATTGTCAATCGTTTTTATATCATTTTCTATTTCAGAAAAAGTTTCGATCATTAAAGCTTGTGTTTCCACAGGCGCCTGGTAATAGTAATAACCAGCAGTATTAGTTTTCCAATACATTCCTAATTCATCAGAAGTAATTGAGTTTTCTTTTATTGATTTTAAAATCTTGGTAGCCACTATTTTTTTATCATTTCTAAAAAGCGATAAAGCAATTTGTCCTTTTGCATATAAATTATATGTATTCCAATGGGTAATAGATTGATTTTGATAATAAGTAACAGCATTTTTCATTCTGTCATCCAAAGAAATATCGCTGTAAAAACTGCGCATATACAAATACTGAATGGTAAAATAGCTCAAGTTATTTTTTGACATAAATTCTTGATAAGTTTTTTCTCCTTTCTTTTTAGTTTTTGCCTTTTCTTTAATTTTTGACGCTTTTTGCAGCATCTTTTCATAGTTTTCTAAAAGCTCATTATCTAAAAACCGCACTGCTTTTTCAATCATTTTTTTTGTGGATGCGTCAAAATCAGCAACGCCTAATTTTGCTAAATGTCCAAAACTAGTTGCAATATGTTGTGTGATAAATGTACTAGCATATCTACCACCTTTAAACCAAGGAAATCCGCCAGAACTCATTTGAATATTTTTCAATTTATGGAGGGCTTTTTCTTGCTCATTTTTCATTTTTGTCAAATCAAACAACAAAGCAATTCTCTTTTTTTGTTCCGTTTCTGATTGCGCATCTCTTAACCAAGGCGTTTCTTGAAGTATCAACGACTTTAATTCCTGATTTTTTTCCAAATTAGATAATAATGCGTCAGAAGATTTCCAAGCAACAAAAACTTCCTGAATTTTAGGGTTCGAATTCGCCACAAAACTCGCTAATGTATTTGCATAATATCTAGAGAATGTTTGTTCTGCACATTCATACGGATATTCCATTAAATAGGGCAAAGATTGAATCGCAACCCAAACAGGGTTTGAAGTCATTTCTAAAGTCAGTTGATGATTTTTTAAAGTTGATGAAGAATTATTCTTTAATTTATCTAGTGTAAAAGTTTTGGTTTGATTGGATCGAACCCACATTGGTAATGTTTCTGTAACCAAGATTCTATTTGTTAAAACAGGCAACACATTTTGTTCTCCATCAGAAAAATCACCAGCTTTTGCGACAATTTTATACTGGACGGCTTGCAGATTTTCTGGGATTGATACCTTCCAAGAAACGTTTGTGTTTCCATCTTTATTAACAGAGAAGTTCTTGTTGGAAAACGTGTTTTGCAATTCAGTATTTATTTCTTTTCCAGAAATAACATCTGTTAAAATCAATTTTGCAAAACCACTTAATTGATTATTTGTTAAGTTGGTGATTTTAGCGCTTAACGTAATCGTATCCTTTTCTCTTAAAAATCGTGGTGCATTTGGCACTAGCATTAATTCTTTTTGAGTAACTGTTTGCAAAGTTTTGGTGGCAGATTTTAATGCCTTTGTATATGCTACTAATTGTAATTTCCATCTTGTTAATGCTTCTGGCATTGTAAAAGAAAAACTTACTTTTCCATTTTTATCAGTTTTTAACTGCGGATAAAAGAAAGCCGTTTCCTTAAAGTTTTTACGTGCTTTTACTTGTGATAATTCCTTGTCTAATTTTGCTTGATTAGCTTTCGTTGTGATGATGATAACGCCGTTTGCGCCTCTTGCACCATATAAAGAGGTAGCTTCCGTATTTTTTAAAACAGACATTTGTGCAATTTCATTTTCACTTAAATTGAATTTATCAACCAATACACCATCAACAATATATAAAGGTTGCTCGTTTCCTGAAATACTGGACGCTCCTCTAATTCTGATAGTTGAATTGGCACCAGGGCTTTTACTATCATTCATAATTTGAACTCCTTCAGCTTGTCCTTCAAGAGAACGTAGCGCATAGCCTAAAGCTTGCTTTTCTTTTTTCATCTCATAACCAAGGAGGACAACTTCATCCAAAGCACTGGCATCCTCTTCTAATCTGACATCTAAATTGGTTTGATTGTTGATGGTTATTTCTTCAGATTTATATCCGAGATATCTAAAAACTAATACATCCCCTTTTTTAATCTTGATGGAGAAATTTCCATCAAAATCTGATTCTGTGCCAAATTTTGTTCCTTTAATCATAATTGAAACTCCGGGTAAAGCACCAGATTCGTCCTCTAAAACTCCTTTAATTATCCCATCAAACTCCGTTCTAGAACTATTGATTTTTCTCTTGGTGGTTTTTAAATATTGTTGATTTTTCCAACGATTATTATTCAAACTAAAGCCAAACCAATTATAAGAATCATTGCCAATTCTGGGAAATCCATAATAATTTCTTCTAGTATTACGTATCTTAAAATTGGTGTTTTTAAAACTTTTGTTTGCGTTACTAATGGTATAAGAATAATAGGCTTGTTTTGGTGCAATCGGATTAAATTGCCAATTGTGTGGTTTAAATTCATCTAAAGAAGCATCATACATAGACGCTAAAACCTCGGCAGCAACCGCATCATTTTTATCATTTTTGATGGTAAAACTCCAGGTTTCATTTTGACCAGGTTGCAATTTGTCTCTAAAAACATTGGTGATAATTTCTACGGATTCTTGTTTTTCGGGAACATTGATCAATAGGTTTCCGCTTTGAAAATCATTATAATTTACAAAGTGATATTTTATTGCAAAACCCCCAAAATCCTCTTTTTTTACAGGAACTTTAATTATTTTTGTAGTGTTGTTTAGTTTGATGAGTTGTGTATCAATAATTTTATGATTTTTCTCAACTTGAACAACAACCGTCATGCTTTTTGAGGCAGAACCAATTTGGATTTCAACCTCATCACCAATGGTGTAAAACGTTTTATTTGTGCTGATGGTAAATAGTTTATTGTCTGCAACTTCTTTTTCTTTTGAGGAGAAAAGCGTAACTCTTTTTTCGTCTTTTACGATTTGATTGAATTTATCTTTGCTTTCTAAAACAATAATATACTTTCCTGAAAGCTGGTTTCCTGTATTTTTTAAAAGAACTTCTTTAGATGTTGACGTATCAAAATTTTCATTAAAAATTAAGAGGCCTTTTTTCCAGTTTTTTTCATCACTTTCATTATTTGTATACGGATCATGCGGAAATAAGGTTCGAAACGTATTTTCTGAAATATCTTGATAATCAGGAGCAGACCAAGGTCTTTGTCTAAAAGGGTTTTTAGGAGCTTGTAATTTGTAAATTTTGATGCTTCCTTTTGCGGCAACAAACTCACCGTTTAAATTTTTTGTGTCAATTTTTACACTGGTTTCTTTTTGATTTTTATCAATTTTAGCATCCGTAGAAATGGTCGCTAATAAAGAATGATAACCAACTTTTACGGTTGTGTTCGCGCTGTGACTTTCACCGTTAATATCAGTAACATTTGCAGTGATTTCATAATTAAAAACTGGTAAATTTTCTTTGGAAACACTTTCATCAGGAATCGCTTTAAAGATAATTTCAAATTCACCTTCAGTATTCGTAACCGTTTCTCCGAAGGTGATTTCCTGCGAACTAGAATTTGGGTTTGGTCGGTACCAATAATACCAACCTGGATATTGTACTTTTCGATGCACTCGATACACTACTTTGGCATCTGTAATATTTGCGCCCGAAAATGCTTTTGCAAATCCTTTTATAGCCACAGAATCATTTATTTTAAAAGTGGCTGTAATCGGTTTAAACTCGGTTTCAAACTTCGGTCTTTTATATTCTTCTACTGAAATATTGGTTGAATTATTATAATCAAATTCAAAGTCATCTTTGTCATACAACTTACTGTCATATTCAATACTTTCATTAACCTCAATAGAAAATTGTCCAGTTAAACCATTATTGGGAATTATAAATTCTCCGGCCACGGAACCAAATTCATTTAATTTCAAGTCCAAAGTTTTCACAACTTGATTATGAACTGTATTTAAAGTGATTTCTACATATTCGTTTTTAAAAACTTGCGATGTAGCACCTTGTTTTTTTATCACAATCGCTTTAAAATAAATAGTTTGTCCTGGTCTGTAAATGCTTCTGTCTGTGAAAATAAAAGGTTTTATAAGAACTTCATCATCATCAGCAGTATACGAGTTTCTCTGATATTCATATAAATAGTGATTTCCAAAAGTTGCAAAATCATTTTTAGTGGACACCGATATGTGTACGTCTCTGTGGACTTCATCACTCTTAAAAGAGGCAAAACCTGCTGTGTTCGTTGTCAGTTTTTTGGTGATGTAATTCAGTTTTTTAAGAACCCTATTTTTTAAATGTATGATTGCTTTGTGAATTGGCTTTCCTGTATTTCTGTCAACAATTTGATAAGTATATTTTCCATCAAAATTATTTTTAATTAAGGTTAAATTGGTCACCTGAATAGAAGTTGTTCCATACATAGCACCTTCTTGTAAATCGTCAGTTTCGGAAGCTAAAATTAAATACATACCGCTATCAAATTTCGGGACAAGTACTTCTGTTGTATGTTGCAAATAATCATCCTCATTTCTTAATTGATGCTCCCAGGTCTTTGCTTTATTTAGTTTGTAGATAAATGCTTTTTTATCCTCAAATTTGTAAATCTTATCAAGTTCTTCTTGTTGTTTTTGATTGATATTGTAAGCAGTAAAAAATAATTTTTTTACATTTTTATAAGTAACTAATAATCTAGAATTTTTTTCAATTGGAATATATGCTTCAGTTTTTATAGAAAGTGTTTTTTGTTCAATTTGACCTTTTAAAATTGTACACTTTTTTGCACCAAAACTTTTAGGGAACCTTTTAATTATTTGATCACAAATATCAATAGCTTCTTTGTTTTTAGATTGTTCTTTGTAAACTTTAGCAATCTCAAAAGCATATAATCCACTCGCTTCATGGTTTTTATTTTGTTCTTTTGATGCGTGTAAAGTAGATTCTAAGATTTTTTCTTTTTTATTAAAAATTGCATGTAGGTTAATGAAATTTAATCTTTGAATATCAAGCAGTGCAAGCGCATTTTTATGGTCTTTTTTGATATGAAAATCAATCAATTTTTGATATACTTTTAAAGCATTTAGTTGCAATGACAAACTGTCTTTTGATGAGATCTGTAAGTTTGAAAAAGTTTTTGCATTACCCAAAAAAGTAGGATTATCAATTTTAAATTTATAAGCAGGTCTTGTGATCGAAGTTTCTGAGGATTTATAAAAGTGTAACGCATTGTTGGCTAAAAAATCAAACAAAGTTGGTCGATAAACCCTTGATTCTTTATTGATTTGTAAAATATCAGCAAAAGTCGAAATTTCTATTTTCTGAAGGTCATCAGCATTTTCTAAAGAAACTTTAAAATGCTGATGAATTTCTTCAAAAAGAGTCTCTAAATCCCAAGTTCTAAAATCATTCGAATCAATTTTTTGATCAGTTTTTGTGCGATTGTAAAATTTGTACCTATTTTCATTAAAATATTGCCAATACAAGTTGGCTAAAATATTCTGAAGCACGTTTTTTGTTGGAAATTCACTTTTAGAAATATGTGATTTAAAACTATTTATTACTTTTAATTGGGCATCTTCGGTTAAGATCAAAGAAAATTTATTTTTATAAAAAAGCGCTCTTATAAGCTGTGGAGAATTATTTTCTTCGTCAGCTTTAATGAAAATATCTTCCACGATTTTTAATGCCGATTTAGGTAATCCATCTACTTCAAGTTTTTCAACTGCTGTCCAAAGTTTATCAAAATTACTTTGAGCTTTTATAGTCAGTGAAAAGAGTATAATTAGAAATAATAATAATAGTTTGTTTTTTTTCATAATATTGAACTTTAATTCAATCAAAAATCATTTAATTATTATAAAAATACAATTCATATTTAGTTTGGAGGACTATTTTAGGGGTAAAACCACTTTTTGAATGAGTTTAACTTTAAATATTTACTAAAATATAAGAACCTTTTGTATTTTTACTGTTTAAAATTTTCTTAATGAACATACATTTTATTGCTATTGGAGGAAGTGCAATGCACAATCTAGCAATTGCTTTACACCAAAAAGGATACCAAGTTTCTGGAAGTGACGACACCATTCACGATCCTTCTAAATCTCGATTAGAAAAATACGGTTTACTACCCAAAGAATTTGGATGGTTTCCAGAGAATATATCATCAAATTTAGAGGTTATAATTCTTGGGATGCATGCAAAAAAGGATAATTTAGAGTTGTTAAAAGCGCAAGAATTAGGTTTAAAAATTTATTCATACCCAGAATTTTTATATGAACAGTCTAAAGATAAAACTAGAGTTGTTATTGGGGGCTCTCATGGTAAAACGACTATTACTTCAATGATTTTACATGTGTTAAAGTATCATGAAAAAGAGGTTGATTATATGGTTGGTGCACAATTAGAGGGTTTTGAAACGATGGTGCATTTAACTGAAGAAAATGATTTTATTGTTTTAGAAGGTGACGAGTATTTGAGTTCACCAATTGATATGCGTCCTAAATTTCATTTATACAAACCTAATATTGCTTTGTTAAGTGGCATTGCCTGGGATCATATTAATGTTTTTCCGACTTTTGAAAATTATAAAGACCAGTTTAGAATCTTTACAGATTCTATGATTAACGGAGGGAGTATGGTCTATAATGTGGAAGATGAACATGTGAAGGATGTTGTAGAATCCTCGGAAAATCATATTAAAAGATACACGTATGAAACTCCAAATCATTTTATAGAAAACGGAATTACATATCTAGAAACCGAAGAAGGAGATTTACCTTTAGAAATTTTCGGAAAACACAATCTTCAAAATTTGGCTGGCGCAAAATGGATTTGCCAACATATGGGAATTGATGAAGATGATTTCTACGAAGCAATTGAAAGTTTTAGCGGAGCAAGTAAACGTTTGGAGAAGATTGTAGAAAGTAACGCTACCGTTATCTTTAAAGATTTTGCACACAGTCCAAGTAAAGTTGCAGCAACTACAAAAGCGGTAAAGCAACAATATTCAGAAAGAACTGTTTTAGCTTGCTTAGAGTTGCACACATATTCTAGTTTAAATGCAGAGTTTTTAGCAGAATATGAGGGTGCATTGGATTTTGCGGATAAAGCTGTTGTATTTTATTCTCCGCATGCGGTAAAAATTAAAAAGTTAGAGGAAGTTTCCAAGCAACAAATAGCAGTTGCTTTTAAGAGAGATGATTTAATTATTTATACAAATCCGCAGGAATTTAAAGATTTTTTATATAATCAAAATTTAGATAATACTGTAGTGGTTTTAATGAGTTCTGGCAATTATGGAGGATTAGATTTTGAGGAGGTTAAACGTTTGGTTTAGATTTTTTTTAATCCTATTTGAACTAGTTTTTTGGTATACCATTTTTATCAGTAGTTCTTTTAATAATCCAACTCCTAACCTCTCTATCAAATATAGATTTGTAAATAAGACCTACTTTTTTTTCTTGCTGTTTTTGGATCCAGTTTATTTCTTAAGAATGAATTATTTAAAAGGTCATTAAAATTTTCTAAATATTTTTCTGTTTTTGGAGTTGTAGGATATCTCAAAGATTTTGGTTCACCAAAAAATTGATAACTAATGAATAAAGAGTAGTTTAAAGGTTTTTTTAGTTTAATGAATTTCTCAAGAGACATTTGCACGTTTGCTTTTTTAGAGCGTAAAAAAACGTCATATGCATTTCTTAAAACAATGGATTAATAGTGAAATCCGTCATCATTAGTTTGATGAGCGATAATTGATATCACCAACCATTCTTTGGGCAATATCTTCATACAAACCTTCCAATAAATTACCTGTTCCTTTTAAGAAAATAGGAGTGATACTATGCGCTAGTAATAAGAGGATAATTTCTCTAGCTTGCTCAATGGTTTGTTGATTTCTTTCCCGATTTAAATCAGTTATATGCTTCATATATTGAATTAAATTTATCGGTAAATATTGAAGAAAATCAGCTTTTTTTAAATTGCAGTACAAGGCGGGAAAACAAATTTACCTGAACTAACTTTTACGAATGTTTCCCAATTTATAGTTCCAGATTTTAAATCATTTTCTACTAATATTTTATTTTTATCTTTCTGGTCAATAGTCAAACATTTTGCGAAAAAAAATAATGCTTCTTTATAAGTCATTATTAAATATTTTTTCTACTGATATTATCATCTCTTCATTTTTAGAATATGTTAATTGATAACAATTCAAAGTAGAAAACCAATCAAGAAATTTTTGAGCATTTTCTTTTTTAGACGATAACCAAGAATCTGGAATTAGTTGCTGAAAAGCATCAATTTTAGAAATCTTTTTACAGGTAAGTTTAGCATCTTTCTCAAACTTGATAAAAACTAAATCATGGCAAGGTAAATGTGCTAAAAAATCATTGTTATTTGGTTTTAAATAGCGCACAATTTTATTTAATCTTTTAAAGTTGTATTCTGCAGAGGTTTCTAACTCAGGGTACATAGGTAATAAAGTTTCTAAACTGTTTTTTTTGATGGATATAGCTGCAGGAAAACTATATACTTCTTTTTTTTGTGCATCAACGGGTACAAAATCATCCGCTAAACATGAAAAACCATTTGCTTGTAAAAGTGCTAAGGAGGTGCTTTTACCGTTGCCTGAATCACCTAAAAACAACATTGATTTTTCACCATTACTAATCGCTGAGGCATGAAAAACACCTAACCAATCATTTTCTTCCTTTTGATGAATTTTCTGAATTAATTCCATTGAGAATTTTCCCTGAAAATAATGAATGTTAGAATTACTCCAAGAACCAATAAATACATTATTCACATACAGAAATATATAATTATGTTTGATGAAAACTTCAAAATCATTATTGAAATCAGTTACCTCATCAATAACTAAATGCGCAAATTTTGGGTGAACTAATGATAGTTCTTTGTCACTTAAAAATGAAATTTTAAAAACAATATCGTTGATTTTATAGTATTTTATAAATTCAAAATCTTTAGGTCTTTTAGTGTTTTTATAACTATTTGCTATTTCAATTTTTTTGTTTTTTTCTTCTTGGGAGAATTTTCTTTCAAGTTCTAAAACAAAATCTATAGAATCTTCTAAAGGAACAGATAGTTTTTTTGATAAAGTTTTTCCAATTTCATTTACAGCAGTTCCTTTACTTATTTCTTTTAAAATATCAGCAGTTGTGTGCTCTAGAATTAAATACTTATTATGAGAACCAAACCAAACAATAGTTTTTTCCTCGACTGTTTTATATAATAAATTTAATTCTTTGTTCATAAAAAATAAAAGTAGCTATTTTATTATTTATATAAAAGAATAAACGCCTCAATTTTGATGGTTTTATAGATATAATATTTGTTAGAATCCAACTCCAGGAGCTTCAGGTGAAGTAGTATGTGCTTTTTGTGGATTTAGAATCAGATAGGTTCCAATAGCTGTTAAAGCGGTATATTTTCCATAATTTCCTATTTTTTTAAGAGCATCTTTACGAGAAATATATTGAGTATTTTTTATTTGTTTTTTCATGATGTTTTGTTTTAAAATTCTCTTTAATTATTCTAAAATTAGTTTTTTGCTAAATGCTCCTTTTTCAGTTTGAATTTTTGCTATATAAATTCCAGAAGCTAATTTAGAAACAGAGATTTCTTTATCTCTGTTAGATGTAAATATGATTGTCATCATTTTTTTGCCAAGGATGTTATATAAATAAAATGATGTTTTAC
>JAWUYT010000052.1:0-9919 GCA_034110665.1 Polaribacter sp.
TCAATATCACTAAAGGAAAGGGGCGGGTTTTGTCAAAAGCTGAAACCTATGGCAGACTGTATTCTTGTGGTTTTGAAATTGTGGAAGAAGAGTATAAAAATAATAAGATTTATTTTACCTTTAAAAAGGTGAAGGAGCCATTGTTCCCAAAGAAACCTTCTTATGGATTTCTCATAAAATTAAAACGAGTAGGGAAGGATGGGAAGCCTATAAAGGTGTATAAGTTGCGTACAATGCGACCCTATTCGGAATATTTACAGGAATATGTCTTTCAAAAAAACGATTTGCAAGACGGGGGTAAGTTCAAAAATGATTTCAGAATTTCCCCTTATGGGAAAGTCTTTAGAAAGCTCTGGTTAGATGAATTGCCAATGTTTTATAACTTTTTTAAACGAGAAATGAAATTAGTAGGCGTGAGACCTTTGAGTGCACATTATTTTTCTCTGTATAGTACAGAACTTCAAACATTAAGAATAAAAACAAAACCAGGATTAATCCCTCCGTTTTATGCGGATATGCCAGTAACTTTAGAAGAAATTATGGCTTCAGAAATGAAATATTTAAAAGCCTATGAAAAAAGACCTCTGCATACCGATTTTTCTTATTTTTTCAGAGCAATTCGTAATATTTTAATCAAGAGAAAAAGAAGTCAATAACCTTTTCTTCTGTCTTTAAAAAATCAACCTTCAAAATGGGATACTTAAAGAACGGCATTTTCAGAACTAATAACTACTTTAGCAAAAAATTGCGATATGTGTAAAAAAACTAATCCGTCCATTCGGAGTCTAATCCTACTGCTTGTTATCATAGGATTGCTTTCCTCTTGTGTATCCTCGGAGAAAATAATTTATTTTCAAGAGGATGGCACCGAAACAGGAAAAGAAGTGCTTCCCAATTTTGAACCGATCATTGGCGTAGATGATTTACTAGCCATCGATATTGCCACCATTGATATGGAAGCTGCGTTACCCTTTAATGTCTCAGCAGGCGGTCAAGAGGCTGGCGCGCCTTCGTATTTGGTAGATGTCAACGGTGAAATAGACTTCCCTGTAATTGGTACATTGAAAGTGGCAGGTTTTACGACAAAAGCGTTACGTAAAAAATTAAAAAGCGTATTGAGTGAGTATTTGATCAAGCCCACGGTAGCGATTAGATTGTTAAATTTTAAGGTAACCATTATGGGTGCGGTTGGCAGCCCAGGTTCTTTTAACATACCAAGTGAACGAATTACGATTCTTGAAGCATTGGCTTTAGCTGGAGATTTACAACTTCTAGGAAAAAGAAAAAATGTATTGTTAATTCGTGAAAAAGAAGGGGAACGAATGTATGTAAATATCGATTTAACCAATAGAAAACTATTTAGTTCTCCTTACTATTATTTAGCACCCAATGATCTCTTGTATGTGGAGCCAAACAAACGAGGTATTAATGCTTCGGGAACAGGTTTCATGGAAATACTTCAAATAACGACCATTTTAATACCACTAATTTTATTGCTAACGCGTTAATTCTAATTGTATGCAAGAAAATAAAAATTTCGACCCTGAATACCTTGAGGACGACAATTTTACGATTAATATCATTGAAATACTTCAAAAGTACCTATATCATTGGAAATGGTTTCTATTAGGGGTTCTAATAGCCCTGCTGTATACTTTTTTCTCTTTAAAATATACACCTAGCATGTATAGCGTAGCAACCACTATTTTGGTGAATGATAAGAGTTCTGGAGGGGTCCCGTCAGAGCTTTCTGCACTTCAAGATTTAGGACTTGTGAATAAGGGAACATCTTCTATGGAGAACGAATTAGAGATTCTGAAATCTAAAGATTTAATACTGCAAGTTGTAAAAGATTTAAAACTTAATATTAATTATTATAAGAAAAATACCTTTGGAGAGAATGAGGTGTATAGAGATGCAGTGCCCTTTAAAGTAAATTTTCTAACCAATGATTCAATTTTAAACGGAACCTATCTTTCATTTTATATTCTTCCCATTTCTGAAACACAATTTTTGTTAGAAGATGCAGAAAATGAATCTTTAGGGAAATATACTTATGGCGCAACGATTGCCATAGGTTCCATTGATTTTATAGTGACGCCAAAGAGGTTTGAGCGTCCAATTTATAAGCAACCCTATCGAGTGGCTGTTGTTCCTGTGGATGCCGTTGCAAATCAATTTAAGCAGAGCATTACTATTATACAAAAAACCAGTAGATCAGGTTTGATCCGTTTAAGTTTAGTCTATGAAGTGAACGCAAAGGCAAAGCTTATTCTCAATAATTTGGTGAAACATTACAATCTAAATGCAATCGAAGATAAAAACAAAATCGCTATAAAAACAAATAAATTTATAGAAGAGCGCCTCGTTGTGATCTCAAGGGATCTGTCTCTTCTTGATAGAAATGTGGAATCATTTAAGACCAGCAATAAAATTACAAATGTTGAAGCAGAAGCTACGACTACTTTGAGTGCTAACTCTAGTATAGAAGGAAGTATCATTAGCTTAAATTCAGAGCTAAAGTTATTAGCGTATGTAAATTCATATATCAATGAGAATTGGGGTGATTTAATCCCAATGAATTTAGGCTTGGCGGATGAGTCTCTAGGGCAATCTACAGCAATCTATAATGAAATATTATCAGAACGAAAAAGAATTAAAAAAAGTTCTGGGGATAAAAATCCAGTTCTGATGAATTTGGATGCGCAGCTGACCAACATAAGAAGAAGTATATCAGCGAGTTTGGTAAACCTCAAATCGTCGTTGACCATGTCTTTAACAGATTTAAAATTGCAGCAAAATCGCATTGATTCAAAGATAGAAGCGGTGCCGCAACAAGAGCGGGTATTTAGAGATATTATACGACAACAACAAATTATAGAAACTTTGTATTTGTATTTATTGCAGAAAAAAGAAGAAAATTCTTTGAGTATGGCAGTAACGTCTCCGAACGCAAAAATTATTGAGGAGGTGTATGGCAGCAATGCTCCAATATCTCCTAACCCAAAATCAGAATATATTAAATCAATTTTAGTAGGGGTTTTCATTCCCTTTTTAGTCTTATTTCTTGTTTTTTTATTGGATAATAAAATACGCACGATTGAAGATGTAGAAAAGGTATTAAAAGTACCAATGCTTGGAGATATCCCGGAAACAAAATTAGAAAATAAAATCATTACTTCTAATGATGATAGAGGCGTTGTAGCCGAAGCATTTCGATTGTTACGGACCAATTTAAATTTTATGTGGGTAGGAGAAAAAGGCAGTTCAAAGGTAATTTATGTAACTTCTACAGTAAGTGGTGAAGGAAAAACGTTTACGTCCATCAATTTGGCTGCAATATTGGGTTTGTCCAATAAAAAAGTACTCCTTATTGGCGCGGATATTAGAAAACCAAAAATGTTAGAATATTTAAATATCCCTGCAGCTAGAGGGTTAACTCATCTTTTAATGGATAGAACTTTACAGGTAAAAGATTTGATACAGCCTGTGAAATCTTCAGGATTTGATTTGATAGAATCAGGTATTATACCTCCAAATCCATCAGAATTATTAATGAATGGACGTTTTGAGGACGTAATAGCATACGGTCGGGAGCACTATGATTATATATTGGTAGACACACCTCCTGTAAATGTTGTTGCAGACACCTTGTTGTTAAGTGAAAAAAGCGCCGATTTGGTCGTCTATGTGGTGCGTGCTAATTATTTAGACAAACGCCTGTTGAAAACTCCTAAGAAATTGTACCAAGAAAAACGTTTGAAAAATATGGCGCTAATTATCAATGGAACAAGGTCTGGTAAGGGTTATGGTTACGGCTATGGCTATGGTTATGGCTACGGTTACGGTTACGGTGCCTATGGTGTTGAAGTGGAGAAATCAAATAAGCCTTGGTATAAAAAGTTGTTTACATAAATATCTTTAAAAGCATGCAATCCGCAGGGTGTATAAAATTTAAAGTTTTAAGAAAGACCTGCTGCTAGGTTGTCCTATTAAGATAACATTGCGCTTCATGAATTCTTGTGGTTACTTTGGTGCTGCATCCTATTTTTTTAGGGCATCAAAGTGAAGTGTTTTGATGATAAATAAACAGATTCATCGGCGATTCAGAAAATTATTAGAAGTGATATGAGTGGCTTGTCAGTGTAGCACGTACAAACAAGGTAAAAAAGTATACTATTTAAATCATTTATATCTATAAAACCTTTCCAAATTCGGAAAGGTTTTTTTGTTCTGGAACAAATCTTACACACAAACTATTTTAAATTCTATTATCTTTGTTTTATGAATGAAAACTTGAACCCTGAAAACGATAATTTATCTAACGAAGATTTAGATGTAGAAAAAAAATTACGACCACTTTCTTTTGATGATTTTTCAGGACAAGATCAAGCAATTGACAACTTAAAAATTTTTGTAGAAGCCGCTAATCAAAGGGGAGAAGCATTAGACCATACTTTATTTCATGGACCTCCAGGTTTAGGAAAAACAACATTAGCGCACATTTTAGCAAATGAATTACAAGTAGGAATTAAGGTGACTTCAGGGCCTGTTTTAGACAAGCCAGGCGATTTAGCGGGTTTGCTCACAAACCTAGACGAACGCGATGTGCTCTTTATTGATGAAATTCATCGATTAAGTCCCATTGTAGAAGAATATTTATATTCAGCGATGGAAGATTATAAGATTGATATTATGATTGAGTCGGGCCCAAATGCCAGAACAGTTCAAATCAATTTAGAGCCTTTTACGCTGATTGGTGCAACCACACGTTCAGGATTGCTAACAGCGCCAATGAGAGCTCGTTTTGGAATTAGTAGTCGTTTGCATTATTATTCAACGGAACTATTAACCACGATTATTCAAAGGAGTTCACATATTTTAGGTGTTCCTATTTCTATGGAATCGGCCATTGAAATTGCAGGGCGCAGTAGAGGAACACCAAGAATAGCAAATGCACTTTTACGCAGAGTTAGAGATTTTGCACAAATAAAAGGGAATGGAAATATTACGATAGAAATTGCAAGATACGCGCTGAAAGCCTTAAATGTGGATGCGCATGGTTTGGATGAAATGGATAATAAAATTTTAGCCACCATAATTGATAAATTTAAAGGAGGGCCGGTAGGTTTAAGTACAATTGCAACAGCAGTATCAGAAAACACAGAAACGATTGAAGAAGTATATGAACCTTTCTTAATTCAACAAGGTTTTATCATGAGAACGCCCAGAGGAAGAGAAGTTACAGATTTGGCGTACAAACATTTAGGGAGAGAAAAAGGACGAAATCACGGAGAGTTGTTTTGAGGTAGCCACGAGCAGTTCGCTAGTAACAAATAGTTAAAAGCGA
Source organism: Polaribacter sp. (assembly GCA_034110665.1). Lineage (GTDB taxonomy): Bacteria > Bacteroidota > Bacteroidia > Flavobacteriales > Flavobacteriaceae > Polaribacter. The sequence goes on from JAWUYT010000052.1 coordinate 5,351, forward strand.
ATCGCAAATAGCGAAGAATACATGAACATAAAAAAAATAATACCAATTTTAGAATGGTTACCAAATTACAATAAATCTCTTTTTAAAGGCGATTTAGTTGCGGGTATCACTGTTGGTATTATTTTAATTCCGCAAGGAATTGCCTATGCTTTAATAGCAGGTTTGCCCCCAATTTATGGTTTGTACTGTGCATTAGTGCCTCAAGTAATCTATGCCATATTTGGTTCTTCAAGACAAGTAGCTATTGGGCCTGTTGCTATGGATTCTTTGATCGTTGCAACTGGAGTTTCTACAGTAGCGTTAGCGGGTTCAGAAAGTTATATCGCCATCGCAATTTTACTCGGTTTAATGGTGGGTACGATTCAGTTTATATTAGGTGTTTTCAGTTTAGGGTTTATTGTAAACTTTTTATCAAAACCAGTAATTACAGGCTTTACATCTGCAATTGCGCTCATCATTGGGTTCAATCAGTTTAGAAATTTATTGGGTGTAGATTTTATCCAAAGTGATCAAATCCAATATATTTTACAAGATATTTGGTTGCAAATAGCAACTTTTAATACCCACACAACAATAATTGGACTCATATCAGTGGTCATTATTATTGTTTTTAGAAAAATTAATAAGAAAATTCCGAATGCTTTAATTGTCGTAATTCTGGGTATTCTGATCATGAAATACTTTGGAAAAAGCTTCAATGATGTGTCGATTGTCAAAGAGGTTCCTTCCGGGCTGCCCGTTTTTGGAACTCCAGAATTTGATGTAGATTTAATTAGAGAATTATTACCAATTGCATTCACTTTAGTGATGGTGGGGTATTTAGAAATTATATCCATAGGGAAATCTTTAGAGGCAAAACAAGACGTATACAGAATACGACCCAATCAAGAATTAATTGCGTTAGGGTTGAGTAATATGGTCGGATCTTTCTTTAAAGCATATCCATCAACATCCAGTTTTTCACGTTCTGCAATTAACCAAGAAAGTGGTGCAAAAACAGGAATGGCAGCATTAATTTCTGTGGTAATGGTGATGCTGACCTTACTTTTTTTAACACCTTTGTTTTATCATTTACCAAAAACAGTGTTGGCCGCAATCATTATTGTAGCGGTTTTTGGTTTGGTGAATTTTAAAGAAGCTGCCTTTCTATGGAAAGCAAATAATCTAGATTTTTGGTTGATGATGGCAACGTTTCTAGCAACCTTGTTATTAGGGATCGAATACGGAATTATGGTCGGTGTGATTTTATCTTTAATTGTTTTAATATTTAGAACATCAAGGCCCTATGTTACAGAATTAGGAAAAGTGCCAAACTCAAATTTTTATAGAAATAAAAACCGTTTTGAAGAAGTTATAATTGATGCTGATATTTTAGTATTTCGATTTGATGCGCAGTTATTTTATGCCAATTCAAGTTATTTTAGAGATAATTTAGATGATATGGCAGCCAAAAAAGGAACGGCATTAAAGTTGATCGTACTAGATGCAGAAAGCATTAATAGAGTAGATAGTACAGGCGTAGAAATGCTGATAGAGAGAATTAAATTTTATCAAAAAAAAGAAATCAAATTTTATTTTGCAGGTGTAAAAGGACCCGTTAGAGATGATTTATTTAAAAGTGGAGTTTTAAAAATTATAGACATCAATAACTTTTTTATGAGAGCCAACCAAGCAGTTAAATTTTATAAAACAGGAGATAGCAAACATCAAGCAAAATATGCAAAATATATACAGCAGGCATATAAATAAACTGATAAATTACAGTTGAAAATTTACTTTTCAAATGTAATTTTGATCATTAGTTACTTTTTTACTCGAGTTTGTGCTGATTAGATTCAGTATTAGAAATGTGTAAAAACTAAATTTAAAAATATGATTATAGAACAAATTTACACAGGCTGTTTAGCACAAGGGGCCTATTATATAGAAAGTAATGGCGAAGTTGCCATTATAGATCCATTGAGAGAAGTACAGGAGTATATAGATAAAGCTGAAAAAAGTAATTCAAATATCAAATATATTTTTGAAACACATTTTCATGCAGATTTTGTAAGCGGGCATGTTACACTTGCCGAAAAAAAAGGAGCAAAAATTGTATTTGGTCCAACAGCAGCAACAAATTTTGAGGCAATAATTGCAGAAGATAATCAGGTTTTTAAAGTAGGCGGTATCACCATTACTGTTTTGCACACGCCAGGACATACGATGGAGAGTTCATGCTATTTGTTAAAGGATGAAAACGGAAAGGATCATGCGCTTTTTAGTGGGGATACACTTTTTTTAGGAGATGTAGGAAGACCAGATTTAGCACAAAAAGGAGAGGTTACAGAAGAAGATTTAGCAGGTTTTTTGTTTGACAGTTTACGCAACAAAGTAATGCCGTTGGCAGATGATGTTATTGTATATCCTGCACACGGAGCGGGCTCCGCTTGTGGTAAAAATTTAAGTAAGGACACTGTTGGGACTATGGGCAATCAAAAAGAAACCAATTATGCCTTAAGAGCAACGATGACAAAAGAGGAATTTATCAAGGAAGTTACCGACGGTTTATTGCCGCCACCAGCTTATTTTCCTTTCAATGTAAAGTTAAATAAAGAAGGGTATCAAGATATAGATAATGTTATTAAAAATAGCGCAAAACCTTTATCTGTAGAAGCTTTTGAGATTCATGCAAATGAAACAAATGCATTAGTTTTAGATGTAAGACATCAATCAAAATTTATAAAAGGCTTTATTCCGCAGTCTATTTTTATAGGATTAGGAGGTACGTTTGCACCTTGGGTTGGCGCTTTAATCAAAGATATTAAACAACCAATTTTACTAGTAACGCCAGAAGGAGAAGAAAAAGAAACGATTATTCGTTTATCTCGGGTAGGTTTTGATAATGTCATCGGCTATTTAGACGGTAGTTTTGATGCATGGAAAAATGCCAATAAAGAGATCGATACTTTAGAGTCTATTTCTGCGGAAGTATTAGAAGAGAAAAGTAAAGAAAATCCGCCTATTTTCGATGTTAGAAAACCAGGTGAATATGGGAGTGAACATATGGAAAATGTGACGAATACACCTTTAGATTATTTAAATGAACACATTTCTGAATTTCCTAAAAATAAAGCTTTTTATGTTCATTGTGCGGCTGGATATCGTTCTGTAATTACAGCTTCAATATTAAAAGCACGCGGTTTTCATAACGTTATTGATGTAGCTGGAGGGTATACAGCCATTAAAAAAACAAGGATCAAAACGACCAGTCCTGTTTGTCCGACAACCTTAACATAAAGAAATGAAGAATGTTTTTTCTCTTTTTTTGATCAGTATTTTTTTTATCAATTGTAATAAAAAACAAGAAATAAAAACCATTACCACTTTAGCGTTATCATCTTTATTAGCAAAAGAGACCATTCAGTTATTAGATGTAAGAGCTCCCAAAGAAATCAAAGAAGGATTTATAAAAACAGCTTTTTTTGCAAATTATTTTGAGGACGATTTTTATACAAAAGCAAGTGAGCAACTAGATAAAAATAAACCAGTGTATCTCTACTGCAGATCAGGAAATAGAAGCGGCAAATCTGCTATAATATTGCAAGAAAATGGTTTCGAAGTTGTGAATGTTTTAGGTGGATATAAGCAGTGGCAAAAAGAAAATTAGCGTGTACAAAGTAAAGTAGAAAATATTTTGTTAGCGGCCCTTTTGGGAGCATAGATTCTTAAATTTACTCTTCAATTTTTTAAATCTCATTGGTTAGTAGAATAGTTTTTTTCAAAATAGTAAACTAAAAACTAAATTTTGAAAAATGTATGTATCTTATTTGTGCTTTTTTATGCGATCCAAATAACATCACAAGAAAAAATAGGAAGACCTTTCTTTACAGGTAGTTCAAATCTAACTTTGGTATCAATGAGTTTTATACCTTAGATCCTGATGATGGCGAACCACTTTTTGTACCTGCATCACTATTTTTTTAGATTTGGGGTGGGCTATGAATTTAAAAGAAGAATAGCCATCAGTTTTAAGGCAGGTTTTGATTATCATTGGAATTATGCCACCAGTGCATTTCCTACTTAAGGAAGCTTAAAATATAATATTTCAGAAGATGAAGATGATGGTTTTTTTACAGAAATAAGTTTTGGTAAAATGTGGCGACCTTCATCAAAATATTCAGATGGAAATTATTATGGATTTGGAATAGGAGCTCAAGTGGCTGGAGAAAAAAGGTGGAATACTATTGTAAGGTTAGATTTCCATAGAAAAGGAATTATAGGGTTAAAAAAAATAGATTAGATAGCATTTCTTTGGGTATTGGTTTTTCTTTTTTTTAAGTTTTCATGTGATTCAGAATGACAAACCAACTTTTTAAGAAAGCATAGATGTCATTCAAAACAAAACCCAAAAGTCATACTTTAAAATATTTCCTTTATTAATACTGCAGCTTATAACAGCACCTCTTATAAATAAAAAACCACCCAAATTGGGTGGTTTTTTGTAATATGTTTTAAAGAAAATTTTATCCTAAAGTAACTCTTTTAAAAGTAGATACTTCAACATCTCCATACGTTTTAACATAGGTT
>JAWUYT010000053.1:0-32622 GCA_034110665.1 Polaribacter sp.
CATTCATATAAAAATGATAATCATTTGTTGCTTCTGTGTTACGTTTACAGATTTTGTTCCGCCAGAAACGGTGTAAATAATTACTAAAAATCCGATGATAATATTTAAGGTTAACAAGTCCCAGCCTAAAACTGCACTTAAAATAATTGCAGGCGCAAAAATGGTAATTCCGGCAGCTAAACCACGTTGAATTAAAAATAAGATTGCCGCCAAACTTCTGGTTTTTAAATCGAATCTTCCTTCTAAAAATTCATACGCCGTATACACTTTTAACTTGTGGTAAATAGGAATAAAAACCACACAAATAATCACCATTGCAATCGGCAATCCGAAGTAAAATTGCACGAAACCCATACCACTATGAAACGCTTGCCCTGGTGTTGATAAAAAGGTAATTGCACTCGCTTGCGTTGCCATTACAGACAAACCGATTGTCCACCATTTAGAATCACTTCCTCCTTTTATATAATCAGTTACGTTGGCATTTTTTCTTGTAACATATGTTCCATAGCCAACTATAAAAAGTAAAGTTATGGATAAAATAATCCAATCTATGGCGTGTAATTTGCTTTCTATTTCCATAAATTAAACTGTAAAATAATTGGTAATAAAATAAAAAGCGATAATATAAATTATATTGGCTACTAAAACCAACGTGTATTCTTTTTTCCAAATGTATTTTTGATTATTCATTTTTTATTTTTTTTGAAGCTCTTTTCTACTTTTCACTATATCTATTGAATTTCGACTCTGCGTATCAGGCTTTTTCTATGTAATGTAAAAATCTCTTACTTAAAAGCAACTAAAAAAGTAAAGAATCTCAACAGGTATTAGAACGGTTTCAATCAGGGCTTAATATGTTTGCTAACTTTTATCCATTATTAAAAGTAAATTATACTTTAACATGAAGAGGTTTATACCCCTTCATGGAGATTCAAAACAACTAAACTGTGGTACATTAAAAAACTTACTTTTCCTTCCCAACAGAAAGCATATTTGCAAACAATTTATACGCACCAGAAACTCCAGCAGGTAATTCTCTAAAGAAACTTAAACCTGTATAAATATAATTTCCTTTGCCATATTTTGCAATTAATAAACTTCCTTTTTTTGGTAATTCTCCTTTATCATACATCGATAAAATAGGCGTAAAATTTGCATCCCAAGCATTCGGAAAATACAAACCTCTTTCTTGCACCCAGCCTTTAAAATCATCTTCAGTAATTTTATTCGGAGAATTTAACAATTCATGGCTTTCATCTAAAATAAATACATCCGCAAACTCATCTGTAACGCGGTCTCTAGAAAGTTTTAACTTAAAAGGTGCAGCAACATCCACTCCTCTATTTGTATTGTATTGCACAATCATATTCCCGCCTTTTTCAACGTAATCTAGCAAGAATTTTTGTTTGAACTTTAATTCTTTTACCACATTATACGCTCTAATTCCTAAAACGATAGCATCATATTTCTTTAAATTTTCTTCATTAATTTCTAAAGGATTTATTACTATAACCGTATAGCCTATTTGGCGTAAACTTTCTGGAACAGCGTCTCCTGCACCTTTAATATAACCAATTTTATCACCTACTTTTTCGATATTTAAACGAACTACTTTCGCTTCAGAATTTAACAAAATAGCTTGTTTAGGAATGTGATTGTAATTGATTTCTACCAATTCTTTTGTGTATTCCTTGCCATTTGAGATTGCTATCACTTTTAATTTTCCGACAGATTCATTTTCTGGAGCTGTCACTAGAAAATCAACGGTTTGTTCATCATTTTTTTGTTCAATATTAAAAATAATTTCATTGGGTGAGATCAACCAATTTTCTGGAATTTGCAAACTTACCTTACCAGAAGTGAAATTAGCTCCAGCTTTTACAACAACACTTATTTTTTTAGGAGTTTCATCCGCAAAAATTAGAACCTTATTTTTTAACTTTGTGGTAATTAAAGGCAAGATCTCAAAAGGTTCATAAATTTCACCTTTATCGCGTTCAGCATACCTTCTTACTACATTTTTAGTAATGGTAATTGGAATTCCTTCTATCACCAAATTGAACGCTATTTTAGCCGGCCTTGGTGTTTCTGGCTTACCAATTAATAACTGATTATCTACTGCATACATTCCTAAATCTGCCGGTTTTCTCAACCAATAAGGATCTGAATATTGCGTTGTTTTAAGATTGATTGTTTCTTTAAACTCGAATTTTTTGTTATTAAAAAGAGTTGCTTCCTTAACAAACACTTTTTGATCAATAATGGATTTAACTGAAGCCAAAACCATGGCAACTTGGCTTCTATTTAAAACCTCAAAATTGATATCCATTTTCGAGTTTGGTGTTCCGCTGGCACTACTTGCCGAAACTTCTAAATATAAGCCTGCACAAGCTTCAATAATTTCTATAATTTGAACTTCTTTAATTTTTCGCCAATGTGAATCTTCTAATAATTGTATTTTTTGATACGCATTTAATAACTTCACAAGGTGTCTAGCCGGATTCACAAAATCGAAATTCTCTTCAATATCATATAAAATAACACCAATTTCGCCACCTCCTTTGATGCGATTCCAAGTAGTATTAATTCCTGAAAATATATCTGTTTTATCTTTTAGCGCATCACCCTTTAAAAATTTTAAATATTCAGTTTGTGCTCCTCTAGAGGTAACTCGGCCAAAACCTTGACACAGATGCTGACTACTAGCCATAGAGGCTAACTCATTATTAGACAATCCTTTTAGCGGATAATACACACCAATATCGAGTTTTATAAAATTTTTAGACGCCATTTCAAAGGCTGTTTTGTCATTGTAAAACCAAGAAGATGTATTGAAAAAAAGTCGCTTTGGCTTCCATAAACTCGTATTTTCTAACTGGGAATTGTATTTTGTACTATCATTTGCCATCTCAAAAGCTTCTATACTTAACATGGCAGAGCTCGTATGATGCCCATGCGTAGTTCCTGGCGTTTCATGATTAAAACGATTGATAATTACATCAGGTTTAAAGGTTCTAATAGTCCAAACAACATCACTCAACACCTTTTCTTTGTTCCAAATCTTAAGCGTTTCATCCGGATGTTTAGAGTAGCCAAAATCATTTGCTCTTGTAAAAAACTGCTCGCCACCGTCAATATTTCTGGCCGCCAGCAATTCTTGAGTTCGAATGACCCCTAACAATTCTCTAATTTCTGGTCCAATTAAATTCTGACCACCGTCTCCTCTTGTTAATGATAAATAGCCTGTTCTTGCTCTTACGTTATTCGATAAATAAGAAATTAAACGTGTATTTTCGTCATCAGGGTGCGCCGCAATATACAGCGCTGTTCCCAAAAAATTAAGTTTCTGAATTTTCTCATAAATCTCATTAGAATTTAATTTTGGAGGTTTTTGAGAAAATATTGAGGTTGAAATCAGTAAAAAAGCCAATGTATAACGTAAAAACATCTTCATATATAAAAATTAATCAATGAAACAAATGTAGTTTTTTTGAATCGAAAATTGGTTTGTTAACATAATTATAACATTTTAAAAATCCTAAATACACTAATCAAAACCTGTTAATAAATTAATTTTTAAAATCGCTAATTAAGATTATATTTGTAAGACTAATTAAGAAAAGAAAATAAATGAAATTTATTGTATCGAGTTCGCAATTATTAAAACAATTACAAGTTTTAGGCGGCGTTATAAATAGCAACAATACCTTACCAATTTTGGATAATTTTTTGTTTGAATTGTCTGAAAATCAACTAAAAGTTTCTGCATCAGATTTAGAAACAACTATGAGTTCTGTAGTAGATGTAGAAAGTGATAGTTCTGCTTCTATAGCAGTTTCTGCACGTTTATTACTAGATACTTTAAAAACGTTTCCAGACCAACCTCTAACCTTTAAAACCGAAGGTGCGAACACCATAGAAATTAGTTCTGATCAAGGTAAATATGACATGGCTTATTTTAGTGGAGATGAATTCCCGAAAGCGGTTTCTTTACCATCACCAAGCACAACAATTGTGCCTGCACATATTTTAGGAACAGCGATTTCTAAAACTATTTTTGCTGCTGGAAACGACGATTTACGTCCAGTAATGAGTGGTGTATTTTTTCAATTTAGTTCACAAAGTTTAACTTTTGTGGCAACGGATGCACATAAATTGGTGAAATATTCAAGAACAGATGTGACTGCAGATCAAACTGCAGAGTTTATAATGCCAAAAAAACCTTTGAATTTATTAAAAGGAATTTTAGGTGGATCGGAAAGTGAGGTAACCATAGAATATAATGACGCAAACGCAAAATTTACATTTGATAATGTGGTTTTAGTTTGTCGTTTAATCGATGGTAAATACCCTAACTATGAAGCAGTAATTCCAAAAGAGAATCCAAATAAATTAACCGTTGATAGAGCATCTTTCTTAAATTCTGTAAGACGTGTTTCTATTTTCTCTAGCAAAACAACACACCAAATTCGTTTGAAAATGGCAGGAACGGAATTAAATATTTCTGCTGAAGATTTAGATTTTTCTAACAAAGCAGATGAACGCTTAAGTTGCGATTACCAAGGTGATGATATGCAAATTGGATTCAATTCTCGTTTTTTAAGTGAAATGTTGAACAACTTAAGTTCTAACGAGGTTTTAATTGAAATGTCTTTACCAAACAGAGCCGGTATTTTGACACCTATTGACGGCACGGATGAAGGGGAACAAGTTACCATGTTGGTAATGCCTGTGATGCTGAATAATTAACCCAGTTAGATTTTTCATTCCTGCAGGAACAGGAAAATAATATATTTAAAAAACCACAACTTGTAGTTGTGGTTTTTTGTTTACTTTTAAATCATGGATAGACTAGTCTTTTTTAATTATTATTCTACTCTCTACAAGTTATGATCAGAAAACTAGAAATGTAAAAGAATCTACAAGACCAATTCTTGACACAATACCTTTTTAACCGAAGAAATTTTAATGAATATAGTAAAGAACTTTACACAAGAAACTGTTCAATAAAATGATTATAAAGAATATAAACGGATTTGTTGTGGCAGATATTCAGTTGCTTCTGGATTGGCTTTGCGAACAAACGAAATCTTTTACAAAATAAATTTTCGTTAATCACAGGTCTATTGGCGTATGCTTCTAGTGCGGATCATCAATGAATACACGTTGAAGATTTAGGAATGGCAAAAACCACCATTGCGAAGCAAAAACATTGGGTTGCCTATGCTAGTATTAAATATGAATAAACTACTTTTAAACCCCTAAACTATTTTTCATTGAATTTTCTAGCGCACCTTTATTTATCACAAAATCAAACCAATATTATGATTGGTAATTTTATTGCAGATCATATCAGAGGGAATAATTACGAGAGTTTTTCTAAAGAAATTCAACAAGGAATATTTTTACACAGAGAAATAGATACATTTACAGACGCCCACAAAGTTGTCAGAAAAAGCAAGCGCCGTTTGCACAAACGTTACAGACATTATGATGGTGTCATTATCGATATTTTTTACGATTACTTTTTGGCTAAAAATTGGGCAAATTATTCGGCAATTCCTTTAGATGTTTATTCAGATGCTGTTTATAAATTATTTGATAAAATTAAACTAGAATTACCCGTAAAATCTCAAAACTTCATAAAATATATGATTGAATATAACATCTTATTCAATTATCAGTATAAAGAAGGCATTGCGAAAGTTTTAAACGGAATGAATTCTAGAACGAAAGGAAAATCTCAAATGAATTTAGCCATTGAAGATTTACACGATTTAGAAAATGAATTAGAAGAAGATTTTAAACTGTTTTTTAAAGACTTAATAGTGCACACCAATCAAAAATTAAAAGAAATTAAACCAACTATATGAAAAAAATCACCCTGATTATTGCACTCTCCTTATTATTTGTAAACTGTAAAACATCGACAAAAAAAGATAAAATAATAGGCTTAATTGCTGAAAAGGCAATGGTAGTTTCTGCCAAAGAAGAAGCTTCTAAAATTGGTGTTGCTATATTAAAAAAGGGGGGAAACGCTTATGATGCGATGGTTGCAACTCAACTTGCTTTAGCGGTGGTGTATCCCGTTGCCGGTAATATTGGTGGAGGTGGCTTTATGGTTTACAGATCTAAAGATGGCAAAACTGGTGCTTTAGATTTTAGAGAAAAAGCACCTTTAAATGCAACTAGAGACATGTATTTAGATAAAGCTGGTAATGTAATTCCAGATAAAAGTAGCTTCGGAGTGAATTCTGTTGGGGTTCCTGGAACTATTGCTGGTATTTTTGAAGTTCATGAAAGATTTGGAAGTCTTCCTTTTCAAAATTTAATTCAGCCATCTATAGACATGGCTAGAAATGGTTTTACTGTTACTAAAAAGCAAGCCAGCTCTTTAAATAGAACTCGTGAACGTTTTGAGAAAGCAAATAATTATAAAATTTTGTTTGATAGAGTATGGAAAGAAGGAGACTTGTTACAACAAGAAGAATTGGCACAAACACTAGAGAGGATTAGAGATAAAGGTGCAGATGGTTTTTACAAAGGAAAAACAGCAACGTTATTTGTTGATTATGTAAAGGAATTAGGCGGAATTCTCTCTTTAGAAGATTTAGCGAAATATAAAGCTGTATGGCGCAAACCAATTGCTTTTAAATACAAAGATTATACAATTACAACGATGACGTTGCCTTCAAGTGGCGGAATTTGTTTGGCACAAATTTTAAAATCTATTGAGCCTTATGATTTATCAAAAATTGACCATAATTCTACAGAATACGTGCAATTATTAACAGAAGCAGAACGAAGATCGTATGCAGACAGAGCACATTTTTTAGGTGATATTGATTTTGTAGACGTACCTGCAGATAGTTTAATTGCAGATAGCTATATAAAAAAAAGAATGAGTTCTTTTTCTTGGGATAAAGCGACACCTTCATCAGAAGTTTCTAATGGTGAAATTTTAGGGCAGGAAAGCGACCAAACAACACACTATTCTATTGTAGATCAATTTGGTAATGCAGTTTCTGTAACGACCACCTTAAATACAGGGTATGGTTCTAAAGTTTTGGTAAAAGGTGCCGGATTTTTCCTAAATAATGAAATGGATGATTTTAGCGCAAAACCAAATGTGCCAAACGTTTTTGGCTTATTAGGTTCTAGTGCCAATGAAATTGCTCCAGAAAAAAGAATGTTAAGTTCTATGACACCCACGATAGTGGAGAAAGACGGAAAGTTAAAAATGGTTGTGGGAACTCCTGGAGGTTCTACAATTATAACTTCGGTTTTACAAAACATTATAAATGTTGTTGATTATAATATGGGCATGCAAGAGTCTGTAAATCAGCCAAGATTTCATCATCAATGGATGCCCGATATGATTAGAATGGAGCCAAATGGGTTTGATGAAGCCTCTAAAAAGAAATTAGAAGCCTTAGGGTATAAAATTTTAGAAAAAAACTCTAGAGTTATTGGTAGCGTTGATGCTATTTTGGTATTGCCCAATGGAAAATTAGAAGGTGGCGCAGATAAACGAGGTGATGACACGGCTGTTGGGTTTTAAGTAGTTGATAGCTATTGGCTGTTGGCAAAATAAAAAAAGCAAGACTTTAAAACTTTTAAAATTATCAGAAACTGATAACCATCCACAAAAAACTAAAAACAAATAACATAATATGATCCAACCATTCCACTTGGCAATTCCAGTTCAGAATTTAGAAAAATGTAGAACGTTTTACAGAGATATTTTAAATTGTGAGGAAGGACGATCTACTGAAGACTGGGTAGATTTTAATTTCTTTGGTCATCAATTGGTGATTCACCAAAAAGAAGATTTTAAAGCTGAACGAATTTCCAATCCTGTAGATGGGTATGATGTTCCTGTACCACATTTTGGAGTGGTTTTGTCTTGGGAAGATTGGCATTCTTTAGCAAATCATTTAAAAGCAGCAAACACAAAATTTGAAATAGCACCTTGCATCCGTTTTAAAGGAAAAGTGGGTGAGCAAGCAACCATGTTTTTTAAAGACCCAGAAAATAATGCGTTAGAGTTTAAAGCTTTTCAGGATATGACTCAATTGTTTGCGAAGTAAATTAAAATTTCAAACACAAATATTTTTCATTTTTTTAAGTTGTTTTTTCTATCTTTAAGGTATCAACTAAACATCCTCAAAATGAAAAAACTTTTCTTTCTTTTTTTTGTGCTTATTTCTTACACAACCATTTCACAAAACACACGTTTATTAAGAGAACCCACACTTTCTAAAACAACTATTGTTTTCGTACATGCTTCCGATTTATGGAAAGTTTCTTTAGATGGCGGAAATGCTATTCGGCTAACCAGCGATGAGGGTTATGAAACAAATCCTCAATTTTCAAAAGATGGTAAATGGATCGCTTTTACGGCACAATATGATGGGAATACAGATGTATTTATAGTTTCTGTAAATGGTGGTGAACCAAAGAGATTAACCTATCATCCATCAAGAGATGTAGTACAAAGTTGGACGCCAGACGGAAAAATTCTTTTCCGTTCCGACAGAGAATCAAAACCTACACAAACCAATAAATTTTACACAATTTCTAGTGAAGGAGGAACCCCTGATGCATTTGATATTCCGAGAGCTGCTTTTGGAGAAATTTCTGAAGACAATGCGCACATTGCTTACACACCCATTACAAGTTGGGATGCTGAATGGCGTAATTACAGAGGCGGACAAGCAATGCCGATATGGATTGTAGATTTAAAAACAACAGAATTGATAAAAACTCCACAAAAAGATGGAGAAAGACATGTAAATCCCGTTTGGTATAAAGGTGCTGTTTTTTATATTTCTGAAAGAGATTACACTGCAAATATTTGGTCGTATAATCTAAAAACGAAACAAGAAGAACAAATCACATTTCATAAAAAATTCGACGTAAAAAATATTGATGCCAATTCAAACGGAATCGTTTATGAACAGGCAGGGTTTCTTCATTTGTTGCATCCAGAAACAAAAGAAACCAATCAAATTATCATCAATGTTAAAGGAGATTTAAACTATTCTAGAACAAGATGGATGGATGTTAGCGGTAGAAATCTAACAAATCCTAATGTTTCTCCCAAAGGAAAAAGAGCAATATTTGAACACAGAGGTGAAATTTTTACCGTTCCTAAAGAAAACGGAACGTGGCGAAACTTAACGAATTCATCAGGAGTTGCAGACCGTGCTCCTATTTGGTCTCCAAAAGGAGATAAAGTAGCTTGGTTTTCTGATCAAAGTGGCGAATATCAAATGGTCATTGCAGATCAAGATGGCGCAAATCAAGAATCGATAAAACTACCAAACCCAACGTTCTATTTCCAGCCAGATTGGTCTCCAGATGGCAAGTATATTGCATATACAGATACTAATTTTGTTATTTGGATTGTTCATTTAGATAGCAAAAAAATCACCAAAGTTGATGCAGATGGGTATGCACATCCAAATAGAACCATGAACCCTAAATGGTCTCCAGATAGTGATTGGATTGTCTATGCAAAACAAAACAACAATAACTTTAAATCTATTTATGCTTATCAATTAAGCACAAAAAAAATAGTACAAATTACAGATTCAATTGCCGATGCAATTACGCCGGTTTGGGATGCGTCTGGTAAATATATTTATACGTTAGCCAGCACGGATTATGGTTTGCAATCGGGTTGGTTAGACATGAGTTCGTACGACCCTAGCGTAACAAGATCGCTGTATTGTGTGGTTTTAAATAGTAAAGATAAAGCTCCTGTTTTACCAAAAACAGATGAAGAATTAGCTAAAGAAGAAACCGATAAAGACGACAAGAAAGACGACAAGAAAAACAAAAAAGAGAAGAAAGAAGCGCCAAAAGAGAACAAGACAATTATTGATGAAAATGGGTTATTTGACCGAGCAGTAGTCTTAAAGCTAGCAGCAAGAAATTACATCGCTTTATTAAAAGGACCTGAAAATAAAGTTTTTATTGCAGAAGCAATTCAAAATTCTCCAGAATTAACCGTACATAATTATGACGTACTCAAAGAAAAAGCGACCGTTTTTGCAACAGGAGTTTCTTCCATGTCAGCTTCAAATGATAGAAACTCAATTTTACTTTATAAAAAAGGAACTTGGAGTTTAGACAGCAGTAAAGCTGAAAAAGCTGGGAAGGAAACGCTAAAAACAAACATGAAAATAAAAGTAGATCCAAAGGCAGAAGCACAACAAATATTTAAAGAGGGCTGGCGTTATATGCGCGATTTTTTATATGTGGATAATTTGCACGGTGCACCTTGGGATGCTATTTACAAATGGTATGCTCCTTGGATCAATGATGTAAAACATAGAACTGATTTAAATTATGTTGTTGATATTATGAGTGGTGAAGTAGCGATAGGACATTCCTATGTTTCTGGCGGAGATACACCAAATATTGATAGAGTTCCTGTGGGTTTATTAGGTGCCGATTTAGAGAAAAAAGATGGCTTTTATCAATTTAAAAAAATATACAAAGGTGAACGTTGGAATCCTACAATCACAGCGCCATTAGGTTTACCTGGAACACATGTAAATGAAGGCGATTATTTATTGGCTATTAACGGAGTTTCCTTAACAGCAGAAATGAATCCTTATCAATTATTAGAACAAACTGCAGGAAGAGAAATAAACCTAAAAGTAAATGATACGCCTTCAGAAAAAAATGCAAGAATAATTTTAGTAAAACCTGTAAATAGCGAACGATCTCTGCGATCTATTGACTGGGTTGAAAGTAATCGAAGAAAAGTTGATGTACTTTCTAAAGGAAAATTGGCCTACGTATATGTGCCTAATACAAGCCAACCGGGATTTACTTCATTTAACCGTTATTATTTTTCTCAACAAGACAAAAAAGGCGTGATTATAGATGAAAGAAATAATGGTGGTGGCTCTGCCGCAGATTACATGATTGATATTATGTCTAGAGATGTTGTTGGTTTTTTTAATAGTAAAAGTGAAAGCAGAAGACCATGGACAACACCAATAGCGGGCATTTGGGGACCAAAAGTGATGATTATTAACGAAAGAGCAGGTTCTGGAGGAGATTTACTTCCGTATATGTTTAAAGAGAAAAATTTAGGACCTTTAGTCGGCACAAGAACTTGGGGTGGTTTGGTTGGAACTTGGGATACCCCACCATTTATTGATGGAGGAAGAATGGTTGCACCTCGTGGTGGATTTTTTGATGTGGATGGAAACTGGGCCGTTGAAGGCGAAGGTGTTGCGCCAGATATTGAAGTGCATCAAACTCCGAAAGAAGTGTTATTGGGTAAAGATCCGCAATTAGAAAAAGCTGTAGAAGAAGCCTTAAGATTATTAAAAGGTAACGAGTTTAAACTAAAAGCCGAACCAAAAGCACCAATTCGTTCGAAGAGACCAAAAGGTTACCAAAATAGAACTAACTAGTATTTCATAAAAAATTCCCGGTTTAACGGGATTTTATTTCATCTTTAAATGACAAAAAGATTTGAATACGATTGAAACTCATACCGCGCTAACCCAAAAAAAAGCAATCCGTTTTCAGGAATATGCTGTCGGAATTTTCAAAACAATTCCCACAAAATCGGGCATTAAAAAAGCGATTAAAAAAGAACTCATTTTTATTGATGGAATTTTAGCTACCACTTCGAAATATATTTTTGGTGGCGAAAAAATTAAACTGTATCAATCAGAACAAGCATCAAGTTTCGAAAGATTAAAGTTAGATTTAGAAGTCTTATTTGAAGATAATTATTTAGCAATAATCTTGAAACCAGCAGGAATAGTAGTCAGCGGAAACAGGTTTGTAACCATTGCGAACGCATTGGCTCAAAATCTAAAAAAAAGTAATCAACCTGACGCTGTTAAACCACAACCAATTCACAGGTTAGATTATGCGACAAGTGGTGTTTTATTGATTGGAAAAACAAGTGCTGCAATTCAAAAGTTGAGTTTATTATTTGAACATCAAGAAATTGAGAAAACTTATTTTGCTGTCACCATTGGCGACATGCCAACTCAAGGAAAAATAAATTCTTTAATTGATGAAAAAGAATCCTTCACGACATATGAAGTTGTACAAACCGTAAAATCTAAACGTTTTAAGTTTTTAAACTTAGTAAAACTATCCCCAAAAACAGGAAGAAAACATCAATTGAGAAAACATTTATTAGCAATCCAAAATCCTATTTTGGGCGATAAGGAATACTTTTTAGAAGATAAAATTTTAAACGGAAAAGGCTTGTATTTAAAGGCAGTTACTTTGGAATTTAAACATCCGTTTACGAAAGAGAAAATTTCGATTACAAAAAAACTGCCTAAAAAGTTTACAAATATTTTTCCTGACTTTCAAATTCTTTCATCTTTTTAGAAAAACGAGCTATCCAATCATAAGTCTCTTCATGATTATACGTTGCAAAACCTATTCTTATAAAGTTATGACCAGATTTTGCACTATCATAACGTTGCCACTCGCCTATTTCTAGTTAATGATTTCTGACAATTTCTGAAACTGATTTCCAAGAATATTTTTGCTTAATGTGATCCAAACTGCCATTCCTCCTTTTGGAATTCTGAAAGAAAAAACAGTAGAAAATTGTTCTTTTAAAAGCTGACAAAACAAATCTCTTCTAGCCTTATATTGCTTCTGTTTTGTGCCACCCTTATTTGGAGCTGTTAAAAAAATCGAAAAAAAGTCTGCAAAAAATGAGGCACTTTTCTGTTTTATGGAACACATGATGAAAGGTCGATCGGAGGATATCAGAGGCATGAATGACGGCGAGTATGATAGCACTTTAGTGCTCGAAATAACCATAAAAACAGCCTCTGAAAAAATTAGAAATGTGAGTGTTGCCGATGAATTAGTAGATTATGATTTAGATACTTGGGCAGGTTAAATGCCTCTAAAACAAATTGCAGAATATCCTATTCTGATAAAAGAAAACCTGAAAACATGAAAATACTCAAACATATTTTAGATTATTACTATCAAAATAAATAAGTTCTTTTAAAAAGTAATAAATTCGCCTTTTAATTATTAAAAATCAAGATGAAAAAGTTTTTTAAAATTTTTGGGAGTATCCTATTACTACTGATTGTTGGTGCCATAATTTATTACTTTGCTAATAATGAGCCTTTACCCGAAGGTGAAAAAGGAAAACAAGCAGATGCTTTGGCCGTTAAAATGTTCAACGCAATAAACCATGATGCTTTTGAAAACACAGAAGTGATCACATGGAGTTTTAGAGGAACTAACTCTTATACATGGTATAAAGAGAGCCATCGCGTTGAAGTTTCTTGGGATAAAAACAAAGTAATTCTAAATACAAAACAACCTGAAAATTCCGAAGTTTTTGTAAAAAATAAAAAAGTTGACAGTCCAGAAATCCTACAAAAAGCAAAAAACTTTTTTAACAATGACTCTTTTTGGTTGGTTGCACCTTACAAAATATTTGATGCTGGTACAGAAAGAAGAATTGTAAATCATAAAGGTAATGAAGCTTTATTAATTACCTATACTTCTGGCGGTTCTACTCCTGGAGATTCTTATTTATGGATTTTAGATGATAATTACATGCCTACTTCTTTTAAAATGTGGACAAGTGTTATTCCTATCGGAGGAGTTTCTGCTACATGGAGCGATTGGAAAAACACAGAATCTGGTATGATATTGCCAAAAAGTCATACCCTTTCGTTATTTGGTATGCAAATACCTATGGGCACTGTAAAAGCCTACAATCCGAAAGCAAATGCATTAGCAAACAAAGTTTTGAAAGCAATTCACCACGATGCGTATAAAGAAACACAATTTTTAGAATGGAGTTTTGGAGGCAAAAGATCTTTTAAGTGGGATAAAGAAAATAATATTGCAGATGTTTCTTGGGAATCTTTTCGTGTGAATTTGCATATAAGAAAACTAGATAATAGCACCGTTTTCTTTAATGGCGAAAAGCAAGAAATAACCGATGAAGAAATTATAAAAAGAGCTTGGGATATTTTTAACAATGATAGTTTTTGGCTCGTTGCCCCTCATAAATTATTTGATGAAAATGTGATTAGGACTGTTCAAAAAGTGGATGGTAAAGACGCTCTTTTTGTAAAGTATATGAGTGGCGGATCTACTCCCGGAGATTCTTATCTTTGGAATTTAGATTCAACATATATTCCTAAAAGTTATAAAATGTATGTACCAAGTATGAAAATGAATGGCGTTTCTGCCACTTGGGAAGATTGGATTACTACAGAAAGTGGTGCATTATTGCCAACAAATCATACTTTTGGTAACGGAGGAAAATTAAGTATGGGAGAAGTAAAAGGATATAACTAATGAACTCAAAAACAATTGCAAACGGGATTTTAAGAGCAATCGCAATTATTATAGGCGTATTACTACTCTTATACTTCTTATTTAAAATTCAATCTGTAATTGTATACATTATTATTGCAGCTATCTTATCATTAATTGGGCGTCCAATAATTTTACTATTAAGAAATAAATTAAAATTTCTGAACACAATAGCAGTTGTAAGTACCATGTTTCTAATGTTGAGTTTGTTGACTGGTTTGGTCTTTTTATTTATACCGCTAGTTTTAGAACAAGGAAAAAGTTTATCGCTTTTAGAGGTCGATACATTACAAGCTAATATTCAAGATATTTTTACGCAAACAGTCGCTTATTTCTCATCAAAAGGAATTGACGTTTTAAAAGAATTGGAAAGCATTAATTTTGTTTCGCAATTCGAAACTATACCCAATATATTCAATGCTATCATTGCTGCATTGGGCTCTTTAAGTATTGGACTATTCTCTGTTTTATTTATCTCTTTTTTCTTTATGAAAGACAGCGGAATCTTAAAACAAGGTCTACTAACATTAATTCCAAACAAAACAGAAAATCGTTTTTCTAATTCTCTAGAAACAATCAATGACTTATTATCTAAATACTTTATTGGGTTAATTGTTCAAATTACAATTTTATTCATTTTATACACCATAATTTTATTGAGTTTTAGTATTTCGAATCCCATTGTAATTGCATTTTTATGCGCTTTGTTAAATTTAATACCTTATGTGGGGCCAATTATTGGTGCTATACTTGTATTTTTTTTATCCATGATCAGTAATATTGGCCTCGACTTTCAGTTAGAGATTTTACCGACTTCTCTTTGGATTTTGTTCTTTTATGGTTTGGCTCAAATAGTTGATAATTTTATAAGTCAGCCTGTTATTTTCTCTAAGACAACTAAATCTCACCCGTTAGAAATTTTCTTAATCATTATTATTGGAGGCTTACTTTTTGGAGTTGTAGGTATGATTATTGCCGTGCCTTGTTACACTGCTTTAAAAGTGATTTTAAAAGAGTTTTTAGCCGATAATAAAATCGTAAAATCTTTAACCAAAAACATATAATTTCTTTGAATTTAAATATATTAAATGACGAGGTACAGCAATTTATTGCCGTTAATTTAAAAACAGACATCACTAAATTGATTTTAAAAGGAAGTCCTTTTCCTGGTATTTCGGTTCAAGAATTGGCAAATCAAATGGTGGCAAAACAAAAATCTGAAAAGAAATTACCCACTTGGTTTTTATCTAAAAGTATATATTATCCTGCAAAAGTAAGTATCGAACAAACTTCATCAGAAATAACTGCAAAGTATAAATCAAAAATTATTTCTGGTGATACTATGATTGATATTACCGGTGGTTTCGGCGTTGATTGCTACTACTTTTCAAAACAGTTTAAAAAAGTAGTTCATTGCGAGATTCATGAGGATTTATCGACCCTTGTAAAACATAACTATCAACAATTAGAAACCCATAATATAGATACTTTTTCTGGAAATGGTCTCGATTTTTTAAAAGATACCACTGATTTTTTCGATTGTATCTATATAGACCCATCAAGAAGAAATAATACAAAAGGAAAAGTATTTTTACTAAAAGATTGTCAGCCTTATATTCCTCCAAAAATTGATTTTTTATTCACCAAAACAACAAGTATCCTCATAAAGGTTTCACCATTTTTAGACATTACAAACACTATAAATGAGTTAAAAAATGTAAAAGAAATTCACATAGTTGCTATAAATAACGAAGTAAAAGAAGTACTTTTTTTGTTAGAAAAAAACTACAAGAGCACCATTAAAATAAAAACAAACAACTTTAAAAAAGAAACTGTTGAAACCTTTAATTTAGATTATTTAGAAGAGGTAACATCAGAATATTCAGAACCTCTTTCTTATTTATATGAACCTAATAGTGCAATTTTAAAGTCTGGAGGATTTCATCAAATATCAAAAAAATTAAATCTTTATAAGTTGCATCAACATGCACACTTATACACATCAGAAAAACTAATCAAGTTTCCGGGAAGAATCTTTAATGTTGAAAATAGTATTTCTTATGATAAGAAAAAACTTTTGAAACTTTTGCCTCAAAAAAAAGCCAATATTACAACAAGAAATTTCCCTAAAACAGTTGCCCAATTTAGAAAAGAGACCAAGATAAAAGATGGTGGAGAAATCTATATTTTTCTTACAACAGATTTAAATAACAAACCTAAACTGGTTATTTGCAAAAAAAATAACGAAACACTGTCATAGTGATGAGATTTTTTTTGTTCTTAAAAATTGGAATATTTACTTATATTTGTGTAACTTTTAATGTTTTATTTTAGGGAACTAAGACACTAAAGCTTAAGTCTCGATTTAATATCGAGACTTTTTTTTTATACTGCCCGTTTTTTATTAAATTTGGAGAGAAGATTAACTTTTAGTTTTTATGCAAATAGCAAGTTATCAAGGTGTAAAAGTATCCTTAAAAAATCATACAAAAATTGACGATTTTCTTGTCATTGAAGCACCTCTTCAAATTAATATTAATGGCAAACCCTATACAGTCGTTATGAGAACTCCTAATGATGATTTTGATTTAATTAGAGGCTTATTGTACGCAGAAGACATCTATAAAGAAACTGAACCTTTAACTTATACTATTAAAAAAGAAGACGCTACAATACCCAGTATTATTAATGTTGCCATTAAGAAAGAAGATTTAAGAAAAGGATATTTAAATAAACGAACTTTACTTTCAGTGTCCTCTTGTGGTATTTGTGGTAAAACAAAATTACAAGATTTGAAAGTTCATGGAAAAAGTTTGGAACAAAATAGTTTGATTTCTCTGGATAGCTTGCATAAAATGTATGCTGTAATGGCAAGTTTCCAAGAGACTTTTAAAAAATCTGGAGGAAGTCATGCTGCAGCAATATTTAACAAAACACAGGAGTTATTAACACTTAAAGAAGATTTAGGAAGACATAACGCAGTTGATAAAACTGTGGGCGATTTAATTCGAAAAAATGAGTTGAAAAATGCGCACTACTTGCTAGTAAGTGGTAGAGTTTCTTATGAAATTGTTACCAAAGCTTTTATCGCAAAAATTGGCTTTATTGTTGCCATTTCTGCTTGTTCTTCATTGGCAGTTGATTTTGCTAAAGAATTCGGAATTTGTTTAATTGGTTTCACTAGAAATCAAAAAATGACCATTTATGCCAACCCAAATTCTATAACAAATTTAGGAAATGATTAAAAAGACAGTTGCACAGCCACCTGAAGAATTAACAGGAATTAAGCTTCAAAAAATACCGACCTCTTCTGTTGGTGCAAAAGCAATTGTATCAGCTTTAAGCCATATCAAAAAGGAAGTTGGTCTCATTAAAGGGATTGGCTTGTTAAAAAACCTAAATCAAAAAGAGGGTTTTGACTGCCCAGGCTGCGCTTGGCCAGATCCTGACGAAAAACGTGCTTTTTTAGCAGAATATTGTGAAAATGGCGCAAAAGCGGTTGCTGAAGAAGCTACTAAAAATCGTATTTCACCGATGTTTTTTTCAACCTATTCAGTAAAAAAATTAGCAAAATTATCTGATTATGAAATTGGCAAAAAAGGTAGAATTACCCATCCAGTATATCTGCCAGAAGGCGCAACTCATTACAAAGAAATTTCTTGGAAAGATGCTTTTCATTTAATTGCAGCCGAGCTAAACTCTTTAGGTTCTCCTAACGAAGCTATTTTTTATACTTCTGGAAGAACTAGCAATGAAGCTGCATTTTTGTATCAATTATTTGTGCGTCAGTTTGGTACTAATAACTTACCAGATTGTTCTAATATGTGCCACGAATCGAGTGGCGCTGCACTTACAGAAACTTTAGGCATCGGTAAAGGATCAGTAACCTTAGATGATTTTAATCATACAGATTTAATTATTGTTATGGGCCAAAACCCAGGCACCAATCATCCAAGAATGTTAACGGCTTTAAGTGAAGCCAAGAAAAACGGAAGTAAAATTATTACCATAAATCCGCTACCAGAGGTTGGTTTAATGAATTATAAAGACCCACAAAACCCTTTAAAATGGTTGGGATCTGGGCAAAACTTAACAGATTTATTTTTACAGGTAAAAATAAATGGTGATGTTGCTTTGTTAAAAATCATCTTAAAATTGATGCTTAAACATGAAGAAAACATTCCTTATTCCGTTTTTGATTATGACTTTATCACAAAAAAAACGTCTGGTATTGATGAGTTATTAAATGATTTAGAAACCTACTCTATCGATTATTTAGTACCTCAAACAGGAATAACTTTTAAAAAAATAGAGGAAGCTGCAAATTTAATCATCCATAGTAAAAAAGTTATTATTTGTTGGGCCATGGGCATTACACAGCATAAAAATGCGGTGGATAATATTAGAGAAATTGTAAATATTTTATTGCTAAAAGGCAGTATTGGTAAAACAGGAGCAGGCACTTGCCCAGTGCGCGGCCACTCAAACGTTCAGGGAGATAGAACCATGGGGATCTGGGAAAAAATGCCAGATGCTTTTTTAGATAAATTAGAGGCTACCTTTAATTTTAAATCCCCAAGAAAACATGGTTTTGATGTGGTCAACGCTATCGAAGCAATGCATAAAAAAAAGGCAAAAGTTTTTTTTGGAATGGGTGGTAATTTTATTTCTGCTACCCCAGATACAGAATTTACGGCAGAAGCCTTACGGGGTTGCAATTTAACCGTTCAGGTTTCTACAAAATTAAATAGAAGTCATTTAATTCATGGTAAAAGAGCATTGATTTTACCCTGTTTAGGCAGATCTGAAGAAGACTTTCAAAGTACTGGAGCGCAATTTGTTTCTGTAGAAAATTCTATGGGTATTGTTCATAAATCTCAAGGACACCTAAAACGTTGCTCTGAAGATATTTTAAGTGAAGCCGCTATTGTTGCTGGTTTGGCTAATGCTACTTTAAAAAACACACCAACTAATTGGACCAAATTGGTTTCAAACTATGATTTTATTCGTGATAAAATCGAAGCAACTATTGATGGATTTGAAGCATATAATAAACGCATTAGAATTAAAGGAGGTTTTTATTTACCGAACAGTACTAGAGATAATAATTTTG
The DNA here is from genome assembly GCA_034110665.1 of Polaribacter sp. Lineage (GTDB taxonomy): Bacteria > Bacteroidota > Bacteroidia > Flavobacteriales > Flavobacteriaceae > Polaribacter. The sequence continues at coordinate 19,472 of JAWUYT010000053.1, forward strand.
ATGCAACCGCTACTGGTAGGGCTAATTTTAGTTTGAATTCACCATCAGAAATTAAGCTAGAAGAAAATCAATTTATAATGATGACCATCCGAACGCACGATCAATACAACACTACTATTTATGGATTGGATGATCGATATAGAGGAGTTTTAAATGAACGTAGAGTTATTTTCATGAATGCCGATGATATGAAAAAACTAAAGATAGAAAAACTAGATGTAGTTAATTTAACTAGTCATTTTAAGGGAGAGAAAAGAGAAGCCAACGGTTTTTTAGCAATTCCTTACAACATTCCTGCACAATGCACAGCAACCTATTTTCCTGAAGCAAATGTATTGGTGCCTCTAAAAAGCACAGCAACTATCAGCAACACTCCAACTTCAAAAACAGTAATAATTTCTATCAAAAAAAGATAAAAATATCCTATGAAAAAAATTATATTCGTACTTATATTTTCATCTCAATTCCTAATCGCACAAACAGAAATAGTTCCTGAAAAGAAAACTCAAATAGCCTTTGCAAAAGTAGATTTTCTTTCTATTGAGATGCCAGATTTAGAGGAGTTGAATATGGGGTTTACAGGAATTCATTACAATTTAATGTTGAATGACTGGTCTTATGCAGGTTTAGGTATCTATGGCGCTGTAAGCGGCACCAGAGGTGGTTTTTTTACATTGGGTGTTAATGCCGGGATTAAAAAATATTTTGGTGAAGATTTTTATGTCGATACAGGTTTCCATTTCGGCGGCGGCGGCGGCGCAGCGGCTCCAGATGGTGGTGGTGCCTTTATTTTACCTCATTTTAATCTAGGATACAATTTTAACAAGTTCTCTGTAAACTCAGGTTGGAGTTATGTTAACTTTTTTGATGGAGGACTAATTAAAGGCCATCAGGTAAATTTAGGTTTAGAAATACCTTTGGATTATGATTATGTGGATTATGAAATATCAGAAAATGAATATGACTTTGCAGCTTTGAAAAAGTCTGATTGGAACATCAATTCTAAAAGAATTTCTTTACTATTTCACGTTAATAATTTAAAGATTAAAGGCAATACCCAAGGTATAAATAACGGAAAAACCATACGCCTAGCAGGATTTGAACTTGCGTCTTATCTTTCTAAAAATTGGTTTGCATTTTTAAAAGTTGATGGTGCTTTTGATGGCATAAAAGCTGGTTTTATGGATGTGTTTTTAGGTGGTGGTTATCATCTGTCATTTAACAAAAACAACACAAATATTCTTGCAAAATTTGCTGCAGGTGCTGCAGGTGGAGGTGGTATAGATACGCAAGGTGGTTTTTTAATTTACCCCGATATTTCTATAGAACAAAAAATATTTGGGGATATTTATATCGCAATAAATAAGGGCTATATCATGAGTATTAATTCACACTTTTACACCTCTTCTTATGGCATTGGTTTAAAATATTATATTGATAGAAATGGCATAAAAGCTGATAAAAAATATGCATCCGGAAAATTTAAGGGTTTTGAAGTAATTACAAAACATGATATTTATTTTAATGCAAAAAGAGATACGGGTATTGAACAAAACATGCATCAGATATCACTTCAAATTAATTTTGATTTAAATAAGAACATTTATGTTGCAGGACAAACTTCATTTGCGAATTTTGGCAATGCGGGTGCTTATGGAGAGGGAATTGTTGGTTTCGGCGCAAGAACAAATCCTATTTTAAAAAATAAAATAATACTTTTTTCCCAAGCTTTGGCAGGTGCTGCAGGTGGTGGTGGAATTAGTACAGGACAGGGCTTAATTTTAAAACCAAGCGCTGGCTTTCATTATATTTTAAACAATGCTTTAAGTTTTAGAGCGGCTGGAGGCTATATAAAAGCTAAAGATGGAGAGTTAAGTAATCCATTTTTAAACTTTGGAATAAAATATCATTTGTCTTTTTTGAAAATGAATTGATAAAAAAGGTTATTTTTAAGAAATATAACAATCATAAAAAATGAAAATTAAATTCCTCGTACTTTTCAGTTCGTTTATTATTTTAAACTCCTACGCCATTAAATCACAAGAAATGCGCATTACCCCGCGTCCTCAAAATATAACTACTGGTTATAATACTTTTAAAATCAGCGAAGAAACACAAATTATTTTTGATAGTATTAGTGAAAATATTGCCAATAATTTACAACAATATTTTAAAGATGATTTTGGTTTTACCCCGAAAACCAATAACTATCAAAGCTTAAAAAAAAATATTATCACTTTTCAAGAAGATGATAGCCTGCCGAATGAAGGTTATGAACTAAGCGTTTCCAAAAATAAAATTATTATTTGTGCTAAAAATGATACAGGTTGGTTTTATGCTATACAAACGTTAAGGCAAATCTGTTCATTTAGCTCTTATTATTCAAAATATCAAAAATATATAGAGGTTAAAGAAATAAAAATAAAAGATGCACCAAGATTTAAATGGAGGTCTTTTATGTTAGATGAAGCAAGATATTTTAAAGGAATGAAACAAGTAAAAATGTTGCTAGATGAAATGGCATTTCTAAAAATGAATATTTTTCATTGGCATTTAGTCGATGATCAAGGTTGGCGCATTGAAATAAAAAAATACCCAAAGCTAACAGAAATTGGCTCCAAAAGAAAAAGCACACAAATTGGTCCTTTACAATGGGAAAGTCCAATACAATCTGCAGAACCACATGAGGGTTTTTATACACAAGAAGAAATTAAAGAAATTATCACTTACGCTAAAGAAAGACATATAACAGTGGTTCCAGAGATAGAAATGCCAGGACACTCTACTGCTGCAATTGCCTCTTATCCTTGGCTAGGAACCTCAAAAAAAGAAATTGAAGTACCTATAAGATTTGGAGTTGGCAAGGATGTGTATGATGTTACAAACCCAAAAACCTATCAATTTTTAACCGATGTTTTAGATGAAGTAATGGCACTTTTTCCTTCTAAAATAATTCATATTGGAGGCGATGAAGTAAAATATAATCATTGGAAATCTTCTGCTTCTGTACAAAAATATATGAAACAAAATAATTTGAAAACTCCTGCCGATTTGCAAGTTTATTTTACCAATAATATCTCAAAATATTTACAAAGCAAAGGAAGAAGAATGATGGGTTGGAATGAAATTATGGGACATAACCTACATAATTATCAAAATACAAAAGACACAAAAACAACACAAAAATTAGCGAATGAGACTATTATTCACTTTTGGAAAGGAGATGTAAAGCTAGCTAAAACAGCGGCTAGTAGTGGGTATGAAATAGTGAATTCTCTTCATAATTTTACTTATTTAGATTATAAATACAAAAATTTACCTTTATCTAAAGCCTATTCGTTTGACCCTATTCCAGAAAAATTAGATAAAAAATACCATGATAAAGTGATTGGTTTAGGTTGCCAAATGTGGGGAGAATGGATTCCCACAGACGGAGAAATGCACTATAAAGTTTTTCCAAGAATTGCAGCGTATGCAGAAGTTGGTTGGACTGAAAAAAAACATAAAAATTTTAACCTTTTTAAAGCCTCTTTAAAAAACCTGCGAAAAAGATGGACTGCTAAAGGAATTTATTTCGCTCCTGATGCCTATGTTGAAAAAAGGAAATAAGATTTGAGTAAAATCATATGAATTGTGCCTAGAATATATATTTATTTGATAATCATCAAATTATTTAGGAATTCCTATAAGAGCTTCCGCCATCAATAGAAATATCTCATTAAAAATAACAGAAAGTAGAACAGATTTTTTTTGATATAAGCTACCAAATATTCATTAAAAAAATTACTATGATGATTTAAGTACAACTCTTGCAGATGGAAATTATTTCATTGCAGCTCTAAAAATTTTAAAAATAATTAAATTGGATTCCCGATTGTGAATTTGATATCAAAATTACAGAAGCAATTCCTATTAATTCAGATACTTGTAGCTCTTCTTCTTTAGTGGTTATTTAGGTTCAATTTTTCATGAAAACCTTGGATACACAAAAAATATGAAGTTCAGAAACTATTTCTCAACTCGCTTTTGAATCAGAAGTTTGAGAGTTTACTGCTCTTGAAGAAAAAATGAATCAATACAGCATTGTATTTGGAAATATAATTTCTTTAAAAGCAGGTAATGAATTTTCTTGTGAAGTTTTAATAATTCAGGAATCTGAACCCCTAAAGAAACAAGTGAGTTATTCAGAAGATTAAAAACCAATTATTTAAAAGCCTTCATTGAAGTAAAAAAAAATTATCTATTTTAAAATTCAAAAAGCTAAAATCAAAGATTTACAAATATATTTAAACTTTATTCCTGAAGCTTTAACACAAATTTAATTTTATAACATGCTGTAAATAAATTGAATTATTTTTTGATTAATTGAACTTAAAAACATGCAGCATAGCCCTCGTTAAGTATTTTTTTTTAAGTAATAAAGTAAGCGATAAAGTGCTGCCCACAATCATTTTAAATTGTATGAAAAACAATTATAAAGCATTTTTAGGAATTCCAATTTCTAAATACGTTCTAGGTTTAACAGCAAAAAAAGATAATATCTCTATAAGATAATATTTTAAAAAGCATTATCCTGATACATTAAATTGGTACATATTAATTTTTATATTGCGCCAATCCCAACCATTAATAAAAAACTTCTTGATTGTTTTTAAGTACGTTATATTGTGCTTTAATCATTTATTTCTCTTAAAAACCTTATTAATAAGTATTTAAGTCTATAAAACCTTTGGGGGAATTCTACTGAAATTTTTCTTTCAGGCAGAAATATACCATGGTGGTTGTTAGAAGTTTCTATGGTAGTTGCTGCATTTTCTAAAGACACGCCTAACTTTGTTACAGATATTGTAGGAAAAGATGGTGTATCTGCAAACTGGATGTGGTGGGCTTTTTTGATAACAGGTTTATTGACTGTTTTTGTATAAGCTAAACTTTGGCTAAAATCGAATGTAAAAACAGATATAGAATTTTATGAACTGCCTTATGGTTTAACAACCGCTAGATTTTTAAGAGTTTTTAGAGCTTTCTATTTAGGGTTTCTTTTTAATGTTTTTTCCATGGCTGGTGTAACATTAGCCGCCGTAAAAATTGGTGGTATTATGCTAGGGTTTCAATCTTGGGAAACCATAGTCTATGCTGGAAATGTAACTGTTATTTTTAGCGCGTTAGGTGGCTTGAAGGGCGCAGTTGATGCAGATTTTATTTTTCACAGCAATAGCTGGTTCAATTGATGCTGATTATTATTTGGTGAATTTGCATGAAGTAAAATTTCTACCAAGATTGTTTCTGACGTAATTTCTTTGATTTTTCTTCGCCAGCTGTTAGCAATCTTTTTTATAGTGAAGAAGGCTTTTCCCCCGATTGGGCTAAATTCCCTGTAATTATTTTGATAACTACTATTATTTTAATTTTAGTGACCTTTATTACGAAAACAAAAAGACAGAATGTTCTTGTCAATTTTTACAATAAAAACACAACCTGGAGATGTAAGATGGGCACGTGTATTAAAAAAAGTGAATTATAAAGATTTAAAATTGATAGATATAAATAAGAATTGGAATGTTCCCTCGGGCATTTTGGCGATGTTGATAAGTTGTGTTTTAATTTATGGTTGCCCTGTTTGCTGCGGGATACTGGATTTATGGACAATACAAGCACGCGAGTATAGCCTCCATATTAGACACACCCTATTGCTGCCTTTTATTTGATTAAAGTATGGAAAAAGATAAGAACAGGTGTCCTGTAGCATATAATATTAAATTTTTCTGAAAACTAAACTTGTCTAAACAAAAACATATATCTTTTTACATAGTTGATTTTTAAGGCTCTATATTGTTTTTAGTGGGTTTTATATTTTTAAAAAAACACAACAAAGTAAATATTTAAAGCTAATGAACTATATTTATAAGACTACGAAAGCTATAATTTTTACACTGAATATCAACCTTACCCGTTCTATTTGAGATAGATCCATTTTTAACTAGGTCAATTATGACTTCAAATGCTTTAAAACAATTAGCGATTCTAACAATATGTTCAATCAGTTTATGATATTTAAGACTTGACCTAATATCAATATATAAAAGTCTTTATTAGATGCTTTAAACGTTATGATCTTTTGTCATGCTTTTCCATTCCTTCATTTTATCAACTATATTATTTGCAGAAAATATATCATTTTTTAAGCTTGCCAATTACTTTTTTTAAAACTTTTTTTGAATGCAACAATTAATTCAGCCAGACTATAAATAATAATATCTCCACGACCTTAAAAAATTTGAAAATATAATATTCAAGTTTTTTTTGCACAATGCCAAAAGGTTTCTTTTAATTCAGATTTTTTTAAACCACCAATGCTCCATCTATATCCATAGGGACATTTCATAGGTTTCTTACTCAAATAAGTTCATCACAAGTTTTGTCCTTAAGTACTAAAACCAAAAAAAAATATTCTAGATTGGCGTTAACCTTTCAAATTGAGCACAAACTTTACAGGAATTATAATTTCCAATGAAACTTTGAACAAGAGCCTAAAAGAATTCAATGAAAAACCTCGAGACAAATCCATAGAAGTATCAAGCGGAAAATACCTTATATTAAGATTAAAATTGATGAAAATTCAGGTTTTCAAACTTTTCTCTTAACCAACAAAGCAGGACGTCGGAGAATTCTATCGATTAAAATTAAAACGCAGAAAGAGTTTGTGAAAAATAAAAACATATTTTTTTACAATAACACTGAAATTTCACTAAAAAGGATTACCTTGCATATCTAGTAATTTGTAATACCCCCATTATGAAAAATAATAACTACTCGCAAGCCACAGCGCTTGCACCTTTATCAGTAATTCTATATTACACAGCAATTTATTTGTCAACTTTAACAAACATTGAATCTTTACCTGACGTACTTATGGTAATGATGTTTTTACTTGCTGTTTTCCCTGCTATATTTATTTCATATCTGTTAATTTCCAAATTTTTTAAATCCTTTTTGAAGTTTACAACTCTCTTTTCTTAAAAATAAAGTAAGTTTTAAAAAATACATTATTAATTTATAACTATCCCCCTATTATGAAAACAAATACCTTAAAACAAGTCGCTATTATTTTAATCTGTTCAATCGGATTATATCTTTCAGGCCTTAACCTAATTGAAATATCTGGCGTAAAATCGTTATTAGATGCCTTAAATGTTATGATATTTTTCTCATGTTTTTTTCCTTTTTTAATTTTATCATTAGGGTTTACTGCAAAGCTTTTTAAATCTTTTTTAAAGTTTACGACTCACTTCTTTTAGAGTCCTTTATTATTTAAACTGTTATTAATTTATCAAATTTTTTATAATATTAGTAGCCCCGAAGCAAAAAAATGAATCAAGTCCAAAATTTGCAGGATTTTAAGATAAGATATACATATTTGAGGGCCCGAAGATGAAAAATTCCATATTTTCAGCAACCCTAAAATTTTGCTCTAAAAGTTTAAATCTTCGCATTAAAATTTTTTACTGAAGCATTTGCACTTCTATTATCAAAATAATTGAATATATTTTCATAATGTCTATGCATTGTGCTAGATATATTATTTGAGTTTTTAAACTGTGCTTGTATTACTTTTTCATCGCATTTTGTTACTTATATTAAAGCAGTAGTTTTATCTTTTGTTTGCTCTCAGATCCATGATAAGTTTTGACATAATTTTTATGCTTTTTTATATCTGTGTATCGTTCAAAAAGCATACTAGCCCTTTTTATTTTGATTTTCAATCCATTTACTACTAGATCTATACAACAGATATCGACTTCTGGCTAATAGCTATTTTAACCTATCTGTGCTTGGTGTAAGTTCGGATGAATATTTGGACAAGTTATTTCTAGCATTATCTATTGCATAATTTTCAATATCTAATGCTTCTTAAAGATGTTTAATTCTACTTTCTTGTAAAGCCTCTAAAGCTAATTTTTGAACATTAAACGGATCAATAACTAGTGTAGCTTGTAGGACTGATTTTTCAACGATTAACCCCATATTTCCAATCATATCTAAGGTTACATCTTTTACCTTTTTTCTTTGTTTTAAAAAAATTTTAGTAACGATTTTTGCTTTAGTTCCTTTAAGAGTTCTGATACGCCCCTATTATGACTAGAGCTCCTAAAAACTCGTTTAATACTGCAATTTAGATCAAAAGCACTTAAAATAAATTGTGAAATTGGCTTTTTAAGGAGGTTTATATACCATAGAACACCTATAAATATCATTAAAATTAGCGTAATTTAATTCTTTGCTCAGAGCTGTAATGAACATCAATTAACTTTGTATTCTTTTTTTATCTTTTTAACACAATAAATAGTTCTGCACAAAAAAACTTGAAGTAAATATCTTCAAGTTTTTTTTTTGTTTTGGGGGTTTTAATACTAATAAAATGAGTGATTACTTAAATTTATTTTAGAGAATATGGCATTTTAAAAAAAGTTAGTTGTAAGCTTCAAAAAAGATTTAAAAAATTTTGTAGTAACGGCTATTGATAAAATTAAGAAAGGAAAAAAACAGGAGAAAAAAATCATAACGTTTAAACCGTCTAATAAAGATTTTATGCTCGACATTGCTATTAAATTGGATCCTGAAAGGCGTAAACCTATGAAAGAGATTGCAATAATAACTATTTGTTGTATGGTATTAGTTTTCATAATTTGGGAATTTATATGCTGTAGGAATAATTTATTTAAATTTATTGTTTATGTTAAAAAGCATTAAAGCTTAAATATTCTTTGAATATCTAATAATTTATTAGTAGCTCTGATATAACTATTATAAATAACTTCATGTTTTATCAATTCATTAAAACAATATTTTGTATTTATTTGGCTACCAACTATTCTATCTCCATTTATTAATATCGTTTTTTCACAATCACTTGCAGTCTTATTATAATGTAAAACAGCATCTTTATGAAAGGGGACAATGATGTTTTCATTTGCTAACAAACTAGATTCACCAGAAAGCCTATTTAAAGCGAATACACTTGCATTAATTGTGCTGTATCCGCGTAATTTTTTAACCAAAGTTGTTTCTACATAAAAGGTAAGTTCAGCTGAAGGTCTGCATCCAAATTCTTGTGCTGACAGAATTTGAACTACATTTATTTTTTCAAAATTTAAAGTTGCTTTTGCCGTTATTTTTTCAACTTTTGAAAATGAAGAAAAAAGGATTAACAATAAGGCTAATGATTTTATCATGTTTAAAGTTTTCTTGAGAAACGGGTTTAAAATTATTTATCTTAACTACACCTCAAAGGTAAAATGTATTTAAGCTATAAAATTTAAGCTTCGATTAATGAAGCTTAAGTTTAGACGAATTGATGGTTATCTTAAGCTAGTGTGTAAAACTACAAACATGTAAATAAACGTTTTATGAGTTAAATAATGAACTTATAAAAAGTCACAAAACCTGCAGAAAACAAAAAAGGTTCGCATTTCTCCTGCGGTTTAAATGTGTGCCGAAAAACGCGAAGCTTCTATAATCTATTGTGTTAAATAATTGAATGGAAGTATATCTATTTACCTTAAACCGAAATCCTCTATAAAAAACTCATATCATATCAATTTAACTTTATAATTTCGTTACAAATCTTTTCTTTTTCACTTACTTTTTATTCAAAACATTACCGTAAAAAATTCTATGCAACCAGTTTATAATTTTAATCAATCAAAAAATAATTCAACTTATTTAAACGATATTATAATATTTAATTGCTCTTAAGCCCAAATAGAAGGTTTCTACGGATGCAATTACCAATACTCCAATTATTCTTTGGTCCGCCAAAAAGATGAGCGCTGTTTTAGAAAAGCTAAAACTTAATAAAACAGCATAATAGCTTAACAGCTCCCTAGATTGTAAGGGAGTCGAAGTTTTTTTTGTTTTTTTTAGAAACCTCTATGTACGGAACTTTTATTCGAGCCTACTTCAACTTTTACTAGGTCTTGATGCAGTTCATATTAAGGCCGTTGCAAAAACAGCAAAAGTAAATTTCACTTTTGTCGGTTGATTTTTTTCTAACTTTTACTTTTGAACCTTTTTTTGATGCTTTACAGCTATTTATAGGGTTTATTTTGCCTTAATTTTTACAATTAGACGCAATTACACCAGGACTTCGATATAAATTGTAGCAAATAGCCACCATTAAATTTTGTGTACGCATTTTGTTTATCCCTCTATATTTTGTTGTTCCTGCAAAAACAAATTTTTAATTCCTCCAAAAGTACGTTCAACTTTGAAACGTGTTTTTCCCTCAAGTTTGTTGAATCTTTTTTCTGACTCTTTAAAAGGTTTGCCTTTTTTTACTTTTTTGAGAATATGATTTTTTAACTTTCTCTTTGTTAAAAGCGCAGCGTTTTCAGCTGACTGACACCCCTTATATATCTTAATATCATTGTGTTATGATAAATTCTCCGTATCTAATACTTCTTCTAAATTCGCTACTTCATTCATACTTGCTTTAGTCGTTAATACTTCTAAAACCAGGTCCAATTGGTCCTTAAGCTAATTTTTTCTGTATCCAAAATGATATTTGTCTTTTTTTTACCAAGATGCTTTCTTATCTACAATCTCTGCATATTCCTTTTTTACTTCAACCTCTTCTAAATCTTCTCTGTCTTGGGTTACTTTAAGAATTGTTTTGCCTTTAGTGGGCTATCAATAACAATGGCATCTGCAATAGCTATTTTTTTAACTATAATTTGATGAATTTCAGTTGCTCATTTATCAATTTAAATAAGCTCTGAAAAGCCTCTACAAGTATCAATGCTGTGCGAACACGATTTACAGTATTCTGTTCTGAAGCGACTTGGTCAATATTCAATCCACAGAAATAGCTAAACGAAATTCTGTCATTTACTGAATCTTCAACTTCATAATCACTTTACCCATAGCAAGTTTGAAGCAAGCACATTTTAAACAAGATAGCCAACATAACCCTTATTACCGGAGGCACTTGCCACTTTTTTGTAATATGTATCAAGAATTATACTTATGGAATCCTACTAAAAGTGTATTGATTTGTTCAAAAAACACTTTTTTTATTTTTCTTGCACGAGTATTACAGATACTATCTGCTAAAATAGGTTGTTGTCTCCTTTTTAACACAATAAATAGCTCCGCACAAAAAAACTTGAAGTAAATATCTTCAAGTTTTTTTGGGGGAGTTATACTTGTAAAATGAGTGAATAATTAAATTTATATTAGCGAATATAATATTTTAAAAAAAGTGAGTTGTTAGCTTCAAAAAAGATTTGAGAAATTTTGAAGTAATGGCTATTGATAAAATTAAGAAAGGAAGAAAACAGGAGAAAAAGATCATAACGTTTAAACCGTCTAATAAAGATTCTATCCCTGACATTGCTATTAAATTGGATCCTGAAAGGCTTAAACCTATGAAAGAAATTGCAATAATAACTATTTGTTGTAGGGTATTAGTTTTCATAATTTGGGGACTTAAAGTTAACAATAATTTATTTAAATTTGTTATTTACATTAAAAAGAACCAGAGTTTAAAATATTCTTTGAATGTCTAATAATTTATTAGTAGATCTCATATAACTATTATAAATAACTTCATGTTTTATCAATTCGTTAAAACAATATTTTGTATTTATTTGGCTACCAACTATTTTATCACCATTTGTTAATATCGTTTTTTCACATTCACTTTTAGTCTTATCATAACGTAAAACGGCATCTTTATGAAAAGGCACGATAATATTTTCATTTGCTAACAAACTAGATTCACCAGAAAACCTATTTAAAGCGAATACACTTGCATTAATTGTGCTGTATCCTCGTAATTTTTTAACCAAAGTTGTTTCTACATAAAAGGTAAGTTCAGCTGAAGGTCTGCATCCAAATTCTTGTGCTGACAGAATTTGAACTACATTTATTTTTTCAAAATTTAAAGTTGCTTTTGGCGTTTTTGTTTTTACTTTTGAAAATGAAAAAACAACGATTAACAATAAAGCTAATAATTTTAACACGTTTGAAGTTTTCATGAGAAAGGGATTTAAAAATTATTTATCTTAACTACACCTCAAAGTTAAAATGTATTTAAGCTATAAAACTTAAACTTCGATTAATGAAACTTAAGTTTAGACGAACCGATAGTTATAATAGGTTAGGCTGCAAATCAACATAATTGTATGTAAACGTTTTATGAGTTAAATATTGAACTTGTAAAAAGTTACAAAACCGACAGAAAACAAAAAAGCCTCACATTTCTGTGAGGCTTTAAGTGAGCCCTTTAGTAACCTTTTAGACATTAACAATACCTAAATTACAACTATTTACCCGAACCTATAATTTAGAAAATAGCTGGTTCAAATTATTTTTTGTCGTCTAAGCGGCTAAAAAAATACTTTGAAATGTATAAATTAAACCTAAAAAAGGTCAACCTATAGCAGCATAATACAAAACTCTTTTAGCACAGTCTTCATAATTTAATACCTCACGAAGCCTATGATTTTATGAATTATTTACATCCTGTATTATTGGAAAGAGTTAAAAATTTAAAATCATAAAGCAACTCAATTCTAATATTAAAGTTATATTTACACAAAAAAATGAAAAAAACCTTATCCTCCGTAATTTTAACATTTAACTTTCTGATAATCAGTTTTTGTAGTTTTGCACAAGATCCTACTATTGGATTAAAATTCTATAATGAATTAGTTTCAGATGGCTATTTGCTATTTACACCTGAAAAGAATAATAATGTTTATTTAGTTGATCCTTGTGGTCAAAAAATCCATCAATGGATCTTTACAGAAAAGCCGGGAGCGACTTGCTATTTGCTAGAAAATGGCAATTTATTAAGAGCTGGAAAAGAGAATATTGAAGTTCGCGATTGGAATAATAATATAGTATGGTCTTTTGAAATTGGCGCTCTTGGTTATAATCAGCATCATGACATTGAACCATTACCAAATGGCAATATACTTTGTCTAGTTAATGATACTTATACATCAGCTGAAATGATTGCAATTGGTAAAGACCCAACTACAATTGGCGCTACATTAAAGCTAGATAAAGTTATTGAATTACAACCTGTTGGCCTTAATGATGCAGCAGTAGTTTGGGAATGGAAGTTTTTTGATCATTTTATACAA
>JAWUYT010000054.1:0-7172 GCA_034110665.1 Polaribacter sp.
AACCATCGGCAGAACAGCACATATTACAGAAGGTACCAAACCAGGAGAAGGCAGAAGTACGTGCCAATATAGAAATAGGTGTATGCGAGGTTGCCCTTATGGTGCATACTTTAGTAGTAATTCTTCTACATTACCAGCAGCAGATGCTACAGGTAACATGACTTTAAGACCTAATTCTATTGTACACGAAGTAATTTATGATGACGTTACTAAAAAAGCAACGGGTGTGAGGTTGATAGATGCAGAGACTAAAGAATCACTGGTATATAATGCTAAAGTTATTTTTCTATGCGCATCTACTATGGCGTCTGCCTCGATTTTATTGCAATCGAAGTCAGAACGTTTTCCAAACGGACTAGGAAATGACAGTGGAGAGTTAGGACACAATATTATGGATCATCATTTTCATGTAGGTGCTTCTGCAAAAGCAACTGGATTTGATGATAAGTATGTGAAAGGAAGAAGGCCTAATGGAGTTTATATTCCTAGATTTAGAAATTTAGGCGGCAATACAGAAGCAGCAACTTTTAAAAGAGGCTATGGTTACCAAGGTGGCGCAAGTAGAAGTAGTACGTCTGAATTGGTTGCTGAATTAAAATATGGACCCGCTTTAAAAGAAGCGATTTTAAAACCTGGAGAATGGAATGTGAATTTATTGGCTTTTGGTGAAACATTACCAAATCATAAAAATAAGTTATTTTTAGATTACGATAAAAAAGATGAATGGGGCTTACCCACGGTTACGTTTGATGCTGCTTTTGGTGAAAACGAAATGGCAATGCGCAAAGACATGCAAGAACAAGCTATTAAAATGCTAACGGAAGCTGGCTTTGACGATGTAAACGGGTATGACAATAAAGAAAATCTTTCTATGGGATTAGGAATCCATGAAATGGGAACTGCAAGAATGGGTAGAGACCCAAAAACATCTGTTTTAAACGGAAACAACCAAGTGCACGCTTGTGATAATTTGTATGTTACTGATGGCGCTTTTATGACGTCTTCAGGTTGTCAAAATCCGTCTTTAACCTATATGGCTTTTACAGCAAGAGCTGCCAATCATGCAGCTGCAGCGCTTAAAAAAAACAACGCTTAAATTAGGAACGATATGAAACGAAGAGATGCATTAAAAAAATTAGGTCTTGCCGCGGGTTTTGCAATTACAGCACCCAGTATTTTTAGCTTATTACAAAGTTGTACAAGCGCACCCACCTGGATGCCCACTTATTTTACGAAGGATGAAAAAGAAGTGGTTGTTAATTTGGTAGATATCATTTTACCTAAAACGGAAGGGACACCTTCTGCAACAGAAGTAAATGTTCCGCAATTTATTGATACCTATATTACAGAAGTTTTAAACGCAGAAGACCAAGAAGCGATAAGAATTAGTTTTACAGCTATTATTGCAACCTTAAAACCAACTGCAGAAACAGCTATTAGAGATATTACCACTGCACAATACACTGCACTGTTAGACACAAATTTATTAGTAAAAGGAGATATTGATAAAGATAGGTTAGCAGATCCAGAGGCATTACAACCTACCAAAAATGAATTTTTAAACCATTTAAAACACCTAACAATTACTGCTTATATCAGTTCCGAAGAGATTGGTGAAAATGTTTTAATGTATGATCCAGTTCCAACGGCTTATTACTGCGGAGATTTACAAGAAATTTCAGGAGGAAAATCTTCATCTTTATAAAAATGAAACAAATAGGCAGCTTTTTAATCCTACTCTCGCTTTTTATAAATTGTGATCTAAAAAAGAAGGAAAACCTGAAAACTAAATCCGTTGAAGCCTCTTGGCAACAATTATTTAATGGCAAAGATTTAAATGATTGGGTTGTTAAGATTAACGGACACGAATTACATGATAATTTTAAGAATACCTTTCGAGTGGCGAACGGTATTCTTAAAGTTTCTTATGACGGTTACGGAAATTTTGAGAACCGATTCGGACTTTTAACCTACAAAACTCCTTTTTCAAATTATAAATTTCGATTGCACTATCGGTTTACAGGAGCCCAAACAAAAGGGGGCGAAGCTTGGGCCACAAGAAATAGTGGTGTTATGATTCATTCACAATCACCAGAAAGTATGTTGCTAAATCAGGCTTTTCCCTTATCTCTAGAAGTGCAATTATTGGGCGGAATTACACCGAATATACCAAGAACAACAGGAAATTTATGCACACCTGCAACCAATGTTTCTATAAATGATATCGTTGTTACAGATCATTGCATCAATGCAAATTCAGATACCTATTATAATGAGGAATGGGTAGCTTTAGAAATAATCGTTACCAAAGAAAATATTACCCACAAAATAAATGGCAAATCAGTCATTACATATTCAAACCCAACTATTGGTGGGCAATTTTTAGAGGCCACTTCAAAAGAAATACAACTAAAAGAAGGCCAACCGTTAACAGCTGGCTATATTTCTTTGCAAAGTGAAAGTCACCCAATAGAATTTAAAAACATAGAGATTTTAGAAATTTAAAAAGTTATAAAATATAAAAACCCTTTTTAGAAAAATCTAAGAAGGGTTTTTTAATGCTTTATTTTTTGAATGTTACTCTACAATTAACTTTCCTTTCATCATTGCGAAATGTGCTGGAAAACTGCAAATATAATCGTAAGTACCAGCTTCTGGCGCAGTAAACTCAATGGTTGTTGTTTCTCCACCACCTAGCATTTTTGTATACGCAAAAACATCTGTTGTACCCTCCGGAATATAATCGTTTTCTTTAGAAGCTGCCGCTTTAGAGGCAAAGGTAGAGCGTTTAACTCCTTTGTTTAAAAACACAACATTATGTCCCATAATTTTTTTATCTAACTTTCCATTGTGTGTTAAGGTCAATTTTATTTTCTGACCTGCTTTTACTGTAATTTTTCGGAGGTTAAATTTCATTCGATCATCTGTAATCATTGAAACGTTTACAACGCCATCTGAATCTACAATAATCATTTTTTCCTTTTTTGGAGCTTTCACTTTTTTTATAGTCTCTACCGCTTTTGTTGCTGTTTTCTGTGAAGTTTCTTCTTTTTTATTGTTTGTACAACTTACTATAAAAAAAAGACTCATAATTGCTACTAAAACCCGTTTCATTTCTTCAAATTTTACCATATCACTAATGTATCACTTTCTCTAGTCATAGCCAAAAAAAAAAAATTATACTTGTAAAACCTCTAAATTATATGCTAAAACCTCACGCTTTTTGTGTGTAAAGATACTGTGAAACTATTTTATTTTAAGATCAAAATAGTTGCATATTTTTTTATAATTTAGAAGATGGTGTTTCTTAAAGTAAATTTAAAAATGATCAAAAAGAGTTGAAGTATTAAAGAATAGAAAAAACTATTTTTAATTTCAGAATGAAAACAACGTACTACTTCTTCTGGCTTTAATCTTCGTTGATATCTTTATTTTTAGTTATCTACCCGCAAAATTTTCAGCTAAATAAAAAGAATTTTTAATTTAAAAAATCAAACAAGATATCCTCATTTAAAATAATTTGAAACCACATTTCATCCTAAATTTTAAAAAAAGCCAAAGTAACTTGGAATCTAATACAAATTATATCGAAGAAATAATTTAAAATTAACGAACCTAACAATTTAGAATCAACCAAAATTTAAACTGTTTTTTTTGCCTTCTAAACCGCTGAAAAAAAATAACGATATAAATTAACATAAAAAAGGTCAAGCTATATCCGCATAATCCAGTACTAACTTTTCTACAATTTTTATGTTTATGTTTTTTTACTTTCTCAATATCGTCAAACTGCATTATACTGAATTTACTCCTTTTAATAATCAGATTCACCATTATGTTTATTGACCATATCGTCCTCGATATAGCGCTGAAACTTATTACTTCCTCGCTTTAAACTACTTTTAGAATTGGGTGCAAAGGGTGAATTATTCTTAAATTAGTGGACCAAGTATTGCAGCAGCTATAACTTTCGCAAGGACTAATGGCCCCAACCCGACTCGCTTCTTCCCGAATTACAATTTGAAGCATTTCTGTCCGCACACCAAAGACAGAGAAAAGGTATTTAATTAATTCCCGATAATCCACCCTTTATCGGCGGTGTAATAAAATGTAGCTTTGGTAACACCTCCTTGACAATCTAAATCGGTTAGTTTCATCGACAGGCCAAGACCCTCAGCTAAAACAAGTACTCTGTGCAAAGTATCTAATTACAAATCTTTAGCCGGTCTCCATTTAGTTACGTCAGCAGAATTTACACGGCGATATACGCTGTTAAAAATATTCTTCGCACGCAATTTTTTCTTGAGTTGTATACCCGCTAGGTCACCTGTTAAGGAACCATGTCCAACATCATAACCATTCTTATTAACTACCAAAACTAATAATCCTCTGTTTTTGAAATCGTTACTTGTAAGATTACTATAAAATTCCTTTTGAGACCCTTTAAATTTCACCTCATTAATAGTGCAAACCTCTTAAATAGTAGGCATCACAAGATCCGTGAACTAGTTATATACATCTGTTTGACTTTGACTATAGGCTTGCTCGGAGCATTACTTTTGTTCGCATAAGGAATAGAAAAACATTCTGTTGAAATTTATAACTGTTCATATTATGTTGGTGTAATGCTGTTTTTTAAGTTTTTAGCGTGTATAAAATTCAGGTTTTTTCTGTTTCCTAAAAATAAGTGATTATTAATTTTCATCCTCATCTTCATCAATTTCCATTAACATTAACATATTATAAGCCTCCTGTAATTCTAAAAGCGTTTTTTTATTTTCACTTTTTGTGCAATTTTAATTCCTTTTTTGTAAATTTCAATGGCACTTTCTAGGTCATTTAGCAACTCATATAATTTTCCTAGCTGATAATAACTTGCTAAATAATTTTCATCCTACTTTATCAATTTTAAAAAACAATCTTTTGCGGTATCATTTTCCTCAATCCTAACATACTCTAATGCCAATGCATATTTCAAAAAAGAATCATTGCTGCCATCCTTTAAAAACTCTTGTAATTGTTCAATCCTACTTGTCATTATTTTATTTTTTGTGTTGAACTACGTCTCTTCTTAAGGCTTGCTGATTTTAACAAACGTATTTAAGTTTTAATTTTAAGTATTTTTGATTTGTTCTATAGGTTCTTGTTTCACTTTGATAGAAAACCACTTTAAATAATTTAATAAATCTTGCTCTTTTCCAATCTTTAAACAACGCACAAAAAATAGCATATTGTTTAGCTATTTCTGTTCACGTTATTAAATTCATTATAAAAAATATTGCGCCAATCCAACTCTGTGAGATATCACTTCTTTTGGCTTTAATATTGCTTAAACCGTATGCATTTTTTGCCTGTCTAAATTTAGCTTCTATATGATTTCTTTGGTTTCGTTCTTTTTTTAATTTTCGTTTTTGGTATGCGGTAAGATTTACTTTTTTAGGTCTTCCTAGAGCTTTACCTAAAATTCGTATGTCTCGTTCTTTGAGCCAGCCTCTGTTTTTCCTATTCAAATATATCTGGTCTACTAAGACCAGTTCAGGATAATGACCAAAGATTTTTTTTTGATATTTACCTGTAGCTCTAAGTCGATCTATTTATTAAATTGATTCCAACTTATATGTTCTGCTCTACTCATTCCATCGACCACACTTGCGCTTATTTTTGCCCCAAACTCTCTAGATGCTTTATCTTTTCCTCAAGGAAATGCGCGTATATAAGGTTGATAGATATTGACAATTCTATCTTTTACACTATGTGTTTTTTCTTCATAAATATACTGTTGTTGCACATAAAGCTGTTTTACTACCCAATAGATTTTTTGATATCGTTTTAATAATGGAAACTTTGAAGGATATGGATTTTTAATTAGAAAAACTCATCAAGAGTTTCTTGTTTTTTTATGCTTTCTATATCGTCTAATAGTTTTTCAATATAGGTTAAATTACGTTTTACAAACCCAAGTAGTTTCCTTATAAATTTACGAAACTCTTTTCTTGATTTTCTTCTTTTCTTTGAAAACACTAAGTATTCCGTTCGTGCTATTCTTCGATAATCTCTAGATTTTTTTAAAGTAGATTGTTTGTGAAGCAAGTCTATAAAACATTCCGTTTCTTTTCCCGCTGTGTTCAGAAAACCCGCATCGGTTGGAAAAACAATTTTATGATTCGCAACTGTGGCGTCAATTTTCAAAGTGCCTTTGTTTTTTACAAACTCTGTGTATCATCATCATCACTAATCATTTTCTTTTTTGTTGGTTTTAAATCATCTCCTTTTTTGATAATAAGTGCATTCCACAAATCAAAAGCGTTACTTCCCATCCGCTTGCGGATGTCTGCAAAAACCGCAGGGTGAAATGGTTCTTGGGTCTGAAAACTTGTAAGCCCACAAAAATATTGAAGCTACATATTTTCACTAAGCATGGCAACTGTTCCTCGATCATCTAAACTTAACTTATGCTTTACAATAATAACCCCAGTAACCATTCTAACATCCATACTTTTTCTACCATCAGTGCTATTAAGAGATTTTGAATATACGCGCGCCAAACCATCCCAATGAATAATCGTTGATCATCTTACCCAACGATTATCGGGATATAACGATTGCTCAAAAGGGTGTGAAAATCCATCTAAAGTAAGTTGACTTGCGGGTATGTATTTTATCATAACTGCCCAAGATTATATCTGAAAGATACGAAAACCCTTGCAATTATTAAAAAATAACCAGCACTATTTATAATATAGAATATTGATTAACAGATATTTGAATTTATTTATGCAGAAAATAAGCAAGCACTAAGTAAAGGTCTTATAAATTAAATCCCCAACGCTCTCCTCAAATTTATACTACAACTTATCTTGAGGCTGGTTTTATAACAGCATCGTTGATTAAGGAATTAGCTTAATAGCTCTTTGCTTTTATACCATTAACCGCAACCATTATGACCAAAAATTAACGAACTCCTTTGAAAAATCATGAGTAAACGAATTGCGACCCCTTTACTATTTTTCTTTTCTACAGAATTTAAACCTAATACGAATGAAAAAAAAGTGGCGCTAAATTTAGCACCACTTTTATATTGTTCTTTTATTATTTTATTTTTCCTTCGTTTCTCCTATCTAAAAATAATTTTAGACGTTCCATAGTTTACTTGTTCATTTCTAATATTTAGG
>JAWUYT010000055.1:0-18411 GCA_034110665.1 Polaribacter sp.
CACATAACGATACATAGGTCGGCACTAATAAAGGAAGGTTAAATAATATGGCTAAAGCGATAACACCTATTTTGGTAGAGAGCCCAACACCTATATATTTATTAATATAAGGCACAAACGGAATAGAGATTAACAAACCTAAAGCCGTAAAAAACAATGCAAACCCTATTTGCCCGTCATTTAAGTCAAATTTCTGTTTAATGAATGGCAAATAAAGTATCCAAGTTCCTGTTAAAATATTTACGCAAGCAAAAACCCAAGAAGGCGAAAAATATCTGGCATCAGAGAGAATTAGATTTAACGATTTCATTTGGAGAATATGCTTCTTCATCCTAAAAACACTTATTATTTTTCATCGTTTTTCAAAGAATTCCAACCTTGCGCTTTCAATTCAATTTCTTGACTAGCTCTTGTAATCAATTGTAAACCTTGGCTTTCAGCAGTAATATGACCAATAATAGAAAAATGCGGATTTCCTTTTATCTTGTCAAAATCGGCAATGGGTACTGTAAAAAGTAATTCATAATCTTCACCTCCACTTAAAGCCACCATAGTAGAATCTAACTCAAATTCTTCGCAAGTAGAAATTACTTGTGGATCTAAAGGCAACTTATCTTCATATACCTTACAACCTACTTTACTCTGTGTACAAATATGAAAAAGCTCTGAAGACAATCCGTCAGAAATATCAATCATAGACGTCGGCTTTACGTCCATTTCTTTTAATAAACCAGCAACATCTTTACGTGCTTCAGGTTTTAATTGACGTTCAATTAAATAGGTGTAATTGTCCAAATCTGGTTGATTGTTTGGGTCTACGTTAAAAACTTGTTTTTCTCTTTCTAATACTTGCAGTCCTAAATAAGCAGCGCCTAAATCACCAGAAACTACAATTAAATCGGTTTCATTTGCCGTATTTCTATATACAATATCTTCTTTGTTTGCTTTACCAATTGCCGTTACAGAAATTAAAATTCCTTTGGTAGACGATGTTGTATCACCACCAACTAAATCTACGTTATAACTTTCAGAAGCCAACTGAATTCCAGCATATAATTCTTCAATTGCTTCTAACGGAAAACGATTAGAAACCGCAATTGAAACAGTTATTTGTTCTGCAACACCATTCATTGCGTAAACGTCAGATAAATTTACCATGACAGCTTTGTAGCCTAGATGTTTGAGTGGCATATAACTTAAATCGAAATGCACACCTTCTATCAATAAATCGGTAGTCACTAAAGTTTGTTTTTCAGAGGCATCTAAAACAGCGGCATCATCTCCCACCGCTTTTATAGTCGATGAATTTGCAACTTTAAAATATTTTGTAATATGATTGATTAAGCCAAACTCACCTAATTCAGCCAAGGATGTTTTATTTTGATTTTTGTCTTCTAACATCCTGCAAAGATAGGTACAATCTAAAAATTGAGAGAATTACTTTAACAGAGATTTTTTAAGGATGCAAATTTTATATACTATTTTTAGTATATTTATAGTTTCTGTCATTTGAAATGATGTAAAATTATTGTAAATCTTAAAAAATAAAATGATTAAAAAAATTCTTTTCTTATTTTTAGTAATAACCATAAGTTGCTCTAAAACTGATGTTGAAACTCCACCTTTAGATCCAGCTTCTTCTATAATTCCACAATTTAAATGCGAAAATGGTTTTGCAAATGGCTATCCTTGTTTTGGGTATGATTTGTTTTCAAAAATAGATTTAAATGGATTAGACTTATCAGATACAGCACCTTCCAATTTAAGCGGGAGTGATTCTTGGGGATGGACAGATCCAACCACTGCTAAAGAATATGCACTGGTAGGATTAAACACTGGCGTTTCCATGATAGATATTAGCGAACCAAATGCACCCATTGTTCTTGGTTTTCTACCAGCAGCGACTGTCAATAGCTCATGGAGAGATATAAAAGTTTACAACAACCATGCTTATGTTGTAAGTGAAGCACAAAATCATGGAATGCAAGTTTTCGATTTAACCACATTAAGAGCTGTTACAAATCCGCCACAAATATTCTCTGCAACAACAACTTTAACCGGTTTTGGTAACGCACACAACATCGTAATCAACGAAGATTCTGGTTTTGCTTATGCGGTTGGAACAAGACAATTTAATGGCGGTCCTATTTTTATAAACATTCAAGACCCTGCAAACCCAATTATAGAGGGGGGTTATAGTGCTGGCGGATATTCTCACGATGCACAAGTTATCACGTATAAAGGCCCCGATGCAGATTATACGGGAAAAGAAATTTTAGTAGCTAGTAATGGAGAAAGGTTTGGAACTAATGAAGTGGTTATTTTAAATGTAAGTGATAAAAGCAATCCAATAGAAATTTCTAAAATAACGTATCCAAATGAATCTTATACGCATCAAGGATGGTTTACAGAAGACCAACGTTATTTTATTGTTGGAGATGAATTAGATGAGTTTGATGGCAAAGTTAGCAACACAAGAATTATAATTTTTGATTTGCTTGACCTTGATAATCCTATTTTATCAAGTGAGTATTTCGGGCCAACAGAAGCGATCGATCATAATGGATATGTAAATGGAAACACGTATTACCAAGCAAATTATACAGGAGGTGTTCGAATGATTGATATTTCTGACATCGCTAATAAAAATCTAAATGAAATAGGTTTCTTTGATACTTTTCCAGAAAATAACGATACTTCTTTTAAAGGGGCTTGGAATGTGTATCCTTTTTTTGAAAGTGGGGTTATTATTATTAGTGATATTGAAGAAGGTCTTTTTCTTATTAAAAAAGCTGAATAACAGCAACCTTATTCATGAAAAAAATTTGCTACATAGCAACACTTTTTTTACTTTTTCATTGCTCAAAAGAGCAAGAATCAGAAAACCCAGCAATAATAACAGCGCATACAGCATTTATAAAAACGTTTGGTGGTTCTAAAAATGACGTTATACACGCTTTAATTGCAACTCCTGACGGTGGCTATGCAACATTCGGCTACACTCAAAGCAATGATTTTGATCTTGTAAACAAAACAAATGAAGGTTTTGATTTTTGGGTGATGAAATTTTTGACTGATGACACCTTGCAATGGAGTAAAACTTTTGGTGGCTCTAATGATGACAGGGGGTATGATATCATTGCAACATCAGAGGGTGGTTTTGCACTTCTAGGTTTTAGCAAAAGTTCAGATGGCGATGTTTCAAAAAATGCAGGAAATCAAGATTTTTGGCTCACAAAAATTACCGCAGATGGCATTATTTCATGGCAAAAAACATTTGGTTACGCAGGTTCAGACACTGGTATCACTTTGTTGCAAACGCAAGATCGCGGGTATTTATTAACAGGAGTTTTAGACGTTACCGCTTCTAACGGACAAGGAAATTCTAAAAATGCTCAAAAACATGCAGGTGGAGATATTTGGGTGATAAAATTAAATAATTCTGGAGATCTAGAATGGAGCAAATATTATGGCGGATCCTTTACAGATACTCCTTTTGGTGTTGCAGAAACTGAAGATAATAGCTATATAATTGCAGCTTCTTCAGACAGTAAAGACTTTAATATTTCTAACAATAAGGGAAGCTATGACTTCTGGATTTTAAAAATTGCTTCGGATGGCAATTTAATTTGGGAGAAAAGTTTTGGAGGTTCAGAAATTGATGAAGCAAGAGCAATTTCGGCAACTAATGATGGTAATTTTATGATTGTTGGTGACACCAGAAGTTCTGATAAAGATGTAAGCAACAATAATGGTGGTGCAGATTTATGGATGCTTAAAATTGCATCGGATGGTAATTTAATCTGGGAAAAGACAATAGGATCCTCTAGTTTTGATGTAGCGCGTTCCATTTCTAAAACGGATGATTCTGGCTTTATTATTGCAGGTAGTTCTAGGGGTTCAGATGCAGGTTTTACAAACAATGGGCAAAATGATGCTTGGGTTTTAAAAGTGGATGCGAACGGAAATACCGTTTGGCAAAAATTTATTGGTGGATCAGAAAATGATTTACTATTTGATGCCATTGAACTTAACAATCAGTCCATAGTCGCCATTGGAGAAAGTAAAAGTGCTAATGGCGATATTAAAGAAAACAATGGGTTTTCAGATGCGCTAGTTATAAAAATAGAAAAATGAAAAAAATAATTTATGTTTTTTTAACGTTCATTTCGTTTTCGTCTTGTGCTGATGAAAAAGATTGCTGTGTGAATATTGAACCTGTAAATGTTACATTTGAATTTACCCAAAATTGGGATGGAATTCCTGTAAGTTCATCAGATTTTAATGACTTTAAGTTTACAACTCAAAATGGAGAATCTATCAGTATAAATCGCTTAAGATATGTACTTTCTAATATTTCAGTTGGCAGTACAATCAAAAATTATCATCTAATAAATATTGGAGAAAATACTGGTTCAGAAATCACCTTTGAAAAAGTTTCTCAAGGTTCAAATGTATTAAAATTTACTTTTGGTTTTGCCGATGCAGACAATATAGATGGAATCTATCAAGATTTGAATTCGGTTTCTTTTAATGTTCCGGGAATGCTAGGTGGAGGTTATCATTTTATGCAATTTGATGGTAAATACAAAGACATCAACAACCAAGATGCAAATTTTAATTATCACACAATTAGAGCTGTAGACAGAACAGATCCAGCTAATTTAATATTTCAAGACACTTCTTTTGAAGTAAATTTTGGTACCATAGAAATCGCTAACAATACAAGAATAGAAATAAAAATGAACATTGCAGAATGGTTTAAAAACCCAAGTACTTGGAATTTAAACGAACTAAACACCGTTTTAATGCCAAATTTTGAAGCTCAAAAAAAGATGAGTGACAATGGTAAAAATGTTTTTTATCTAGGTGAAGTAACGCAGTAAGATTTCATCCTGCAGAGCTTGTGTTAAAGTTCATTTCGAATCAAAATTTTGCAGATATTGTATCAGTTTTAGCTTTTTTTAAGTAAAACTTCTCAATACAAAATTCTTGGAAAAAGAATTTCACTCGAAATGATCTCTTTATAAATTAAAAATAAGACTATACTATCAGTTCAATCAATTTAGGAAAAATGAAAAAATTGTATCGAAAACCTTTTAAAAAAATATGACAAAAAAGTATCTATTTCTTCTCTCTTTTTTACTTCTGATGCAATGCGCATCCAAAGAAGAAGAAGTTTATACGCCAGTTCCATACACTTTAAAAATCCCGACACTTTTTGCAAATAAATTAATTGCACCCATAATTCCTGCAAATAATCCTTTAACAGAAGAAGGCGTTGCTTTAGGTAAAAAATTATTTTTTGATAAAATTCTCTCCGGTGATGAAACGCAATCTTGCGCAAGTTGTCATAATCCGCAAAGTGCTTTTACGGACAATCAACAATTTAGTACTGGAGTTGATGGCAATTTTGGTAACAGAAATTCAATGCCTTTATTCAATTTAGCTTGGAATTTTGACGAACGTTTTGCTTGGGACGGCAAAGATTTTAGTTTAGAAAATCAAGCTTTAGAGCCCGTTTCGAATCCTAACGAATTACATTCTGATTGGAAAAATGTGGCTCAAAAATTGCAGAATCATTCAGAATATCCAAATTTATTTTTACATGCATTTGGCACAGCTGCCATAGACTCCATTTTAGTTACCAAAGCACTTGCACAATTTGAAAGAATACTTATTTCTGGCAATTCAAAATTTGATCAATATTTAAACGGAGACACTACATTAACTGCCGAAGAAGAAAACGGGTTTACTATATTTATGGATGAAGCTAAAGGAGATTGTTTTCATTGTCATGGCAGTAATAACAATCCTCTTTGGACCGATAATCAATTCCATAACAACGGCTTAGATCTTAATTTTACTGATCTAGGTTTGGGTGCAGTAACTGGAGACCCTGCAGATAACGGAAAATTTAAATCGCCATCCATCAGAAATTTAGCGTTTACAGCGCCTTATATGCATGACGGCAGGTTTACCTCTTTAGAGGAAGTAATCAATCATTATTCAGAAGGTTTGCAACCATCACCAACGATAGACCCATTAATGAAAAGGATCACTCAAGGTGGCGTAAATTTATCCACAAAAGAAAAAAACGATTTAAAAGCGTTCTTACTTTCTCTCTCGGACTCCGAATTTACAGCTCATGCTGACTTCCAAGAATAATCAATAAAACCAATAGTTTTATTAGTGTTGTTAATGAAAATTTAACTTTTTTGTTACGCTTATATTGTATCTTTGTAATCAATTTAGATTTAATTTATTTAAAATTATGATAAAAGTTTCAGACACAGCAAAAAAGAAGGTCGTAGAGTTAATGACTGACGACGGCTTTGATGCTGCAACCGATTTTGTAAGAGTTGGGGTAAAAAGTGGTGGTTGTTCAGGTTTATCTTATGATCTAACTTTTGACAACAAACAAGCCGAAAACGATAAGCTTTTTGAAGAAAATAATGTAAAAATTATTGTTGACAAAAAAAGCTTCTTATACTTAATAGGCACCACGCTAGAATATTCAGGAGGTTTAAACGGAAAAGGTTTTGTGTTTAACAATCCGAATGCTAATAGAACTTGTGGTTGCGGGGAATCATTCTCTCTCTAAAAAAAACCAGTCCCAATCTTCCCAAAGAGAAGGGATAAAAAAATGAAAAACTATGAGTAAATATACTGAAGACGATTTAGAACAAGAATTAAAAACCAAAGAATACGCTTATGGTTTCTATACAGATATAGAAAGTGAAACCTTTGCAAAAGGTTTAAGTGAAGATGTAGTTCGTGCAATTTCTAAAAAGAAAAACGAACCAGAGTGGATGACCGAATGGCGTTTAGAAGCGTATCGAGTTTGGGAAAAAATGAAAGAGCCAGAATGGGCCAATGTTCGTTATGAAAAACCAAAATTTCAAGAAATTGCTTATTATTCTGCTCCAAAAGAAAAACCGAAATTAAACTCTTTAGATGAGGTGGATCCAGAATTACTAGACACCTTTAAGCGTTTAGGAATTTCTTTAGACGAACAAAAAAAATTAGCCAATGTTGCTGTAGATATTGTAATCGATTCTGTTTCTGTAGCGACTACTTTTAAGAAAACATTGGGTGAAAAAGGAATTATTTTTATGCCAATTTCTTAAGCAATTCAAGAACACCCAGAATTGGTAAGAAAATATTTAGGAACTGTGGTGCCTACTTCAGATAATTTTTATGCGGCATTAAATTCAGCCGTTTTTTCTGACGGATCTTTCTGTTATATTCCAAAAGGCGTTCGTTGCCCAATGGAATTATCAACCTACTTTAGAATAAATGAAGGTGGAACCGGACAGTTTGAAAGAACACTTGTTGTTGCAGACAAAGGTAGTTTTGTTTCTTATTTAGAGGGATGTACAGCTCCGAGTAGAGATGAAAATCAACTACACGCAGCAGTTGTAGAACTCATCGCAATGGATGACGCAGAAATTAAATATTCTACAGTACAAAACTGGTACCCCGGAAACAAAGAAGGAAAAGGTGGCGTTTACAATTTTGTAACCAAAAGAGGTTTGTGTGAAACAAATGCGAAAATTTCTTGGACACAAGTAGAAACTGGCTCTGCAATAACTTGGAAATATCCAAGTTGTATTTTAAAAGGAAATAATTCTATTGGAGAGTTTTATTCTATTGCAGTGACCAATAATCATCAACAAGCAGATACTGGAACAAAAATGATTCATTTGGGGAAAAACACCAAATCGACCATTATATCTAAGGGTATTTCTGCCGGAAAATCGCAAAACTCTTATAGAGGTTTAGTGCAGATAAATGCGAGAGCCGAAAATGCACGTAATTTTTCACAGTGTGATTCTTTATTAATGGGGAATGATTGTGGCGCGCATACCTTTCCATACATAGAGGTTAAAAATAAATCTGCACAAGTAGAACACGAAGCAACCACAAGTAAAATTGGTGAAGAGCAATTGTTTTATTGCAATCAACGTGGAATTGACACTGAAAAAGCAATCGCACTGATCGTAAACGGGTTTAGTAAAGACGTGCTAAATAAATTACCAATGGAATTTGCTGTAGAAGCGCAAAAATTATTGGAAATCAGTTTAGAAGGAAGTGTAGGATAATCATTTTTATGTTGCAAGGTTTTAAAACCTTGCAACATAAAATATACCAATCAAAATGAAAAAAATCTTATTCTTATTCCTTGCAATTAGTATTGTAAGTTGTAAAAAATCAGAAAAAAAAGAAGTTGAAAAAACTTCAAAGCCTGATGTAAAATTATATCAATTGGTTGGTGGTTCTATTTTTGTGAAAAACCTAGAGGTATTTTCACAAGACACTACTTATACGGGTAAGACAAAACAGTTTACAAACGCCTATTATGTAATTTCTCACCCAAAAGGAAACTTAATGTGGGATGCTGGCTTACCAGAAGAACTGGTGTTGCCGGAGCCTTATGACGAACCGAGTGGAGTGTATGCAGTTAGAAGACCAGATTCATTGACACATCAGTTAAAGTCTATTGGTTTTAAAATTGATGATTTCAAATACTTTGCAATGTCTCATTCTCATTTTGATCATACCGGTCATGCAAATTATATGAAAGATGCAACTTGGATTGTTCAAGAAAATGAATACAATTCGGTTGCTGGTGATTCTGTAAAAGTAAAAAATCCTGCGATCGAAGCGCTTCTAAAAGTAGAAAAAATAGATGGCGATCATGATGTTTTTGGCGATGGCACTGTTGTCATTAAATACATGCCTGGTCATACGATTGGTCATCAAGTTTTATATGTTGAAGTTGCTGGTTTAGAAAAGCCTGTTTTATTAACAGGAGATTTATATCATTTTGAAGAAAACAGAACTCATAAAGGAGTTCCGTCTTTTAATTATGATGTAAAACAAACATTAGAAAGTATGGATACATTTGAGGCTTTTGCCAAAGAAAAAAATGCGGAGGTGATTATTCAACATTCACCAATAGCATTTGAAAAATTAGAAAAATTATTAAAAATTTAAGATATTTATATCATGTTAAAAGTAGACAATTTACACGCTTCTATAGAAGGTAAAACAATTTTAAAAGGATTAAATTTAGAGGTTAAAGCTGGAGAAGTTCATGCTATAATGGGTCCAAACGGTGCAGGAAAAAGTACGTTAGCAAATATTATTGCTGGTAAAGATGAGTACGATGTTACTGACGGTATTATAGAATTAAATGGTGAAGACATTAGTGAGCTAGCTCCTGAAGAACGAGCACATAACGGTGTGTTTTTGTCCTTTCAATATCCTGTAGAAATTCCTGGCGTTTCTGTAACCAATTTTATAAAAACTGCTATTAATCAAACTCGTAAAGCAAAAGGTTTAGAAGACATGCCAGCAAAAGACATGTTAAGAATGATTCGTGAAAAATCTGAATTGTTAGAAATAGACCGTAAATTTTTATCTCGTTCTTTAAACGAAGGTTTTTCTGGAGGAGAAAAGAAACGTAACGAAATTTTTCAAATGGCAATGCTAGAGCCAAAATTAGCTATTTTGGATGAAACGGATTCTGGCTTAGATATTGATGCTTTGCGTATCGTTGCAAACGGTGTTAATAAACTAAAGTCTAAAGACAATGCTGTGATTGTAATCACCCACTATCAGCGTTTGTTAGAATATATTGTTCCAGATTTTGTACATGTTTTATACAATGGTAAAATTGTAAAAACAGGAGATGCCTCTTTAGCTTTAGAGTTAGAAGCAAAAGGATACGATTGGATCAAACAAGAACAAGAATTGGTATAAATTCACAGTCAGTTGCTGTGTGCTAAAATTGAATTCATATTAAAAAAATAGTTCGTCATCAACAGTTTTATGAAAATTCATAAACTGAAGATGGAAAACTAAAGACTGAAAAAGTTGAATACGATAGATTTATTTTCTGGTTGTGGAGGGGTTTCTCTAGGTTTTAAATGGGCAGGTTTTCATGCCGTTTTAGCGTCTGATATTGATGAAAACTGTGAAAAAACATTTGCGTCAAACTTTCCTGAAACTCCATTTATTTGTGGGGATTTATCTTCTATAAAAAAAGAAGATTTTGATCAACAAATTCACCAAAAAATAGATGTTGTGATTGGTGGACCTCCTTGTCAGGGGTTTAGTTTGGCCAATAAAAGAAGAAACAAGGTTTCTGATGACCCTAGAAATAAATTGTTTTACGAATTTGTAAAAGTGATCAATTGGTACAATCCAAAATCGTTTGTTATGGAAAATGTGAAAGGACTACTTTCTATGAAATCAGGTCAAGTTATCAAACAAATTGTTGCTGAATTTGAAAATGCGGGTACGTTTGGTTATGAGGTAAAATATCAAGTTTTACAAGCATCAGATTATGGTGTTCCACAGTCAAGACAAAGAGTAATCCTAATTGGCGTTCGAAAAGATTTAGGTTTAATTCCTGAATTTCCCTTAAAAAAACACGAACAAGGTATTACTGTAAACGAAGCAATTTCAGATTTGCCAACGATACATGCAGCGCAAGAAACGGAAACCCCGAAATATACAAAAAAAGCCAAAAATGGGTATCAAGAGTTTATGAGAAAAAACTCTAAAAGTGTAAAAAATCACATTTCCATGAGACATACACAAAGACTAATAGACCGCTTTAAAGCCATTAAAAAGGGCCAAAGTTTGTTTGATGTTTGGGAAACTCATGGGTCGGTTCAAAGAGGAGATCCTACTAACAAATCGACTGTAAAATTTAGTCAGAATAACAAACGTTTGCATGGCGACAAACCTGCACCAACAATTGTGGCATCATTTCAAAGTAATTTTATTCATCCAAAATTAGATCGAAATTTTACAGCCAGAGAAGGTGCAAGATTGCAATCTTTTCCAGATGACTTTGTGTTTGAAGGAATGCGAACAAAAATGAGTTGGGAAAAAGTATTAAGCCAGTATCAACAAATAGGCAATGCTGTTGCGCCTTTATTAGCTTATGAAATTGCAACAACGCTAAAACAAGTTTTAGAAAACGGAAACACCAAAGAGATAGTGGCTCAAGATAATCACGATCGCTTTCGTCATCCAGAAATAGTTTATAATCATTAAATACCATTTTGTAATGGAATTAAAAGAAAAAATAGTATCCTCTTACGTAGCTTTTGAAAATAAAGTAGATATTAATTCTGCTATTCATGATATCAGAACAGAGGCTTTAGAAAATTTTGAAAAAATTGGCTTTCCTACTAAAAAGTTAGAAGCTTGGAAATACACCAATCTAAACAGCGTTTTAAAAAACGATTTTAGTATTTTCCTAAATAAAGACAATACCGTAGAATTATCAGATGTTAAGAAATACTTTATTCACGACATCGATACCTATAAAATTGTTTTTATTGATGGCAAATACAGCTCTTTTTTATCAGAAACAACGCATGACGATCTTGATGTGTGTTTAATGTCATCTGCCTTATCAAAACCAAAATACAAAGCTGTTATTGAAAACTATTTTAATAAAATAGCAAAACCAGATAACTTAACTTCTTTGAATACAGCCTTTGCAAGTGAAGGTGCATATATCCATATCCCTAGAAATGTTGAGGTAGAAAAACCGATACAAATTATCAATTTTACAACCGGTTCTGAAGCGGCAACAATGACGCAACCTCGTAATTTAATTGTGGTTGATGAAAATGCACATGTTCAAATTATATAACGTCATCAAAGTTTAACTTCAAATCCAGTTTTATCTAACGTAGTTACAGAAATATTTGCAGCAAGACATTCAACCGTAGATGTTTATAAAATTCAAAATGATACATTAAATGCTTCATTGGTTGATAATACCTATGTTGATCAAAAATCACACAGTGTAGTTTCTATGCACACGTTCTCTTTTGGCGGAAATATCACTAGAAACAATTTGAACTTTTATCAAAATGGAGAACACATAGATTCCATTTTAAAAGGAATTACCATTCTTGAAGGAAAACAACATGTAGATCATCACACTTTAGTGCATCATATTGAGCCGAATTGTGAATCTCATCAAGATTATAAAGGAATCTATGATGCGCGCTCTACCGGTGTTTTTAATGGGAAAGTTATCGTAGATAAAGAAGCTCAAAAAACAAATGCTTATCAAAAAAACAACAATGTTTTAGTGAGTGATAGAGCAACAATCAATGCAAAACCTCAACTAGAAATTTTTGCTGATGATGTAAAATGTTCTCATGGTTGTACCATTGGCCAACTAGATCATGATGCTTTATTTTACATGCAGCAGCGTGGAATTCCGATAAAAGAAGGAAAAGCTTTACTAATGTTTGCTTTTGCAAATACGGTTTTAGAAAGTGTAAAAATACCAGAAGTGAAGTCTAGAATTGCCAAATTAATTGCCAATAAACTAGGCGTTAAAATTGGTTTTGATCTATAAGCAACATTATTGATTTTAATACATTATACAAACCACACAAATTGTGTGGTTTTTTTATATACTAAAAATTGATTAACTTTAAATCAAAAAACATGAACAGAGCTATAAAAACAATTCTACTAGTTGTCGGCGTTATTCTATTGGCATACGGAATTTATACAATGGTTGTTCCCGAAGCTAAAATTTCTATAAGTGATTTAGATTTGGTAAATGCACCAGATAATACAAACGCCTATATTACAATTGTATTAGGAATTGTAGCTGTTGCATTGAGCTTGATTAAAGAGAAAAGTAAAAACGTCTGATCACAATAAATTTTCAAAACCGCTGACATTTGTCTGGTATTTTTATTTAGTCGCATTTACAAATACCTAGTACAATTTTTCTTTTATAGGAGCTTTAAGTGACCTTGAGAATGAATGATACCAATTTAATTGTTAGCTATCGTTCAATGCGTATAATTTATTATTTCAATATTTTTTTTCCAAGAACAATTGTATGAGCCATTTTTAGTCTGAACCTGTCAAAGATTTTTAAATAATATAATTTTATTATTCGAAAAGATCAGCCTAACATCTATATTTTAATTGTTTTACGACTTTGTAAAGTCAAATTTGCAGTATACCTTTAATCGTATCCTTTAATGGCGAAAAACGTTTACTTGGGGTGCATACGATTACTTCATACTTATGAGGCATACATAGAATATAACCTCAGTGCACCCAATAGCTTCAAAAAAAAGCAAAAAAATTACAGATTGCTATTTTTTAATGGATTCAACAATCCCATTTAGTAATAAATCGACATCTGCATTTTTAGTTAACCCCATTCTTACAACAACTAAATCTTGGTCTGGAAGAACATATACATTCTGACCTTGATATCCATTAAAAGAATACATGTTTTGGGGTGTATTAGGGTACTTTTTTCCAGCATTCAACCAAATCTGGGCACCATACAAACCATTTGAGGTTGGCGTTGGTGTAGTAGCGTATTTTACCCATTCTTTTGAAAACAGCTCCTCTCCATTCCAGATTCCATTATGGAGATACAATAACCCTAATTTAGACCAATCTCGAGCAGTTGCCCATGCATAAGAAGAACCCACATAATTACCTGCCAAATCTGTTTCTACAATCATAGAATTCATTCCAATTTTATCAATCAAATCTGCATACCAAAAATCTAAATATTCTTGATGTGTTTTAAATTGTTGACGTAAAAGACCTGACAGCAAATTTGTAGTTCCAGATGAATAAAGCCAGGTTTGATTTGGTTTACCAACCAAAGGCTTATGAAGTTGACTTTTAGACATGTCTCTCTCCAAAAACAACATTTTAGAAACATCAGAAAGAGAATTGTAATCTTCGTCCCATTCTAAACCAGAATTCATTTGTAGTAAATTATGAATAGTAATTTCATTTCTATTATCGTTTTCCCATTCAGCAAAAGGTGCTTTATCAAATACATTCATTTTATTTTGATGCTCTAAAACTCCAAACAGAGTACTTACAATGCTTTTAGTCATTGACCATCCTAAAAGTTTTGAGTTTTGATTAAATCCGTTTGCATAGCGTTCTGCAATAATTTTATTTTTATATACCACAACTGCCGCTCTAGTTTGATTCACAGAATCAAACAAAATATCTAAGGTCTCATTTAAATTTGAATAATCTATATTGTTAAAAACGCTGTCATTTTGTGCTGCATTTCCATAAGGAAAAGGAGTTGTATTATCAGCTAACGCTCTTTTTGGGGCTAAATATGTTTTATTTACATCATCATCCCTTAAAGCTAAAACACTCCCTAAACCTTCTCTGTAAAATGCCTTTCTAGTTAAAAGCCCTAAAACACTGGAAGTAGTATGTTTTTTGTCTCTATTAACTTCATCATTAGCTAAATATATCGGAGAAAAATTAGTGTCGGTTTTATTTGTAAACGCAAGCGTTCTATTTGCAACAAAAACAGAAGAAGCTGAACTTTTTGCAGAATAACCGGCTATAATATTAAGTTTTGGATAATTATAAACTACTGCAATTATAATAGTAACCAATAATAGTAAAAGAAATCTTTTTAACTTTTTCATTTATTTATCATATTTGATGATGTAAAAATAAGAAATTCATATTGACTTTATTATAAGTTTAAAAAATCAACCTCTACCTTTGTCATTAAATATGTTTTGTATGATTAATATTGATAAAATTCGAGAAGACTTCCCTATTCTTAAAAGAACTGTTCACGGAAAACCTTTGGTTTATTTTGATAATGCAGCCACTTCACAAACTCCGCAAATTGTTATAGATACCATTGTTGATTATTATAGTAACTACAATTCTAATATTCACAGAGGTGTGCACACATTAAGTCAAGAGGCCACTGATAAATACGAAGAAGCTCGGATTAAGGTGCAACATCATTTTAACGCAAAAGAAGCCTACGAGATCATCTTAACAGCCGGAACTACGCATAGTATCAACATCGTTGCATCTGGCTTTACATCGCTTTTAAACAAAGGTGACGAACTTATCGTGTCTGCGTTAGAACATCATTCAAATATTGTTCCTTGGCAAATGCTGTGTGAAAAAACAGGTGCTATTTTAAAAGTGATTCCACTGAACGAAGAAGGTTCTTTAGACATGGGAGCCTATCACCAACTTTTAAACGAAAAAACAAAATTAGTTTTTTGCAATCATGTTTCTAATGCTTTAGGAACTGTAAATCCGATAGAAGAAATCATTAAAGCGGCCCATAAAGTTGGCGCTGCTGTTTTAATTGATGGTGCACAAGCAACACCACATATAAAACCAGATGTACAAAAGCTAAACGCTGATTTCTATGTTGCCTCTGCTCATAAACTATGCGGGCCAACAGGCGTTGGTTTCTTGTATGGAAAGCAAGAATGGTTAGAAAAACTACCTCCATATCAAGGTGGTGGGGAAATGATTGCTACGGTATCGTTTAAAAAAACGACCTATGCTGGTTTGCCTCATAAGTTTGAAGCTGGAACTCCAAATATTTGCGGAGGAATTGCTTTTGGCGCAGCTTTAGATTATATGAACACTGTGGGCTTTGAAAACATTGCTTCCTATGAAGACGAACTTTTAAAATACGGGACACAAAAACTTTTAAAAATTGAGGGTCTAAGAATTTACGGAACTTCAGATAAAAAAACAGCTGTAATTTCTTTTAATATTAAAGGAATTCATCCGTACGATATGGGTGCCATTTTAGATAAATTAGGCATTGCTGTAAGAACAGGTCATCATTGTGCACAGCCTATTATGGACTTTTATAAAATTCCAGGAACGATAAGAGCTTCCTTTTCTTTTTATAACACAAAAGAGGAGATTGATATTTTAGTGGCAGGGGTTAAAAGAGCACAAATGATGCTTTCATAAAACAGCGTAACTATTTTAAATAAAAAAAGGTTGAGAATAATTCTCAACCTTTTTTTATTTAAAAACCTTAAAAAACTATCTCAGTGCTGGAGAGTAGTTTGTAGGGTAATCTCCTGCTTTAGCCAAACCACCAGTAGCTAGGGTAAAGTTAGAACCAAATTCTGCATCCATTGCTGCTAAAATTTTGTTTGCCATTAAAGCATATCCTCTTGCTGTTAAATGTACACCATCTAAGCTCACTAAGCCTCCTGTTACTAAACTAGTATTCATTGTATAGTTATCAAACATAATGCCCGTAGAAGCTTCTGTTAAAACCCCTTTAAAATCTACTAAAGCAATATTTGGATTTGAGCTAGCAACCGCAGCTATTGTTGTATTATAAGCATCTGTTGCCGTCATTATAGAAGCCTGCTCTTGTGGTGTTAAAACCCAATTATCAGCTAAAGGAACAGTTACTCCATTAATTAATTGTGGATTACCTCCAACTGTTGTACCAATAACGGTAGAACTCGCTAATAATAATAAATCATCTGCAGTAGCATGTCTATATTGCTTTAATCCAGCAAATGCAGGGTTTAAAGCTTCTAAATCTGTTAAGTCTTCATCCACAATAACTACAGCATTTTGTCCTTCAGAAAAAGAAATTGTTCTTTTCGCTATTTCAGCGCTAGCCATTTCTTGAGTCATTGGCGTATAAGCAACTAAAAATGCGAATGCTTGTTGAATTCCTCCATTATAAGGTGCATATGCAGCATTTACTGCTCCAGCTGTACCGCCATCTAAAGGCACTGGATTATGAGGTACCGTTGTAAAGTTTGCTAAATCTGTAATATAAGGTACATTCGCTACAACCCCTTTTGCTCCGTTTGCAGTTAAAGCAGAAACCATACCACTAAAAACTGATGCAAAAACATTAGGATCTGTAATATCTGAACCTCCATAAGTAGCTGGATTATAGTTGCCTGTTTGATCAACTCCCGAACCTCCTGAAAGTGCATACCCTAAAACATCATTTCCACCAATTTCTGATAAGGTGAAAAACGTTGGGCTTTGAGCTAACGCATCACCCATAACAGATGCTCCGGGACTAGATGCCATTCTGCCGAAATAAGGATTTAATTGTCCATAACCAGCAACTCCTAAATGAAAACTTTTTGCTCCTGGTACTCCCATATTGTTAAAAGAAGTTCCAGTTGCTATACCTCTTAATTGTGTTGTAGATGTTGCATTTAATCGCGCTGGTCCTGCTCCATTAAAATAAAATCTTGGAGAAAAATCCTCTACTTGTATACTACCAAATGCAAAACCACCAATATTATCATCCATTAAAGGCTGATTGAATTCTGTACCGAATTTTCCGGCCAAAATATTTGGAAAAGAATTTTCTTGAGCCGCTATAAACATAGCTCCATCTGTAAAACCTGCTGTAAAAGAGGCACCAATAGAAATATATTTAGAAAAATCTAAACCATTTATATCCAATGCTACTTCAGCTACTTCTTCTGCAGGAATTGCGTCTAATTCATTATCAACATCACAAGAAACAATGCTTAATGATAAAAGAAACAATCCTAAATATTTATATGTATTCATAAAATGTTTTATTTTTTTTATTAGTTATTAATTGTCCAAGAAAGGTAGTATTGAGAACCAATTGCGCCAACCCCTGGAGCACTTAAATATTCTTGCCCCATTAAGTTTGCACCACCTAACTTTATTATAGATTTAAAAGTAGGGATTCTATAATTTATCTGAGCATCAACAACTGTTCTTGCACCTATAGTTGCGTCTAAGAAAGTAGATTCCCATAAATATTCATCTTGCCATCTTACATTTACATTAAAACCATAGTTTTTGAATAATTCAATTTTTCCAAATTGTAATTTAACTTTGTGTTCTGGTGTATTAAAACCTGCTTCAAAATCTGGATCAGAAGCTTGATCAAAATCAAACTTAGCATATGTATAATTTAACCCTAAATTAAAACCGTCAAAAACTGTTGTATTTAAACCAATTGTTGCTCCATAAGAACTGATGTCTGCTGCAGAATTTGTGTATGTTTGAAAAGCTGTATAATCCCCGTTTTGAAGAGCGAATAAAGATAAAGAGTTATCTCCAACTGATCCATAAAAAGGAACAACTACATTTTTTCCAGAAATAAAATCTTCATAACTATTATAATAAACACTTAAATCTACAGTTACTCTTTGCTCTCCTGCCTCTAATAAGCCTCTATAGCCCACTTCATAAGCAGTAACTTTCTCTGGTGCTACTAAAGTGATATTTGCTTTTTGAAAAGTCCCATTAATAACAGATGCTGCTGAAAAAGAATTTTCATAAGCCTGTCTTCCTGAAACACCAACTGAACTAGAACCAGTAAATGCTTGACCAGCTCCACTAACAGATAGAGCAGGTGTTGTAAACCTGTCTAAATTATCAGGAGCTCCACCTACTAAAAAGGCTCTTCCCGCATTTAAACCAATATATTGATCTTGTGTTGTTGGGTTTCTAAATCCTGTTTGAAAAGAAGCTCTAAAATTTTGATTTTTATCTTCTCCTGCTGCATATGCTAAAGATATTCTTGGAGAAACGTTTCCGTCGAAATTTTGT
>JAWUYT010000056.1:0-8590 GCA_034110665.1 Polaribacter sp.
ATTCAATAATTAACAAGTCGTCTTCTAAATTTGATTCGATTTCCAATGAAAAAATAAATTTATTAAAAAAGTTTATCAACAAATAAAGTATAAAACGCCCAAGGTTTAAGCTGTACCTTTTAATATCAGAAAGTAATATTCTGATAGAAGATTATTGCTTAAAATATTTAAGTGTTTGGTCAAACAACTAACATCCTAAACCTAACGAATACCAGCCATGAGTTCTAAAATTACTCAAAGGATAATTCTTGATATTAGAGGCAGACAAAGAACAAGCTATTTACTATTTGCTAGGCTTTTTATGCCTTGTTAATTTTTCGCTAGAAATGACCCTATTGCTTTAATCGATTTTATCTATTAAATTCATGATAAAAAATTAAGTAAACTTCAAAACATGATATCAATCGTTTAAAAGAATTTACAACTGATTCATGAAGAAATTAAAAAATAACGAAAACACAACAACTATATAATTTTGTCACTAAATTAGTTACTTTATCTTACAAAAAAATCATATTAACATTTGAGCATTCACAAAACTACCTCCATTTTATACCGCAGCCAACGCTTGGTTTTTGATTTTCTAAAGCAGGATTACTATCTAATAAAGTATCTAGAGCGTTTCTCAAATCAAACCCTGTAACTGGTTTTCCGTTTCCTGGTCGAGAATTATCCAACTGTCCGTGATAAACCGATTTTGAATCAGCATCAAAAGCATAGAAATCTGGGGTACAAGCAGCATCATACTCTTTGGCTACTTTTTGTGTTTCATCAAATAAATAAGGAAAAGGATAGTTTAAATTAGCCGCAATTTCTTTCATAAATTTAGGTGCATCTTGCGGATAATTATCAATCTCATTAGAACTAATTGCTATAAAATTGATTCCTTTTTGTTGATATTCATTCGCCATTTTTATCAATTCATTATTGACATGAATTACAAACGGACAATGATTACAAATAAACAGAATCACAGTTCCTTTTTCTCCTATTAATTGATCTAATGAATAAAAAGTATCGTCAATCGTATTTACTAAGTTAAAATCTGGAGCTTTTGTTCCTACTTTAAATTCGTTAGATTCTGTTAATGCCATGATTGGTTGTTGGTTTTTAGTTCGTCTTTTCGAGGAGTGAAATAACCTGTTGATTTTTTGTAGATTGCTTCGTTTCTAGCAGTGACGTTTTATTTAATTTATTTCTCCGCTAACGCATTTGCACAAATATAACCACCTGTCCAAGCATTCTGAAAATTAAATCCGCCCGTAACGGCATCAATATTTAAAACTTCACCTACAAAAAAGAGATTTTTATGTTTTTTACTTTCAAAATTTTTAAAGTTGATCTCTTTTAAATCAATGCCACCAGCAGTTACAAATTCCTCTTTAAAAGTGGTTCTTCCGTTGGCATTATAAATTCCTTTTGTTAGCTGATCTGCTAACCTCTCTAATTGCGTATTATTTAAATCTGCCCAATTTTGAGTTTTAGAAATATGAGAAAATAGCACAAAACGTTCCCACAATCTTTTAGAAATTTCTGCAAATGGAGATTTTAAAATCACTGTTTTACGAGGTTCTTTCTTTTTTAAATTCAGTAAAACATTTAATACTTTATCCGTTGGTCTAGACAACCAATTTACTTCTACATTATATTGATATTTTTTCTCTGCTAGAATTCTTGCTCCAAAAGCAGATAATTTTAAAACTGCTGGCCCACTCATTCCCCAATGTGTAATTAACAATGGCCCTGAAGCTTCTAGTTTTGTGTTTACAATTTTAACAGTTGCATTTGGTACAGAAGTGCCTAACAAATCTACCAAGCGTTTGTCATTAATATTAAAGGTAAACAAAGAAGGAACAGGTTCAATTATTGAATGGTCTAATGTCTCGCACAATTCCCAAACCCTTTTAGAGCTTCCTGCGGCAATGACTACTTTATCAGCTTCAAAAATTTGCTCTTTTGTGTTGATCATCCATTTTCCATTTTTTTGATTTATAGAATTTACTCCGTGATTTGTGAGCACTTTAATCCCCAACGTATCGATAGCGCTTTGAAAACAATCTATAATTGCTTGACTGGTATTTGCTTCAGGAAAAACACGATTGTCACGCTCTATTTTTAAAGGAACTCCCCGATCATCAAACCACTCAAAAGTATCTCCTGTCATAAATTGATGAAAAGGCCCCAGCAATTCTTTTTCTCCTCTAGGATAAAATTTCACCAATTCTCTCGGTTCAAAACATGCATGCGTAACATTGCATCTTCCCCCTCCAGAAATTCTTACTTTTTGCAAGACGTCTTTTCCTTTCTCTAGAATCGTAACCTCTAAATCTGGATTCTTTTCTTTAGCGTTTATCGCTGTAAAATATCCTGCTGCTCCACCTCCAATAATAATTATTTTGCTCATGTTTTTTCTGTACTGTTAGTTCTAGTGATTTTTCATTTTCGAAAAATTGTATCGAGAACTTTTTATTAAATGATAGCAATATGAACTTATTTCCGGCCAAACTTCGGGCTTTGCTATATTCAATCAATATCATACTGCTGTAAAACCATCTGACTGTACGTCAAAATCGTTTCAAATCCTTTATTTTTAAAATACCCAAGTGTATCTGAATTTCCTGTTGCTAAAACGAAATCTCCACCCCAAGCTCCTAAACTTTTTATTTCACCAAAATAATCTGGAAATAATTTTTCCTTCACGGGTTTTAGTTTAATAATTGAACTGATAATTTTTTCATGTTCAAAAATTAGTTTATTAAAATCTTGAATGGATTTTGCTTTTAAAAAATCTTGTGAAATCGCAGAAACCTCCTCTGTTTCTTTTTGAAAACTAGCACCACTTTCTCTAAATTTTGCAATTCCTTCTTTCGAATCTTGTTTTTGATTTAAATGCACAAAAAACAAATTTTCTTTAAAACTTGGATTGAACTTAACAGGATCAATTATAGGCTTTTTATTTTCAATTTTATAAAAAATTGGCGTATCATTTTGCGCACAAGCAATGTCATAACCGCTTCCTTTAAAAGAATTCCAAAGTAATTTAAAAGCATCTACATGCGCCCAAGAAGCAATAGAGTTTATTAAAGTTGAGGAACTCCCTAAACCCCAATCTCTCGGAAACGTTAGTTTTGTTTTTACAACAAACCCATTTTTGGAACTTAAAAAATTAGGATTTAAATTTTTTGCTTCTTTCAATATTTCTAACAAAGTTTCTGCGATAAACTCTGCACTTCCTTCTTTATTAGAATTAAAAGAGCAATTTACCAACCGTAATTTTGGTAAATCAAAAACAGCTTCAAACCAACATTCGCCAGTATTTGTAAAACTTCCCCAGATTAATTGTTGCTCCTGTATGTTCTCAACAATTAAATCTTGACCTAGCTTTGTAGGCACTGCCAAAGATTTTGCGCCATCTAAAACTAGATATTCTCCTGTTAATAATAATTTTCCGTTTGAATAAAAATTCATTTATTTTTTTGAATTTAATTTAATCCATTGTTCAATGGATCTCAATCCTTTATTTATTCAATGAACTGAAGCCCATTGCTATTGAATTACAACAAACCAAACTGTTTAAAATGATGTGTAAAATGTTTTACTTGAAATTTCTTCCACGCTTCAAAATCTAACGAACCAAAAAAGGGATGCACCACAGTTTTATGTTCATCCTCTGTAAAAACTTTTACAAATAATTCTAACTGATGTAGTAAATCATCAATTGCCAAATGAATCGAACTAAAATTTAAACCAATTGGTTCGTCCGATAAAAAGGAAGCTTTAAAGCCAGTCTGCAATTCATTTTCAGTATTTAAAAATGGTTTTCTTCTCGCTGTCTTTTCATCAGAAACATACACATCTAAATTCCAGTTTAAGTTAGCTATTTGCGTTACTGCACTTAAATGCTCTATCATTTGCTGGGCATTCATGCTCCCAAATATAGGTTTGGAATTTTCATTTAAAGTATATAATTTCACTTTAATAACATCAAAATTTAAAAAATCTATCCAATTAACTTTAGGTTTTCTTAAACTCTTTATTTTTTCCACAACTGCAGAGTGCGTGATGGTTCTTTTATCAAAATAGGTTGTAATGATTTATTTTTCTTCTTGTGTAGCATCAAACTGATTTAAGATATTTTGCAAATGCATTTTCATGTGTCCAAACTGAATACCCTTGGTTGTTAACGCCCTTAATGCTGCGAAATTCTGTGCTAAACCCGCTGCTGCAATAATTTGCATTAAAACTCTAGCTGATGGTTTTTGCAACATTTGTAAAGAAATTTTTGACATCGGATGTAACGCTGTTAAACCCCCAACAGTTCCTATTGCTAAAGGAATTTCAATCCAGAATTTAAAAATGCCGTCATCAATAGAGCAATGAGACAAACTTGTATAGGTTCCTGAGCGTGCGGCATAAGCATGTGCACCTGCTTCAATGGCCCTAAAATCGTTTCCAGTTGCTAATACAACAGCATCAATTCCGTTCATAATTCCTTTATTATGCGTAACGGCTCTGTAAGGTTCTATCTCGGCTATCTTTACTGCTTGGTGAAATTTTTCGGCAAATTTCTGCGGATTCTCCCCTCCTAAATCATCAATATTACAACTCACCTCTGCCCTAACTAGACATTCAGGCACAAAATTAGATAAGATACTCATCACAATTTCGATATCGGCTGTTTCAAACTTTTTTGCAATCGCTTCTAAACAAGAATTGATAAAGTTTGCACCCATAGAGTCTTTCGTTTCAAAAGTGACATGCAGTTGATAATAGTTTGGTAGCTTATTTGTTTTATCAATTAATTTAATATCTAAAATTCCACCACCTCGTTTTTCCATATTTTTTGTAATGGAGGCAGTAGCTGCGAATAATTCGGTTTTATTTTTAATGAAATAATCTTGTAGACCTTTTTTGTCACCAGCATACATAAAATGAACTTGACCAATTTTTGTAGTTCCGATAACTGTTGTTTTAAAACCGCCTCTTGTACTCCAAAACTTACCAACTAAAGAGGCTGCAGCGACCACAGAACTTTCTTCAACAACCATAGGAATTACATACGCTCTATTGTTAATAACAAAGTTAGGCGCAATACCAAAAGGCATATAAAAATTGGTGATGGTATTTTCTATAAAATCGTCATGAAGTTGTTGTAACTTTTCATCATCATTCCAATATTGCTTTATGATATCGATTGCATTTAAATTATTTTCAAAATAATTTTCTGCTAACCAATTAATTTTTTCCAATTTTGTGAATTTGGAAAAACCAGAAATAATTTTAGACATCAATTTTCTTATTTTCTTTGAAACACAAATATATAGAAATCTGTAAAAAGTAAGCTTTAATTGTATTATTGATTTTAATAAATGAACTATAAACGATGTGAATGAATTAACTGAAATTTTGATTTTTTAACATAATTAGAGATACTTTATTTTTTACTAACTTTTTCACAAAAAAAACATAAAAAATTACAGATATAATAAAAAAAATTAATGTTAATCATAATAAAATTTAATAGAGATCCATATTT
This sequence comes from Polaribacter sp., assembly GCA_034110665.1. Taxonomy (GTDB): domain Bacteria; phylum Bacteroidota; class Bacteroidia; order Flavobacteriales; family Flavobacteriaceae; genus Polaribacter. Next base: position 5,537 of record JAWUYT010000056.1, read on the forward strand.
TTTATGAACTTGATAAATTATCTTTGATAGTATATAACACACATAATTATCAGATATGAAAAATTTAAGTTTAATAGCAATTTTAGCAATGTTTTTACTTTCTAGTTGCGCAGTTGTAAGACCGGGACAAGTAGGGATTAAACAAACTTTAGGTAAATTCTCTAAGGAAGTTAAAACACAAGGAACCGTTGTTTATAATCCTTTTATAAGTAGAGTAATCAAGGAGTCTACAAGAACAAGTAATATAAAATTAGTACTAACTTTACCAACTAAAGAGGGTTTAAGTGTAAATTCTGAAATCTCAATTTTATATAGATTGGAAGCAACTAAAGTTGCCTCTGTTCTTGAAAATTTAGGACAAGATTTCGAATCAGTAATCACAAGTGTATTTAGATCTGCTGCATCTGATGTTTGTGCAAAGTTTTTTGCAAAAGATATGCACTCTGGCATGAGAGCTGCTATTGAAGAAGAAATCTTAATAAAAATGCAAGGAAATCTTGAAAAGCAAGTAGATGGTATTGTGTTAATTGCGGTTTTAATGAAAAGAATTCAATTACCTAGAGGTTTAGCAGACTCTATTGAAAGAAAATTGCAGGCTGAACAAGACGCAATGAGATTAAAATTTGTTCTAGATCAAGAAAAATTAGAAGCTGAAAGAAAAATTATTAATGCGAAAGGAGAAAGAGATGCTCAATTAATTATAGCGGAAGGTTTAACGCCAGGCATCTTAAAATTAAAGGCTATAGAAGCTTTTAGAGAATTGGCAAGATCGGCAAATGCAAAAACGATTATTACTGATGGAAAAACTCCTTTAATCATAGGAGGTGACGATACCAAAATAGCGCAAGAATAAAATTAAAAATAATTTTCTTGATAAATCATACAATCTCGATAACTGTAAAATGTTATCGAGATTTTTTTTGTAAAAAATTGTAAAAACAAAATAATTTCTAAAATTTAGAATTTCAGATTTAAAACTTCATACACATTACCCTTATTTTTTGACAATATTTTCGTAATCTTGAAAAACTTTTATTAAAACGAAGTCCCAAATGAAAAACACGGTCATTTTAGCAACTATCTTACTTCTTGCAGGGTGTAGGGATAAAAGCTCACAAACTTCGAACAACACACCTCCAGGGATCAAAGAAATAGCCCTCGAAGAAATTTGGGATGGTACGTTTTCTCCCGAAAGAATGAATGCTTTAAATTCTATGAATGGCGATTTCTATTCGCTTTTAAACACAGATAAAGAATCTGGGTTCAATACAGTAGATACATATAGTTATGCAACTTTAGAAAAAGTAGCAACCATTGTGAGTAGTAAAAATCTAATAGATCTGCCATCTTTCTCTTCTTACAGTTTTAACAATGATGAAACTAAAATTATTTTAGGAACTGATTTTAAGAAAATCTATAGACGTTCTTTTAGTGGTACATTTTATGCTTATGATATTTCTTCCAAAAAATTACATTTAATTGGGAAAAACATTCAAGAACCTATCTTTTCTCCAGATAATAAAAAAGTTGCATTTGCAAAAGACAACAATATTTTTATCAAAGATTTTTCTAGAAATAAAACTACACAAATCACCAAAGACGGCAAAAAAAATAGTATTTTAAACGGTATTACAGATTGGGTTTATGAAGAGGAATTTGGTTTTGTAAGAGCTTTTGAATGGAGTAATAATAGTAAATATTTGGCTTTTTTACGTTTTGATGAAACGAATGTCCCTACTTTTTCTATGGATATGATGGGAAAAGAAAATTATCCTGATCAACAAATTTTTAAATACCCAAAGGCAGGAGAAAAAAATGCTGATGTTACGCTTCACATGTTTACAATTGCATCTAATAATACTAAAAAAATTACTTTAGGCGATTATGAATATATCCCAAGGATCAAATGGTCTACCAACGATGATATTTTAGTAGCGACCACTTTAAATCGTCATCAAAATAATTTGAAATTACACAAAGTAAATGCTCTCAAAAGTAGTGTATCTTTATTATTTAACGAAACAGATAAGGCCTATATAAACATTACTGATAATCTTACTTTTTTAGTTGATAATTCTTTTATTTGGACCAGTGATAAAGATGGTTTTAATCACCTCTATCATTATGATTTTAATGGCAAACTCATCAATCAAATTACAAAAGGAAATTGGGAAGTAACCAAGTATTATGGTTTTAACGAAAAAAAGAAAACTATTTACTATCAATCTGTAGAAAACGGTTCTACAAACAGAGGCGTTTATGCGATCGATTTAAATGGCGACAATAAAAAGTTATTGAGTAATAAAGTAGGACAGAGTAGTGCGGCTTTTAGTAAAAATCTAAATTACTTTTTCAATACATTTTCTTCCTCAGAAATTCCACCAATTTATTCTTTGTACACCGCTGAAGGTAAAATGTTAAAAATAATTAAAGACAATGCTACCTTAAAAGAGGAATTATCAACGTATAAGATGAGTCCTAAAGAATTCTCTACCATCAACATTAATGGAAATGATTTGAATATGTGGATGCTAAAACCTCTTGATTTTGATGAAAATAAGAAATACCCAATGTTTATGTTTCAATATTCAGGACCCGGATCGCAAAAAGTTAGCAATAAATGGAATGATTCTAATGATTATTGGCACAACATGCTGGCACAAAAGGGAATAATTGTAGTTTGTGTTGATGGACGTGGAACTGGATTAAAAGGTGCTACTTTTAAGAAGATTACTCAAAAAGAATTGGGTAAATATGAAGTTGAGGATCAAATTGCAGCAGCAAAACAATTAGCAACACGTTCTTATATCGACAAAAATTATATTGGTATCTGGGGCTGGTCTTATGGTGGTTTTATGAGTACTAATTGCCTTTTAAAAGGAAGTGATATTTTTAGTACTGCAATTGCTGTAGCTCCTGTTACTTCTTGGCGTTTTTACGATTCTGTTTACACAGAGCGCTATATGCAAACACCTCAAGAAAATGCAAGTGGGTATGATGATAATTCGCCGATAAATTATGCCGATAAATTGAAAGGAAATTACTTGCTCGTTC
>JAWUYT010000057.1:0-102419 GCA_034110665.1 Polaribacter sp.
AATCGCTTCTGCTTTTAAACCATATTCATCAACATGTTTTAAATAATCATATACTTGAGCAGATTTTAATAAAGCTTTTGTTGGGATACATCCCCAATTTAAGCAAATTCCGCCTAAAGATTCTTTTTCTACGATTGCCACTTTAAAGCCTAATTGCGATGCTCTAATTCCAGTTACATATCCTCCAGGTCCACTTCCAATAATAATGATATCGTATTTCATAGTTGTATTTTGTTTTAAATTTTCACAATTAAAAGATTAAAAGTACTAAGTAATTTTTTAACTTTCTAATTGATTTTTTTTTATTATGTGTTTTTAGGACTATTTTTTTTTTTGATAAATTGATATTAATGTCAATGTTTTTTAATCATGTCTGCAGTAATTGGTTTACGCTGATTTTACAAACCGTTTAAATATCAAGGAATTTTATTTATTTTTAAATTTAAGTGAATATCGAAATGTTTTTTGATCACTTTTTTTACATTCTTTCAGGAACTTCAATGCCTAATAAAGAAAATGTTAATTTTATGGTGTCTGCCACCTTCTTTGCCAACTGAACTCTAAATGTTTTTTTATTTTTATCTTCCTCGCCTAATATAGATACATTTTGATAAAAAGAATTAAATTCTTTCACCAAATCGTATGTATAATTTGCAATTAAAGCTGGCGAATAATTTGCAGCTGAATGCTGAATGATTTCAGGAAACAATTCTAATTGTTTTAACAATTCTTTTTCCTTTTCGTGTAATTCAATGATTACGGCTTTTGAATAATCAAAATCTGCTTTTCTTATAATAGATTGAATTCTAGCATAGGTATATTGAATAAACGGACCTGTATTTCCCTGAAAATCTACAGACGATTTTGGGTCGAATAAAATTCTTTTTTTAGGGTCTACTTTTAAAACAAAATATTTTAATGCTCCCAAACCAATCTTTTTATGCAAATCTTGTTTTTCGACATCTGAATACCCGTCTAGTTTTCCTAATTCCTCCGAAATTTCTTCCGCAGTACTCGTCATTTCTATCATTAAATCATCAGCATCTACAACCGTTCCTTCTCTAGATTTCATTTTCCCAGAAGGTAAATCTACCATTCCATAACTCAAATGGTGTAATTGATTTGCCCAATCAAAACCTAATTTTTTTAAGATTAAAAATAGTACTTGAAAATGATAATCTTGCTCATTACCAACAGTATATACCATTCCACCAACATCTGTATAATCTTTTACACGCTGAATTGCTGTACCAATATCTTGTGTCATATACACTGCCGTACCATCCGAACGCAGCACAATTTTTTCATCTAAACCATCTTCGGTTAAATCGCACCAGACAGAGCCATCTTCTTTTTTATAAAAAACACCTTTTTCAATACCTTGTGCAACAAAATCTTTTCCTAATAAATACGTATTACTCTCGTAATATAACGTGTCAAAATCTACACCCATATTTTTGTAGGTTACATCAAATCCTTTGTAAACCCAAGAATTCATTTCTTTCCAGAGGGAAACAACATGTTCATCTCCTGCTTCCCATTTTAAAAGCATCTGTTGTGCTTCTATAATAATTGGCGCATGTTTTTTTGCCTCCTCTTCAGTTTTCCCTTCGGATATTAATTGCGAAATTTCTTTCTTATATTCTTGGTCAAACTTTACGTAATAATTACCAACCAATTTATCACCTTTTAAACCTGTAGATGTTGGAGTTTCTCCGTTTCCGAATTTCTCCCAAGCTAACATAGATTTACAAATATGAATTCCTCTATCGTTAATGATTTGTGTTTTGTATACTTTTTTCCCTGATGCTTTTAAGATTTCAGCAACGGAATATCCTAATAAATTGTTACGAACATGCCCTAGATGCAAAGGTTTATTGGTGTTTGGTGATGAATATTCAACCATAATCGCTTTTTCATTTTCCTGCGGCGAAACAAAACCATAAGTAGCATTTGCATATATTGAATTGAAGAAGTCAACATAAAAAGAATCGGCAACAACCAGATTTAAAAAACCTTTGACAACATTGTAGTTCGTTATTTCGGTTATGTTCTTTACAATATACTTTCCTAAATCTTCACCGATCTGAACAGGATTTCCTTTTTTATAGCGTAATAACGGAAAAACAACTACCGTAATATCACCCTCAAACTCTTTGCGAGTTCCTTGGAACTCTACCGTCGGAATTTCTAAATTATATAAAGCTAGAAAGCCTTCTTTTACTTTGATTTCTATAAGATTTTGAATACTCATTATGGTGATAAAATTGATTTGCGAAAATACACAATTTTAAATAAATTTTTAGTAGAATTAATCGTATTTTTCGAGCATGGAAAAACGCCTCGAAATACTACCAAAATTAGCAGAAGAAGCAAAAAAAGAAAACAAAAAATATTTCACAAATTTAAAGAAAAGAACACCTAAAAATTTAGATTATGTTATGCAAGAATTGCATGATGCTGAATTTGCAAAAACAGATTGTTTAGACTGCGGGAATTGTTGTAAAACATCAAGTCCGATTTTTATTGATAAAGATATTGCTCGTATTTCTAAACATTTTAAAATGAAAGCTGCCGATTTTATTGATACCTATTTAGAGAGGGATTCTGATGATTTTATGGTTTTAAAAACTTCGCCCTGCTCATTTTTAGATCTTTCAGATAACAGCTGTACTATTTATGATGTCCGCCCAAAAGCGTGTGCAGAATATCCGCATACAAACAGACGTAAATTTATCCAAATTACAGATTTAACCATTGAAAACACAACTATTTGTCCTGCTACCTATAATATTGTGGAGGCTTTAAAAAAGCGTTTGCCTTATGAGTATAATCAGAAAAAAGTAAGAAGTTAATTTTTTTGTTACTTTGTATAGCTAATTCTACAATAAACAAGTTTTAAAATATATAAGAGAATAAAAGAATTAGAAAAAGAAAATTTTATATTAAAAGAGCATCTACAAGAATTTAAAAATTATAATGAAGCTAAAAATTAAAAAAGGGCTTTTTTAATGAAGTTTTCTTCTAATTCTTGCTGGAAAAAGACTTAAAACTAGTATTTATAATTCTATTCAAGAGTTTAACGAGTAGAAAAAAATCACCTTAAATACTACTGTAGATTTAATTGCAAGTTTAATAAGAAGATTAACTAGAATAGGTCTTATTACTTTGTTATTTACGTTATTACTAAGCACTTTAATGATCTATCAGAATAGTTTATTAAAAACTCAAAATAAAAAAATACCATAACAAACACATTTAACAGAAGGGTCTAGAAGATTTGCGCAAATGTTTATTATGGGCGATGTTTTTAGAGATATAAATACCGATTTAAAAAAAAATCAAATAACAAATTATCGAATACTTTATCAGGCAGAATTGTAAGTTCAAGTGCATCTATGAAACCACATAGGTATTTAGTAGATGATATACTAATTAAAGAATCTATAAGACCAGAAAGAGCTCAATTATTAATTACGTTATGTAAAAGTAAATTAGAACCTTATTTTTTTGTTGATGAAACTCTACAAGAAAGCAATTTTACGAAATCTGAATTAATTAATGCTAACTTAAGAGGAGCAACATTAAGAGATATTAATTTAAACGCAGTTAACTTATTAAAAGTAGATTTACGAAATGTAGATGCAAGAAGAACAAGTTTTAGAAATGTAAATCTTAGAAATGCAGATTTAGAAGACGCAAATTTTAATTTTGTAAAATTCTAAAATTCAAACTTATCAGGTTCTTTTTTAATAAATACCCATCTTAAAAACGCAAACTTAACCAACGTAAAATTAGATAGTTTAAAAGGAGATAAACCAGATTGGCTACTTTATATAAAGGATGAATTAAAGCTTCAGGGAGCTACTCAGCTTTTTGAAGGTTAATAAAATACATAGTGTGGATTATTTTAAAGATTCTAAAATAAAACGGTCTATTGTTTTAAGTAAGTAATTTTTTTTGCACACCAAAATATGTTTTTAGTTTGGAAACTATTTATTTATTTTATATATTGAAAAAAATCTAAAATTGAAAAAAATGAAAAAAACATTATTATTGTTGTTGTTTACTGTTTTTATTTCTAAAAATTTAAATGCAACTCAATGGATGACTTCCTATGAAGACGCAAGAAAAATTGCAATTGCTACCAATAAATTTATTTTAGTAGATTTTTGGGCAACTTGGTGTGGACCTTGTTTAAAAATGGATTCAGAATCTTGGAGTAAAGAAGATGTACAATTAGTTATGAATAACTTTGTTCCTTTAAAAATTGATATTGATGTTGAGCGTTCATTATCATCTAAATTTAATATTCAGTCAATTCCACATGTGTTTATATTAGATCCAAATGGTGAAGTAGTATATGAACAAAAAAGCTATATAAATAAGCAAAAAGTGCTTAATTTTTTAGAAAAATATTCTTATAATACACCAATGTTACAGCCTTCTTTTGCAGGTTTTTATAAGAATAATGAAGGGGACATGTCTTTAGAAATTGCAGAAAAATATTTAGATTTTTCACTTTATGTAAAAGATGATGTAAAAAATAATTTTATATCCTTAGCAGATAAATATTTAAGTATCACTTCAAAACTATATAAAAAAGAAGGGAGTAAAAGCAAAAACAGCCAAAGAATAGGCATGTTAGAAGATATTTATATTAATGTTTTAAAAGGTAAATATGAAAAATCTTTAGGTAAATTAGATAAAGATTTTATAGAAGAAAAAATAGAAGAATCTAATAAAAAACTTTATACTTACTTGAAATTTATAATTTATTATAAACTAGATAAAAATGAACAATCTAAAATTTGGTATGAAAAATTAAAACTTTTTGATGGTTATAAAGATTTGTTGGCAAAGTCTAGAAAGGTTTAATTTCATTATTCATAAATCAAATATTTACTACGAATAAGTTTAAAAGCTTCTAAATCTTCCTTCCACGTTTTTCTAATTTCTTCTGTGGATAAGGCTTTCTCAATTTGTTTTTGCAGTTTTTTTGTTCCTGCTAATTTGGTGAAGAAGCCGTTAAAGAATTCTTTAGAGGAATTTTGTTTGTAAGCTTTAAGTAACCAGCTTAAATTCAGCTGATTTAAGTTTTTAGTTCTTTGCAAGTTTTCACCAAAACAAAGCTCATTTTTATACTTCGGATATTTTGCGCCTTCATTGGCCTGTGGTGTAAAAGAAAATTGATTTTTTTCTAAAAAAGGAGAGCCATAGATTTGAAACTGCATTTCAGTTCCACGTCCTGCAGAAATAGTAGTTCCCTCAAAAAAACAAAGGCTAGGATATAAATTAATACTTTTATCGTTTGGTAAATTGGGTGAAGGTTTTACAGGCAAATTATATGTTGTTTTATGCGTATAATTTTCTAAAGGAATTACGGATAATTCACATTGAATTCCGTTTTTGAGCCATTTTTCGCCATTAATCATTTTCCCATATTCACCAATTGTCATTCCGTAAACAACAGGAACTTTGTGCATGCCCACAAAACTTTTATGCGCTATTTCTAAAACCGGACCATCTATATAATGAATGTTAGGGTTTGGTCTGTCTAAAATTATGACCTTTATATTTAATTCTGCACAAGCTTCCATGACATAATGTAACGTAGAAATGTAAGTGTAAAAACGAGCACCAACATCTTGAATGTCAAAAACTACGATATCAATATCTTTTAATTGTCCATTTGAGGGTTTTTTATTATTTCCATAAAGAGAAATAATTTCTAAACCTGTTTTGGGATCAAAACCGTCTTTGATAATTTCACCAGCATCTGCTTTGCCTCTGAAACCATGTTCGGGTGCAAAAACTTTTTTAATATTTATTTCTAATGATAATAAAGAATCAACAAGGTGGCTTGCTTCTTGGTTCTTGTTTCTCTTTTCTATGATAGAAGTTTGATTTCCAACAATAGCCAAGTTTTTTCCTTTAAGCAGTTTTATATACAAATCAGTTCTTGCTGCACCGGTTTTAACCGTTTGTGACTGTTTTTCAGAACTATGAACTCCAAACGCTAAACGCTGAACTTTTACTTTTTGGGCACCAGAAATCAGCTGAAAATTCATCGAGAGAAATAAGAATAAATATGTACTTTTGAGTGGTTTTAAATTTATCATTAATTTGAATTACGAGTTATTTATTGCAAAACGTATTATTGCTGGCAAAAAGTATAAAAATAGCATTTCATCACCAATAATAAAAATCGCAATTACAGCAATTGCGTTAGGAATTATTATCATGCTAATTGCTGTTGCAACAGGTTCTGGCCTACAATATAAAATCCGAGATAAAATGGCTGGTTTTAAAGGCCATGTTCAGATTGTAAATTACGATGCCAATAACTCTGATGTTTCTAAAACTCCTGTTGAAAAAAATCAAGACTTTTATCCGAAGTTCAAAAATATTACGGGCATTAAAAGTATACAAGTAATTGCGAACAAAGGCGGAATTTTAAGAACAAAAACCGATTTTGAAGGCATTATTTTTAAAGGAGTTTCTACAGATTACGATTGGTCGTTTTTTGAAGAATATTTAGTAGCGGGTAAAGTGCCAAATTTTAAGCAACCAAGAACAAGAGAGGTTTTATTGTCTCAAACCGTTATGAATAGGTTGCAGTTAAAATTAAACGATACTATTTTAGCAACTTTTCTAAAAACAGCAACGAGTTCATTGCCTTCAAATAGAAAATATATTATTTCAGGAATTTACAATTCTGGTTTCGCACAGTTTGACAAAAGCATGATGATTGGTGATATTAGAGAGGTGCAGAAATTAAATAAATGGACTGAAAATCAAGTTGGCGGTTTTGAGGTTATTCTGGATAATTTTGATGAAATTGATGCAAAAGGAGAAGAAATTTACAGACAAACTAGTTCCACTTTAAGAAGCACCACAATTGTAGATACGTATCAAAATATTTTTGATTGGATTAAATTATTTGACAATAATATTTGGTTTATTATTGTTATTATGATTGTAATTGCAGGCATCAATATGATTACAGCATTACTCGTTTTAATTTTAGAACGTGTACAAATGGTTGGTATTTTAAAAGCTTTAGGAAGTTACAGTGCAAGCATTCGTAAAATATTTTTGTACAATGCGGGATATCTTATTTTAAAAGGACTTTTTTGGGGAAATATTATTGGATTGTCACTTCTCTTTATTCAATACTATTTTGAGGTTATTACTTTAAATCCAGAAACCTATTATGTAACAACTATGCCCGTTTACATCTCTTTTACAGCGATTGTTATGTTGAATTTTGGCACCTTATTTTTATGCTTTTTAATGTTGATAATTCCTTCTTATATCATCACAAAAATAGAACCCTCAGAGGCTATTAAGTTTGCTTAAATAGTGTTTTTATGCTATGGTATTGTTTATGTGTTCCTTTACTCTTTGTTCATGAGGAAGGGTTTAATCGGTATATCAAACTTTTTAAAAATATATTGTATTCCTTTTTTAGTGATTGATAGCGTTGCCTGAATCCTTTCGCTTTTTTTTGAGAAAAACGAATAACTTTTCGACTTCGCCCAAGATAAACTCCGGAGCAACCTTTTTTAGGTAAGGCACAAAAATTAATTATATTTGCACTTGTAAAATTACGAAATGAACTACGCAGAAAATATATTAGAAACTATTGGAAATACACCTTTAGTGAAATTAAATGTTTTAACGAAAGAATTACCTTGCTTGGTGCTTTCTAAATACGAAACTTTTAACCCAGGAAACTCGGTAAAAGATAGAATGGCATTGCAAATGATCAAAGATGCAGAAGCAGATGGACGTTTAAAGCCCGGAGGAACTATTATAGAGGGTACTTCTGGAAACACAGGAATGGGTTTAGCCTTGGCAGCAATTGTAAAAGGGTACAAATGTATTTTTGTAATGGCCGACAAGCAATCTCAAGAAAAGATAGATATATTAAGGGCTGTTGGTGCAGAAGTTGTGGTTTGCCCTACAAATGTAGATTCAACTGACCCTAGATCTTATTATTCAGTTTCTAAACGTTTAGGAGAAGAAACGCCAAACTCTTGGTACGTGAATCAATATGACAATCCGAGTAATTGCAAAGCACATTTTTTAAGTACCGGTCCAGAAATATGGGAACAAACGGAAGGAAAAGTAACTCATTTTGTGGTTGGAGTAGGAACCGGAGGAACAATTTCTGGTGTTGGAAGTTATTTGAAAATGAAAGCCAAGGAAGCAGGAACTACTGTTAAAATTTGGGGAATTGATACGTATGGATCTGTATTTAAGAAATATCATGAAACAGGTGTTTTTGACAAAAATGAGATTTATCCATACATAACCGAAGGAATTGGTGAAGATATTTTGCCGTTAAATGTAAATTTTGGGGTTATTGATGGTTTTACAAAAGTAACTGATAAAGATGCTGCAATTTATACGCAAAGGTTAGCGAAAGAGGAAGGAATGTTTTTAGGGAACTCGGCTGGCGCTGCCATAAAAGGCTTATTACAATTAAAAGAACATTTTACAAAAGAGGATGTTGTTGTTGTTTTATTTCATGATCATGGAAGTAGATATGTGGGTAAAATGTTCAACGATAATTGGATGCGTGAAAAAGGTTTTGTAGAAGAATAAATTAAAACTGCGGCGGATTTAATTAAAAATCATACTGATAGCCCTTTAGTTTTTGCACAAATAGAATACTTGGTTTCTCACGCTATTGAGCGAATGAAATCCTTTAAAATACCACAAAGCCCTGTAAAGAATTTACAGGGCTTTGTGGTTTCTGTTGATGAATCTATTTTATTACCCAATTTTATTACTGATAAAAATATTGCAGAAAAACCCATTAAAGATATTATGGGCAAACCATATCCTGTTATTAAAATAACTGCAAAATAAAAAGATATCTCTAAATTGATAAATAACGAAAATCAGGCTGTATTCGTTGATTTAGAAAACGAGAATTATCAGAAAACTACAAAATATAAAATGATTAGCGGGATTTAGTTAACGATACTTTTCTGCATTTTAGAGTCTTAAAATATTCAGTCATCGAAAAGCAAGTCTTCCCAACTTAGAATAAATTTATATTTACAGCGTATTTAGGTTTAAATACAGAAACAAATTAATAGGTGGGGATTTATTATTTGTGGTACGAAAAAATCGTTTAAAAAGAAATTTTTAGACGATTTTTTCGTACCACAAATTGAAGTTTAAAACACAGCTTTTATCAAGGGTTAACAATGTTCTTATCTAGTCTTTTTAAAGAACTTTATGAAGGCTTATAAATATTAAACGGTTCATTATGGCTTTTCAACTATACCGATGAACTACTGAACGAAAAGCGCACAGAATCTTTAAGATGTGGAGTTTATTTGCTGTGTATTGAAGAATACATTTACAAATTTTATAAGTTGGGGGAATTATAGTTTGTAATTATTAAAATCGTCTAAAAAGAAATTTTTAGACGATTCTTTTTTTACAACAAATTGAAACTTAAAACACGGATTTTATCAAGGTTTAACGATTCTCTTAACTCGTCTTTTTAAATTACTCTACAAAGATCTATAAATCTCAAAATGGGTTATTATGGTTTTTCAACTATACTTTTAAACTACACTTCTGAACTACTGAACGAAAAGTACAAATTACTTCTAATAAATCGTGTTTATTTGATGTGTATTTAAGAATACATTTACAAATTTTATAAGTTGGGGAATTTTAGTTTGTAATTATTAAAATCGTCTAAAAAGAAATTTTTAGACGATTCTTTTTTTTATAACAAATTGAAATTTAAAACACGGATTTCATCAAGGTTTAACGATTCTCTTAACTAGTCTTTTTTAATTACTTTATAAAGAGATATAAATCTCAATGAGTTATTATGTTTTTTCAACTATACTTTTGAACTACTGAACGAAAAGTATAAATCATCTCTAATAAGTATCGTTTATTTGGTGTGTTTTAAGAATACATTTACAAATTTTATAAGTTGGGGAATTTTAGTTTGTAATTATTAAAATCGTTTAAAAAGAAATTTTTAGACGATTCTTTTTTTTTGTAGAAAGTGATTCAATAATAGTTAGTATATTTAAGCTTTAACCAGATAAATGTGTTTTATGAATCTTCTAAAAATTTTAATTATACTTTTCCTCATGACTTCCTGTAAAAAAGAAAACACTAACGATAACTTAATAGAAAAGGCAAAAGCAATTCATCAACGAGTTCTGGTTTTGGATACTCATGTAGATATTAATGTTGCTAATTTTACAGATTCTATTAATTATACACAAAAACTTAAAAATCAAGTAAATCTTCCAAACATGGAAGAAGGAGGCTTGGATGTAGCATTTTTTATCGTTTATACTGGTCAAGGAGATTTGAATGAAGAAGGATATGATAAAGCATATAAAAACGCGATGAGTAAATTTGATGCCATTCACAAACTAACAAATAAAATTGCTCCTAACAGAATTGGTTTGGCAACCACTTCAGATGGAGCTCGAAAAATTTACGCATCAGGTAAAAAAGTAGCAATGATTGGCGTGGAAAACGCATATCCTTTGGGAACAGACATTTCTAGAGTAAAGAAGTTTTATGATTTAGGAGCAAGATACATGAGTCTTTCTCATAATGGTCATAGTCAATTCTGTGATTCAAATACAGGTGAAAAAGAAGATGTTTGGTTGCATAATGGAGTGAGTGATTTGGGTAAAGAGGTGATTAAAGAAATGAATAAATTGGGAATGATGATTGATGTTTCTCATCCTTCAAAAAAAGCGATGAAAGATATAATTGAATTGTCTAAAGCACCAATTATAGCTTCACATTCATCTGCAAGAGCCTTGTGTAATCATAGTAGAAATTTAGATGATGAGCAACTAGAATGGTTAAAAAAAAATGGTGGAGTTGCGCAAACTGTAGCTTTTAGTTCTTATTTAGACACAGAAAAAGATAAAAAGTATAATGATGAATTAATTAAGAAAATTGAACTTTTAGGTAAAGAACAGCGTTTAGAATTAGTTCCAAGAAATGAAATTAGAAAATTAAAAGGAAAAGCACAAGAAGATGCCATTGCAATTTATAGAAAGCTATCGAAGGAAGCCAAAAATAATATGGATTCAGCTGTTGTTGACCCTGTAAATGTTGCAGACTTTGTGAACCATATAGATTATATGGTCAATAAAATCGGGATTGATCATGTTGGAATTAGTTCAGATTTTGATGGTGGAGGTGGCATTGATGGTTGGAATGATGCATCTGAAACTTTAAATGTAACTGTAGAATTAGTAAAAAGAGGTTATACAGAAGCTCAAATAGCACAACTTTGGAGTGGTAATTTGTTGAGAGTTTTAGATGAAGTGGAAGCAATTGCTGAAAAAATACAGCATCCAGCATTATAAAAAAAACAATAATTTAAAAACCACCTCAATTATGAGATGGTTTTCTAATTTTACTAATTCAAATAATTTATACAATAAAGAGGTTTACTACGTCTCTTCCTTTTTATAATAACAAGTTTTATGCCAAAATGAGTTTTAAAGTTTCATAAACGTTAAATAAACAATATTTTTTAGTTTCTTTAACAAAAAAAACGACTCTCAATGAAGAATCGTTAGTTTATAATTGATTTTTAAGTAAAAACATTATTTTAACCTATAATTTTTATAGCTTTTATTTGGCATGCTTATGTGCTTTGTAAGAAGAACGCACTAATGGACCACTTTCAACGTACATAAAACCCATTTCTAAACCAATAGTCTCGTATTTTTTAAATTGCTCTGGTGTTATAAATTCTTTTAGCGGTAAATGTTTTTTAGTGGGTTGTAAATATTGACCAATTGTTAAAACATCTAAACCAACACCTTGCAAATCTTTCATAGTTTGTAAAACTTCTTCTTCAGTTTCACCTAAACCTAACATTAAGCCTGTTTTCGAGCGCATTCCGTTATCTTTTAGATATTTTAAAACACCTAGACTTCTGTCGTATTTTGCTTGAATCCTAACTTCACGTGTTAACCTTCTTACAGTTTCCATATTATGAGAAACTACCTCAGGATGCACCGCTATAATTCGATCTATTTGTTTTGTATTTCCCTGAAAATCAGGAATTAAGGTCTCTAAAGTCGTGTTTGGATTTGCTCTACGTATTGCATCCACAGTTTCTGCCCAAATAATAGAACCACCATCTTTCAAATCATCTCTATCTACAGAAGTAATTACAGCATGTTTAATACCCATAATTTTTATAGATCGTGCAACTTTTTCAGGTTCATCCCATTCTACAGTTTCTGGTCTGCCTGTTTTTACACCACAAAATCCGCAAGAACGCGTGCATATATTTCCTAAAATCATAAAAGTCGCAGTTCCTTCACCCCAGCATTCGCCCATGTTCGGACAGCTTCCACTTGCACAAATTGTATTTAATTTATATTTATCAACTAAACCCCTTAATTCATTATATTTTTTACCAACGGGTAACTTTACACGAAGCCATTTTGGTTTTTTTGCTCTTTCGGGAAGTACTACGGTTTCTATCTCCATTGTATTTAATTTTAAACAAATTTACGAAGAATTTAGGGAAAGTAAATTATTACGAAGTATAGAATTCGTTAATTTTAAAAGCTTCCAAATAAAGACGATTTAAATTTATTTTTATTAGAAAGTAGGATCTTAAAAATATGAAATGAAATATCAAAAAAATAGTTATAATCTCAATTCGTTATTCTTTATATCGTCAGTTTTACACTTTATTGGATCAAAAATCCAAGTATCCATTTTTTTAAGAATACAAAGTGTGCTATAAATTCATTAAAAACCAAATGCTAAATCCAATCAAAAAAACGATACCGACAATACTTAAAATTCTTGTAAATAATTTCGGTTGATGTTCTTTCGGTGTGTGTTTTCCTGTAATTAAAACATAATTTAAAATGGCATAAAAAGGTGCTGTTAAAAAAGATAAAATAGTTGCGATTTTAATTAAGCTTCCCATATCAGCCAAATAGCATTGAAGGATAATAAATGTACCTACAAAAAGAAAAATAATCCAGAACCAATATCCAAATTTAAAGTCTCTGTTAAATAATAATTTTGAACTCCTATTCATGGCTCTTGGCGAAGCATCTAAAGTTGTAATTGTGGTACTAAACATTGTGGTAAATGCCGCCGCAGCGATAAATATATAAGATAAATCACCCAAGTTTTTAGTATATAACGTTATTAATTGAGATGCAAAAACACCGCCTTTACTTGAGAACGTTTCACCAGACTTATACATGACCAAAGCGCCTAAAAGCACAAAACAAATTCCTAAAATTAACGTACCTAAATATCCCACATTAAAATCGAAAATAGCATCTTTAGGTTTTATTTTAATAAACGTGTTTTTGCTTTTTTCAACAGACCAAATAGAGTGCCAAATAGAGACATCTAATGGTGCAGGCATCCAACCTAAAAATGCTATTAAAAAAGTGATTTCTACAGTGCCTGATGGTATAATTTGAGTCACATCAAAAGCTTCTTTAGAACTAAATAAGGCTACAGAAACTGCTGTGATTGTGCTAATTGTTAAGATAATAATAATGTATTTCATTAAATTATCTAACAATTTATACTTACCAATCAAAAGAATTAAAATACTGATAAGTAGCAATATAGCAGACCAAAGCACAAGGTTGTTCGTAATTCCGAAAAGTTGAGACGCTAAACCAGCCGTAACCACGGTAACAGCTGCTTGAATGGTAAACATGGTACCAAAACTCAATACATAATATATGGCTAAAACACCTTTTCCTAATTTATAATATCCATCTAATAAGGTCTCACCTGTTGCAGCTGCATAACGCGGGCCAAATTGAAAAAAAGGATATTTAAAAATATGCACTAATAACAAAGCCCAAAGTAAACCAAAACCAAACTCTGCCCCTGCTCTTGTAGATTGTACCAAATGCGATACACCAATTGCTGCACCTGCAAACAATAAACCTGGCCCCAGGGATTGTAGGAATGATTTTTTCATTTTTAAGTTTTCTTAATAATAGCTGCCAACAATTTTTTTGCGCGCAATAACTTTACTTTTACGTTGTTCATGGGTTCATTAATTTGAGCAGAAATTTCTTTATAACTCAATTCTTGAAAATATCGTAATTGTATTACTTCCTGGTATTTAGGTTTCAATTGTTTAATGTCTTTTAACAATTCTTCTAAATTTTGTTCTCTAATGATTTTGTCTTCTGGTGTCGGATTTTCATCAACCACCAAATACACTTTTTCTTCTTGTTCTTTGGTCGTTTCCGTAAAAATTGATGTTTTTTTCCTACGTAATAAATCGATATGAACGTTTTTAGAAATTGCAATTAACCAAGTTTTAAAAACATATGTATCATCAAAAGTATGGATTTTATCGAAGGCTTTCGAGAAAGTTTGAATGGCAATATCTTCTGCCTCATTTTCGTTTTTAGTCCGCTTTAACTGATAATTATAAACATTACTCCAAAATGTATCAAGCAAAAATCGGAATGCAGCTTGATTACCTTCCTTCGCTTTTAAAATATTTTGCTCAATTTTAGTGTTATTTATTTCCAATGATTTGGTTTTGAAATCAAATTAGCACTAAATATACTAATTTGAATCAATAATAATCCAATTTCTAAAAAAGGTAAGAAAAAGATTAGTTGAGATTCTTTTAGTTTTTTTGCAGAAAAACCAATTACAAGATATTGAACTAGCACATAAACGAGTAAACAAAACCCTATTATTTCCGAAGGATAAAAGAAAAATAATACAATTGCTAAAACATAAAAAAATGTTTTTGAAAAAATAAAAAGGCTTAATAAAAAACGATGTTTAAACTTGTAGTGTACTCTTAAAGAATTTGTAATTCTTACATATTGAAACCATTCTTTAAAGGATTTATGAGGCTCCGTTTCTATAAAACTATCTTCAGAAATACTAAAAGCTATATTCTTTTTACTTGCAGCGTCTCTAATAAACAAATCATCTTCACCATATATAATTTTTATATGATTGATGAATCCATTTACTTTAAAAAATTCTGATTTTGTATATGCCAAATTATTGCCAAATGCCATAAAGGGAGTTGCGGTTTTTGCAAATGAAAAGCATTTGAGCGCTTTTAATAAACTATAAAAACGAATTAAAAGATTCGTAAAATTTTTTTCGCTTTTAAACTTTTCATATCCTAAAACAATCGTTCTTTTCACCGTAAACATTGCACTCATTTCGCCAATCCAATTTTTACTAATAGGTTTAGAATTGGCATCTGTAAATAATAAATGATCGTATGTAGCGGCTTTTATACCAAGCGTTAAAGCATATTTTTTATTATTCCAAAAAGCTTCCGTATTTTTTACTGCCACAATTTTAATATTTTCATTTTTTTCTTGAAAAGCCTTCATTATTTCGCTGGTATCATCTGAAGAAGCGTTATCAATTAAAACAATTTCGAATATTGGGTACGTTTGTGCAATAACAAAAGGTAAGTTTTCTTGTAATTCAGCAGTGCTATTTTTTGCATATAAAATAACAGAAACAGGAATAGATTCCGTTTTTTGATTTCTTTTTTTTTGTTTAAAAAGAAATGACGAAAAGCTAAGATAATACATGATTTGAATTCCTGTACATGCTACGAAAAGGTAGAAAACTACAGTTAAAATCATCACGTAGAAATAAGATTATTTATGTTGAGGTTCTGCACAAGTATCAAACTCTTCAGAGGGTTTTCCACAAAAACCACAAGCTTCGCCATTTTTATTTAACATTGGATTTTGGCTTGCGCAAGTACCCGCAAATTCACCATCTTTTTTTGCCCAAAGTTTAATGGCTATTCCTGCAACCCCAAGTGCTAATAATCCGATAGTAAGTAATAATAACTTCATAATTAAATTTAATCTACAAGGACAAAGATACAAATTATTAGTCTGTTCGTAAAACAGTTGTTTACCGAATTTTTGTATGTTTACTTTTTTTGACAATCAATTTGGAAGAACAAAAATTCATAAAATTACTGAAAGAAGGCAAACAGTCTGCATTTAATCGTTTATTAGACGATTATCAGCAGAAAGTGTTTAGCACCTGTATTTCTTTTGTGCCTAATAAAGAAGATGCAGAAGACATTGCACAAGAAGTTTTTTTAGAGATTTTTAAATCGATTTCTAGATTTAAAGGAGATTCTAAACTATCAACATGGATTTATAGAATTGCTACAAATAAATGTCTAGAATTTATCAGGAAAAAAAACACAAAAAAACGGTTTGCCTTTATGCAATCTATTCTTGGAAATGAAATTGCTCTTGATAAAACTACTTATTTTACAGAGTTTAATCATCCCGGAATTGTTTTAGAAAATAAAGAAAAATCAGCAATAATTTTTAAGGCGATTAATAGCTTATCAGAAAATCAGAGAGCTATTTTTACATTGGCAAAAATAGACGGTAAAAGTTACCAAGAAATTAAAGAAATTACGGGTAAAAGTTTATCATCAGTAGAATCCATTATGTTTAGAGCAAAGAAATCATTGAAGGAGAAATTAGAAATTTTTTATAAAAACAATTCCCCTTAATTGGTTGTGCCTAAAAATATTTAATAAAGACCACAAGTTTTTTAAAGAGAAAGCATCTAAAAAATTAATAGATTATTTTATCCTCACAAAGACTATCAACATAAAGAAGATGAAATCAAAAGAACAAATCGAGAAAAATATTGAAGCTACTTTTAAAGTAATAGACACCATAGAGGAGGTCAAAGTGAATCACTTTTTTAAACATAAAGTTCTTCAGAAGTTAGAGAATCATAAAGAAGAAAAGTCAAAAGTTTTTGAATGGTTTTCACCTCAATTGCAAATAGCCACTTTAGGGTTCGTTTTGTTGATGAACGTAAGTGCATTTTTTTATGCCTTTTCATCGAAAGAACAAACTTTCGATATGAATATGGAAACTTTTGCCAAAGAATATTCTTTACAATCTGAAACTACTTCTTTTTTAAATTAAAACGTATGAAATCAAAATTAGTTCCTGTTCTATTCATTATTCTCGTTTTGCTAAATGGCGTTTTAATTTTTATGTTGATAAAAAAACCGCATCATAATAGAAGTCAGAATCAAAAAAAAGAAAAAAACTTTTTAACAGAACAATTAGAGTTTACTGAAAATCAAAAAGTAAAATTTATAAGTTTAGATGAATTTCATAGAGGTTCTATGATAAATTTAGACCATCAAATTAGAAAGCAAAAAGATACTTTGTTCAATTCTTTTGGCAATAAAAACATAAATATTGATTCTTTAAGTCAAATTATTGGAAAATTAGAAGGCAAAAAAGAAGCAGAAGTTTTTCGTTTTTTTAAATCTGTAAGAAAAATTTGCATTCCAAAACAACAGGAAGTTTTTGATGAAATCATAAAAAAAGCTATGAAAGGACGGAAACGAAGACCTCCAGAAAAAGGAGAAATGCCACCGCCAAGATAATTTGTATACAGACCGTAAGTTTTTTAGAGCAGTTATCTAAAAATAGATTCATCAAAAAATGAGTTACGGCAAAGTTTTACTAGTTTACCTTAAAATCATAATGTTTATATATTGCAACCGGTATGACTAATTTTGGTGTTTTAAAGTTCCTCAAAAGATGCATATATACTTGTTTTTAATGATAGTAATTCTATAAATTCAAATGTTAAAATTCTAGCGAATTAATTAAATTTATTATCAACTTTACGCAATACTGTATCTAAAAATTAGAGGACTTAAAAACCTTCTCTTGGATTAAATTATTTATAAAAGTCAACTAATTTCCACTACAAAATTACCACAATAAATTAATGTTAGTGATTTTAATCATTAGTCATAGTTTTCAGGCATCCTTCGAACATTAGTTAATTGCTCAAAAGCAGCACCAATTTCCAGCAGTTTTCTTTCAGAAAAAGGCAATCCTATAAAGGTTAAACTTACAGGTTCTCCTGATTTTTTATAAGCCATAGGAACTGTTAATGTTGGATACTTTGCAACTGCGGCAACACCTGAATGGTAATTATTAATAGATAAAATTGCATCTAAATTTTCATCTTTTAAAGCTTGTAAAAATCTCTTCCCTTCACTGTTTAAGTTCCTTTTAATAAGGTCTAATTCCTCTAAAGTGGTAGCATCTTTAACGATACCCTCAAATAATTGTTGACCGTAAGGCGCTCTTAAAAGTGAATCTTTTTGATTGAATTCAACCACATCTTTTACATTTTTTAAAGAGATAGATTTATCTGCATTATTCTTTAAATATTTAGGTAAATCATGTTTCATATCAATGTTTAGAAGGGTTAAGAAACCATTAAAGGAAATTTCAGGAGGCGTAATTTCCATAATCTCTGCTCCTGCTTTTTTCAGTTTTCCTAAAGTTAAGACATAAATAGAATCTGTTAGCAACGTCTTTAAAACCCCTAACCTCTTTCCTTTTAAGTCATTTTTAAAGCCGTTTTTAAAATAATCTTCTTCTATTTCTTTAGAAGCAGCATCGTTTGTATCAAAACCCAACATTGCATTCATAAAAATTGCATTGTCTATTACATTTTTTGTCATGGGACCAGGGGTATCTAAAGTGGATGAAATAGGGACAATTCCACTTCTACTCAATACGCCAATTGTTGGTTTTAAACCAACTACAGAATTCTGACTCGAGGGTGAAGTGATTGAACCTGAAGTTTCTGTACCAACCGCAGCAACAGCAAAGTTTGCAGCAACGGCAACGCCACTTCCTGCAGAACTTCCTCCTGTTTCAAACTCTCCTCTTCCATAAGGGTTTAAGGTTTGACCGCCAATTGCAGAATATCCCACAGGACATCCTGAACAGAAAAAATAGGCCCATTCACTCAAATTAACTTTCCCTAAAATGAGGGCGCCATTTTCTTTTAGCTTTTCAACAATAAAAGCATCACTTTTTGTAAAATTTCTTTGCAAAGCTACTGCTCCGGCAGTTGTAGGTAATTCTTTTGTATTGATATTATCTTTCAGTAAAATTGGCATTCCAAATATAGAAAATTCAGAAACGTTCTTTTTTTGCTCATCTTTCTCTCTAGCTTCTCTTAAAACATGAGGATTTAAGGCAATAATACTATTTAAAGATAAGGTTGAATCACTTTCGAATTTTCTAATTCTGTATAAATAAAACAGTGTTAATTTTTCGTAACTCAATGCTCCTTCTTGTACACTTTTTTGAAGAGAAGGAATATTTTGCTCTAAAATTAAAGGCTTTAAAGCTTCATATCTTTCCTCTGAAAAGTAGGATAAATCTTCATTAAATGCTCTAAAAACCTGATTCATATCCAAGTATTTAGACTGCATCAATTTGAATTGCATTCGCTTTTTTTTATGATTTTGTTGCTTTTTCAAGACAGCCGTTTCATCATACTCTTTGAAAATAACCGGAGTTTCTTTTTGCTGACAACTCCATGAGATTAATACTAAAAAGAATAAAAAAAATATTTTTTTCATGATGTGTTCTTTGAAATTCAAATATAGTATTATTATGCCTTTTATCCCAAACGGTCTAACACCAAGAGTTTACTTTTATAAAAAATTTGTGATTATTATTTTAGTGATTGTAAATAGTTTTTGTTTTTAAAAGAAACAATTACAGCACGAAATTCACTAGTGTCTCATAAAGAAATATTGTTAAGTAGATCATTGAATTTCTTTAAGTAAACTTATTTTGATATTTCGATTCCAGTAATTTTTTCTCAAGTTTAAGTCAAAAATCGCTAAATTTTACTGAGAAGATTCAATATAAACTATACGTTAATGTGCCATTTTGTAATTTTCTATTTGCATGAAAACAGCTATTTAATTGCCTGATGATTTAATCTATCTAAAAAAAATTATTGTAAAAGTATAAGAAAAACTAAAAGACCAAAAATATTTTAACTTGGGGAAACAAATGGATTGCCTACACAAGTGCCAATAACTTGAAGAAAACTTTCTTCATCAAAAGGTTTTGAGAGATAATCATTCATACCAAACTCAAGACACTTTTCCTTTTCTCCTTTCATCGCATTTGCAGTTAACGCTATAATTGGAATATCTAACTTTAATTCTTTTCTAATTACTTCTGATGCCTGATAACCGTTTAAAACTGGCATCTGAATATCCATCAGGACCAAATCACATGGATTATTTTTTAAATAATTTACAGCTTCTTCACCGTTAATGGCCTCTGAAATAATTACATCATAATCTTTCAAAATAACTTTCGCCACCATCCTATTCATCCTATTATCGTCAACCACAAGTATTTTTTTTCCTTTTAAATTTGCAGAACTTAAAACGACACTATTCTTTGATTTTAAATCTAGCTCATCTGCTTTATCTAGAGTAAAGGTAATCCGTATTGTGGTTCCTAAATCGATTTTACTTTCCACAGTAATTTTACCTCCCATTCTGCCTACTAAAGATTTAGTAATGGCCATACCTAAGCCTGTTCCTCCTATATTTTCCTTATTAGCTTCATATTCTTGGGTGAATTTTTTAAATATTTTTTTTAAAAAATTTGGCGTCATACCAATACCCGTATCCGTTATTTTAATTTCTAAATATTGTGAGGCACCATTATCTTTCAAAACATTACAACAAATATCTACACCTCCTACTTCCGTGAATTTAATTGCATTTGAGAGAATATTTAATAATATTTGGTTGATTCGATGCGGGTCACCGATTAATACTGGCGATAGTTTTGCATCAAAATAACTATTCGTCAATTGAATTCCTTTTTCTTCGGCCTTGTGCGCCATTACCTTCAATGCCCTATTTATGACTACTTCTAATTTAAAAGCAATTTTGTCCAAAAACATTTTATTGACTTTTAATTTGGATAAATCTAAAATATCATTAATAATAAACAATAAGTTTTCGGAAGCAGTTTCGATAATATCTAAATAACTTCGTTGATCGTCATTTAAACTTGATTTTTGTAGTTGACGACTCATCCCAATAATTGCATTCATTGGTGTTCTAATTTCATGGCTCATATTTGCCAAAAAATTATGTTTTGATTTTGCTAATACCTCTGTAGCTTTTTTAGATCTTTTTAACTTTTTTTCCATCAAAACACGTTTCGTTATATCCACAGAAGAACTAATTATAACAGGCTCTTTTCCGGCTTCTTCAAATAAATAGTTATTATACAAAGTATAAACAGTTTTTCCTTTTTTGGTTAAGACCTTTAAAATTCCTGTAGATGTTTTGTTCTCTTTAATATTCTTTAGATAATTTTCTTTAAAAAGATGTTTCTCATCTTTAGAGATGAATTCTGAGATATTATGGTTTATCTGTTCAGATTGAGAATATCCAAATATTTTTTCAGCCATCGGATTTGATGTTAGAATTTTACCATCTAAATTGTGCTTAATTATTACAGTAAGACTGTTATCCACTAAATCTCTATATTTTTTTTCGCTTTTCTGAATATCCTCCTGTATTGACTTGTATCTTGTAATATCTTCTTGAATAGCAAAATATTTGATTGCTTTTCCGTTTTTATCTAAAATTGATTGTCCTTTTATTCTTACCCAATAGCCTTCTCCTGATTTATTGTAGTTATAAACTTCACATGCAAAGGATTTAGAGTCTTTAATTTGTTGCCTCATATAGGCCACAGTTTCTAGGTTGGTATCTTCTCCTTGTAAAAAATCGCCAGGCTTTTTGCCTTTTACTTCACTTAATTTATATCCAGAAATTTCTTCAAAACTTTTATTCACCCAATCTATTTTTCCATTAGAATCTGTAGTAATGACCAAATTCAAAGTTTCTTGAACAATGAATGATAGCTTTTCTAGCTCAAGTTTACATTTTTTTGAAATTGTAATATCTCGAGCGTAGACATTAATAATACCTTCTAAAGGTATACCTTGACAAACAAAAGAATAATGAAATTTGTCAGAACTTGCTTCAAAGCTCCAACTTCCCTTTTTTTCGGCAATTTTGCGCACTATTAATTTAAAAAAGAAATGAATAGGATAGGTTTTATCTTCATAATTTAAAAAATCAAGATGACTAGCTGCTAAATTATGATACAAAAAATCGCCGTTGTAGTTTATTCTTATATGAGGATCGATACTTTGATTAGAAAATAAAAAACTGTCATAATCAGATCTATTTCCTATTTGTAATTCGTTTTTTTGGCACTTTGACATGGTTGCTATCGCTGCTATCGATCCATCCAATTGTTTTCTAATTCCCCTGATTTGACCAGTATTTACTGCATTAACAAGACGATTATTTTTAGCGTACTCACCGGTCAATAGTTTATTTTCTTTAACCTGTTCTAATGAACTAGAACTAGGCGAACCTACAAACAAAACTTCGTCGCTATTTTCCAGATATTGAAACTGACCTCTTAATCTCAATTTTTTATCAATAAATAATTGCAGCACTACTAATTGGTTTTGTATTGCAACTAAATCATCAAATACATTTATTTGATTTTTAGGACTTGAAATTGAAAAAAACTGACTGATATTCCGTGGTTTTTGAAAGCCACATATTTTATAAAGCGACTTTCCCAAGGAACTAATTTCCATGTTTTTATTGATTAAAATATAGAACGGAAAAAGTCTATTAATCTGAGCTTCGCTAAAAGAATATGAGGTTAACATCATTTTTTAATGTGATTTATTTTTAATGATTTAATCTTGTAATTGAAATTACCCTTTTTAAACCTATAAAAATTACGCAATATGCTTAATTTTTAAAATTACTAGAAAAACATGCTTTTAACATTGAGATAGTCTCTATTCAACAAAAAATTTAAATATCAGTAACTTATATAATTTTAATTTTCATTCCATATTTTTTTTGCAGTACATCCAAAACATATATTATCTAATAATTCTAAATTAGAATAAAAATAAGGTTTCAATACTTAAAAAAGAATTCTGTAGAATTTGAGTTATTTAGAAAACAAATGGATATAAATAAATGTTTATGCAGCTATTGTAATTATGATCTTTTTTAAAGTAAATAATCCTCGTGTCAAGCCTACGAAACATTAATTCTCTAATCGGTCAACCACTTCGACTCAAGGGTCGGGGAGTTAAACCCAAATAAGGTTAAAAAAAAGCATCTACCTAATTTTAAATATCAATACCTTAATTTTATGCGCTTTGGGCTATAATTGACTTTTTAAATTTGAAGTAACATTGGATTCTCCTTTTTTAGAAAAAGCCACACGGTTCTGAAAATTTTAAATGATGGAATCCTCAGGCTTTCCAATCCAAACGCAAATAGTTTGAAGAAGTTGCTCTTCACTGAACGGTTTAGCTAGATAATCATTCATGCCAACTTCAAAACACTTTTCCCTTTCTTCTTTTGTATTACTGGCTGTTAATGCAATAATTGGCAGATTCAATTGTAATCTTTGTCTAATGATCCCTGATGCCTCATACCCGTTTAATACTGGCATCTGAAGATCCATAAGAACCAAGTCACATTCGTTATTTTTTAAATAATTCACAGCTTCTTCACCATTACTAGCTTTTGAAACAACCACATCATATTTTTTTAATATAATATTTGCTATCATGATATTCATGATATTGTCATCAACAACAAGAACTGTTTTTCCTTTTAAGGCTTTAGGCATTGTAACTATATTATTATTTTTCTTCATATTTAGTTCTTTCTCTTTTTCTTCCGTCTTGTGCTGCATTACTTTAGACAAATTTTTTATAACTAGTTTTGGTTTAAAGACCTCTATTTTAATTTCAGATTTAATAGAATATACATATCTTTCTTTATGTCAAAAATATTTTTAAATATTCTTGCGCTATTATTTAAAAAGGAATAAGATAAAATGTTCATCAAGATGTATTGATTTTTTACTGAAAATACTACCTATTTATTTATCGGTAATCCCAAAATTACTAGAACAAAAGTGAATGATTTAAATAACTTTAGTTTGACACCAAGAATATTTCTAAAATATAAATATTACATTTAAATTTCATTAAAATATCTATAGAAGAAATTATTACTATTTAACTCAAATATAATTAAATTCATAGTGTGTAATTGCAGTTACCGTTACTTTTTTTTACAGTAGAGTCATTGATCATATTTTTGAGACATATACTTGTTTATTAATTGATCGTTCGATAATTAAATTTAAACAAATTAGAAACTACAGCAGAGATTAACTTCAAAATAACCTCTATTAAAAGCAAATCACTAATTCTAAGTGTTTTATAAAATCACCTAGATATAAAATTTTATAAATTATTTCTATTTTTTATAATTTTAATTTAAGTAATTTTTGTACATTTCATCCGTCTAATACCCCAAAATTAAAATTATGAAAGTTACGATTGTAGGAAGCGGTTATGTTGGTCTTGTTACTGGCGCTTGTTTTTCTGAAGTAGGCATTGATGTTACTTGTGTCGATATTGATAAGGAGAAAATTGAAAATCTAAATAATGGAATTATCCCAATTTATGAGCCTGGTTTAGAAAATATGATTACCAGAAACATGAAAAAAGGGCGACTTAGTTTTACGACTAATATTAATGAAGCTTTAGTAGATTCTGAAGTATTATTCATTTCAGTTGGCACTCCACCTGATGAAGATGGTAGTGCAGATCTTAAATATGTTCTTGCAGTTGCCAGAGATTGTGGGAAGCATATGAAAGATTATATGCTTGTTGTTACAAAAAGTACAGTCCCTGTAGGAACCTCTAAAAAAGTAAAAAAAGTCCTTCAAGAAGAGTTAGATAAACGAAATATTGATATAAAATTTGATGTTGCTTCGAACCCAGAATTTTTAAAGGAGGGAGCTGCAATTAATGACTTCTTAAAGCCTGATAGAATTGTTGTTGGTTTAGATAGCCAAAGAGCTGAAAACTTAATAAAAAACTTATACAACCCATTTACGCTTAATGGTCATCCTATAATTTTCATGGATATTGTTTCTGCTGAAATGACAAAATATGCAGCAAACGCCATGCTTGCAACAAAAATTAGTTTTATCAACGATATTGCTAACTTGTGCGAAATAGTAGGTGCCGATATTAATAAAGTACGAAAAGGAATCGGATCGGATTCAAGAATTGGCCCTAAATTTATATATCCAGGAATAGGTTACGGTGGCTCATGTTTTCCGAAAGATGTGCAAGCACTGATTAGAACAGCAAGTGAAAATAATTACGAGTTGAAAGTTCTTCAAGCGGTTGAGGCTGTTAATAAATATCAAAAGCTAGTTTTATTTAACAAAATAAGTACGTATTTTAAAGGAGATTTAAAGGGTAGAACGATAGGTATTTGGGGGCTTTCCTTTAAACCTCAAACAGATGATATGCGTGAAGCTCCATCATTATATATCATAAATAGCCTTTTGCAAGCAGGAGCGATTGTAAAGGCCTATGACCCAGTAGCCATAGATGAAGCAAAACATCATTTTGGTGAGACCATTACATACTGTGAAGATCAGTATGAAGCTTTAATTGATTCCGATTGTTTAGCCATACTTACAGAGTGGCCTGAATTTAAATTTCCAAGTTTTAAAATCATGAAAAAACTATTAAATAAACAAGTCATTTTTGATGGTAGAAATATTTATGATAGAGAGCAAGTGACAAAAAATGGCTTTGAATATTTCTGTATCGGTGTAAACACCTCAGATAATAAAAAATCTCTAGCAATAAACTAAATGTATCATGATTAGAAAAAAAATTCTTGTTACCGGTGGGGCTGGTTTTGTTGGATCACACTTATGTAAACGTTTATTAAATGAAGGTAACGAAGTTTATTGTCTAGATAATTTTTTTACGGGTCAGAAAGAAAATGTTATCCATCTTTTAGACAATCCTTATTTTGAACTAATTCGTCACGATGTTACAGCACCTTTCTTTATTGAAGTAGATGAAATATACAATTTAGCGTGTCCAGCCTCTCCCGTTCACTATCAATATAACCCAATAAAAACGATGAAAACATCTGTTATGGGTGCTATTAATATGCTAGGGTTAGCGAAACGAGTCGGCGCAAAAGTACTTCAAGCATCTACGAGCGAAGTTTATGGAGATCCTTTAATTCATCCTCAACCCGAATCTTATTGGGGACACGTGAACCCGATTGGAGAGCGCGCTTGTTATGATGAAGGCAAGCGATCTGCAGAAACATTGTTTGTGAATTACCACAAACAAAACAATGTTGATATTAAAATTATTAGAATTTTTAATACCTACGGACCTAATATGCATCCTCATGATGGTCGTGTAGTCTCTAACTTTATTGTTCAAGCCCTACAAAATCATGATATTACAGTTTATGGGGAAGGCAATCAAACTCGTAGTTTTCAATATGTTGATGATTTAG
This sequence comes from Polaribacter sp., assembly GCA_034110665.1. Classification (GTDB taxonomy): domain Bacteria; phylum Bacteroidota; class Bacteroidia; order Flavobacteriales; family Flavobacteriaceae; genus Polaribacter. The sequence continues at coordinate 26,345 of JAWUYT010000057.1, forward strand.
TTGAGGGTATGATTAGACTTATGAGTTCTAGAGATGGCTTTACAGGTCCTGTAAATATTGGTAATCCTAATGAATTTACAATTCTTGAATTAGCTCAAAAAGTAATACAACTTACAGGTTCTAAATCGAAAATTATATATCAACCTTTACCATCAGATGATCCAATGCAAAGACAACCAGATATATCTCTTGCTAAAAAAGAATTAAACTGGTCACCAAATGTTCAATTAGATGAAGGATTAATAAAAACAATACGTTTTTTTAAGACAATTATTTAATTTGAAGGTTTAAGTCTCTTTTAATTCAAAAAAAATAAATTTTATTCCTTTTCGGATTTGTCTTAACAAATAAAAAAACGTCTACTATTGATTGAGTTAAATATTTTATTAATGACGCGGTAATCAATTCATTGATGCAATAATTTGTATGTAAAAATCGAAACCCTTAAAGTATGCTGACCTTAAAAACACATCGTAAAATTAAATATGTAATAATTAGCGCCTTACAAAACAAGACAAACATATAACTCTATATTTTAACGTTAAATATTTGTTAATGTTTAAAATAAAATCGTATGTTTAGAAACTACAGTGATAAAAAAATACTGGAATGAATTTACCCCAAAACATTAATATTTCACATTATAAATTATATGACCTTGATGTGATTAATCAAATGTGCCGTGGTAATGAAGAGCAGGTTTTAAAAATGGTAGAAGTATTTATTGAACAAATTTCATTAATATTAAAAGATATTGAAACAGCTTATTCTGAAAATAACTTTTTAAAAATTAAAAGTTTAGCCCATAAAATTAAACCCCTTTTAACGTATTTTGGAACCTCTAAATTAGAGAAAGAATTTCTACTTACTGAAGTGTTTTTTTCGAAAGAAGTTTCTTCATTGGAGTTAGAATTAAAAATCTCAAATCTTAATTTAATAGCAAAGGAAGTTGTTAATGAAATGAAAAATGATTTTGGTTTAACTGATAAATAAAATTATGAAAAAAATAATACTAGTCATTGATGATGAAATAAGTATCTGTATGTTATTGCAAAATTTTCTTTCTCAAGACTACGAAGTAATTGGGCTACATAGTGCATTAGAAGCTCTTGAATGGCTTGATGGTAATCTTCCAGACCTAATTATTTCAGACATTCAAATGCCTGAAATGGATGGTTTCGAGTTTTTGATCAAGGTTCGTAAACAAGGTTTCACAAAACATACACCTGTTGTAATGTTATCAGGAAGAGCGGAAAGTAAAGAACGTGTAAAATGCTACAGACTTGGTGCGCAAGATTATCTTACAAAGCCATTTAACCCAGAAGAGCTTGAGGAATTGGTTAAAAAGAATATTTATCCAATTCATTATGCTATAGAATGGTAACAAGCATCAATCTTTGCGGGGTAAGGCAAAGAAGTATTTAACGAAAAAAGTCTGTTTTTAGATTTAGGTTTTCGAACTTTCCTCTAAACCATCAATACAAGCTTATTAAAACCTTAAAGATTATATACAATATTGCAAATTAATTAAGAGTACCCATGACCTCAAATCTTAACATTTTATACATTGGAAGTATAAAAAATTACTTTGTCCAAGACGATCACAAAAACTTGTCTATAACAATAGTTGAAAACAGTATAAAGGCCGCAAAATATTTACAATCTAATAAAAATTTGGATGCTATAATTTGCGATTATTATTTACCTGGAAATAACGGAATATTTCTTTATGATTGGATTAGAATGCACAGCGAATACGATGCTCTACCCTTCGTTTTACTCTCCAAAGAATTTAATTCTGATATATATAAAAAGGCATTTAGAAAACAAATTGATGATTTTTACGTTTCTTCAGTTTCGAACCCTAAAGATATTTTGGACAGGGTAGAATATCTGTGCACACGCAGAAAACCAATTAACAAGAAATTAAACCATAAAGTCGAGGTTGAGGAAAAAGGTTACAAAATGCCACTTTCAAAACGAATCTTTGATATCATTGTTGCATCATCCGTGCTTCTTTTAGCATCACCATTTTTATTATTAACTATTTTAGCGATAAGGTTGGAGTCAAAAGGGAAGGTCTATTACATTTCAAAACGAGTGGGTAGAAAAACATTCGACTTTTATAAATTAAGGTCAATGCTATCAGGATCAGACGAACTGCTTAAAAAATTAGCAGAAGAAAAAAATCAGTATAAAACAGAAACAACAACCGAAGATAGCACTTTAGACATCCCCTGTCCAAGATGCAGTGCATTGCCAGAAACGGAGTCATGCTCTTCAGTAATGTACATAACAACTCATATAATTTGTGATTATTGGTTTAATGTTCAAAAACTACAAGCAGCTAAAAACAATTCAACATTTGTAAAAATTGTTGATGACCCACGAATCACAAAAGTTGGTAAGTTTATTAGAAAAAGGAGTATTGATGAATTACCACAACTAATTAATGTTTTAAAAGGAGATATGTCTATTGTAGGCAACAGACCTTTACCAGTCTATGAGGCAGAGTTGTTAACTGTAGATGATTTATCAAAACGTTTTTTAGCACCCCCAGGAATGACAGGTTTATGGCAGATAGAATTCAGAGGCAAGGAAGGCCCAATGTCTGAAGAAAAAAGAATGCACCTTGACAATGAATATGCAGATCAATTCGCAGAAGGTGGTTATTCCTTTTGGTATGATATTAAAATTATATTAAGAACTGTTCCCACTTTATTTCGATCAGATGCCGCATAAATTTTAAATTTGTAACCAAGATAAAAATGAATAAGATTCTTCATATCGTATCAATTTTAAGTATAATTGTTATATCGTTTAATACCATGCAAGGTCAGACATCTGAATTGGAGGATAGCTCATTGAATAGTACTGAATTTAGATTCCCCCCACTTCAAGTCGTTCTAGATTCTGTGCTAAAACGAAGTGCTATGTTAAAATTTCGAAATAAACATATTGGTGTTGTGGAATCTACGCTAGCCTCTGAACGTATATACTGGTCAAGAAATTTAGGGGTTCAAGCTGACACTAGGTATGGTAATTTAAGTAATTTTGCTACCAGTGAAGATGGTTCTAACAATACAGCATCTTTAACAACTGCCACACAATTTAATTATACTGTTGGAGTATATATAAGGTTTCCATTATTTGATGTTCTCAATAGAAAAAATCAAATAGAGCTGGCTGAATTAGAGATTGATGAAGCTACAAGTATGGCCGAATTTACAAAAGAAGAAATAAGACAGACTGTAATAAGGATGTATCAAAACTTAATATTAAAGCAAAAATTACTCAAAATACGGTCAAGAAGTTTTAGTGATGGTAGTTTAAATAAACAAATGGTTGAAAAAGAATTTAAGAATGGGGTGGTACCACTGTCAGAATATGTTAGGATAAGTGGTATCACTTCAAATTTAGAGTCGGATTACGAAGAAGCAATGTCTGAATTTATTACTGCCAAACAATTACTTGAAGATATGGCTGGGTTTATATTTGGGTTAACAAATTTAAAGAGATGACAATAATTTACTTTGTAAGATTAATTTTAAAGCACTTGGCACTATTAATTCTAGTTCCTTTGCTACTCGGTTCTATGGTTATTTTACTAACAATGAACGCTTCTTTGGAATATTCTTCCCAAACAATTTTGTACACAGGTCTTGCTACCGGTTCTTCAATTGATATGGAAAAGAAGTTTGATTATCAGGCTACAAATTCTGCCTTTGATAATTTAATAAATATTATAAAAATTAGAGAAACTCAAGAGGAAGTGGCCATTAGATTATTAGCATTTCATTTAATGTTACCAGAAGCAAATCCTAAATATATATCGAAAGAACTTTTCGAGGAATTCAAAAAAAAGATTCCAGAAGATTTATATAATTATATTGAGACTGATGGAACTATTGACGCTGATTCAACTAAAATAAGTGATTTTGATAGAGAACAATTTCCAGTTGAAATAAACCGCAATAATTATGAAAAAACGGTTCAAAATTTAACGAAATTAATGAAAAGCGGTAGTGATAACTTTGTTTATGAGTTGCTAAATTATGACGAAGATGATCACTATTCTTTAAAAGCTATTTCCAAAATAAAAGCAGAAAGAATAAATAGCAGTGATTTAATTAAATTAAGCTATACTGTTAATGATCCAGGTATTTGTCAACAAACTCTTGCTATTTATAACGAAGTTTGTATTATTAATTATAGGCATAGAAAAGAAAATAGATCAGATGCTGTCGTTAAATATTTTGAGAATGAACTAGCTAATGCCAGAAACAACTTATCAGAAGCAGAAGACAGACTTTTAGATTTTAATAAAAGCTCCAATATTATAAACTATTACGAACAGAGTAAAGCTATTGCCGTAGTAAAGGAAGATATGGAGGTCAACTATAAAAAAATTACAGCTGAATTAGCTGGTCTTAAAGCAGGTAAAATAAAGTTCGAAGAAAAATTAAAAATACAAGAAGTTATTCAAACAAAGAGTAATAGTATTCTTGATAAAAAGAAAATACTAGGAAATCTGAATTTTAAAATCGCCTTAACACAAGCTGAAATTCAATCTAATAATAAAAAGGCGGATGTTAAAAAAATGGCTGCATTAAAAAGTCAGTCCAATTTATTAATTAGCGATATAAAAAAAGGTGTTGCTGAATTGTATTCATATCAAAACTCTATTGACGGTTTGCCAATTTCTACCGTGCTTCCAAACTGGATGAATAATGAAGTTGAAGCTGAAAAGCTCAAAGCGAAAATTAAAGTAATGAGCGGTCAAAATAATGACTTTCAAGAAATATATGCAGAATATGCGCCAGCAGGTGCCAACATGAAAAGACTTGAACGTGAAATTTCGGTGGCTGAACAAGGCTATTTAGAAATTCTTCATGGATTAAATTTGGCAAAATTAAAATTACAAGATAGTGAGCTGTCATCAAATGTAAAAGCTATTGATACCCCTTATTATCCAATATCACCAAATAAAACAAAAAGAGCCGTATTAATTATTGCGGCATCACTTTTAGGAGGTCTTTTAACTTTAGTAATAATTTTTGCTATGGAGTATTTTGACAATAGCCTTAAAAATTCTATCCGTGCAAGTAAACAAATAGGATTTATATCTTTAGGAATGATACCAAAGATCATCTTAAACCCTGGTAATATTGATTTACCTTTTATTCAAAAACGATTGATTGAAATTATTACACAAAATATATTACAGTACTTTGGTAATAACAGTTTAAAACAAAAACCAAAAACAATTATCGTATTTAGTACTCAAAAATTGGAAGGCAAAACAGTTTTAGTTAGCAATATTGCGAAAACATTAAAAAAAGAAGATAAAAAAGTACTCTTGCTTAATTATAATGAAAAAAAACAACGTCTTAGACAAAAACTACAACCAACTATTCTTCATAAAATTTTAGGGTATCCAGATCCTCGTATCGATTTAAATAACGAGTTTTTAGCGGACGTTTCTCGGCATCTCACCCCTTCAGAACATCATTCTTATGAGCTGAATAGTGAATTTTACAATGCGAAAAATTATACGGATATTTTGGAGTCTAACGGTATTAATATAGATTATAAACCAGATTTTATTATTGTAGAAATGCCCGCGATTATTTATAATAATTATCCTGCGGAATTAATTACAAATGCTGATTTGAATATTCTTATTTGTCGTTCTAACAGGACTTGGTCAGATGCAGATGAATCTGCAATCCATAATCTAAGACAGGTTTGTGCCTCAAAAATTAATATCATTGTAAATGGTGTTAATTTAAATGAGATTGAAGCCGTATTGGGAGATTTACCAAAAAACCGTACCAAGTTTAGAGAGAAAATAAAATCAATATTCAAGTTCCAATTTTTATCAAAAAATCAAATTTAAAAAGTAAACTGATGAAAATGCTCAAAACAATATCTCGTGAAGATAATTTCTTGTCTTTAATAGGGAACCTTGTGATTGCATTTTTAGGGATTAGTGGTTTTGCATTGCTGGCCAGAAGTTTATCATTAGATGTTTTTGGAGAATGGGTATTATTTGTAACAGGTGGTTCTTTTATAGAAATGTTTAGATTTGGTATTACGAATACGGGTCTAATTCGTTTTTTATCTGGCGCAGATGAAACTTCAAGAACGAAACTAATAGGGTCAAATGCTCTAATTGGTCTTGGTACAACTGTTTTAATAGCAATTATTTTAATGTCCTGTTATACTTTATTCAATGAAACCATTAGTAATACTGGTTATAATCTATTTTTTAAATGGTATCCATTATTAGCATTTTTAAATCTACCTTGGAATAGTGCGCTGGTTGTATTACAGGCAGACAGGAAATATGATAAAATTTTAATCATAAAATCAATCAATAGCGGATTATTTTTTTTGGTGATTTTAGTAAGTTTCTTTCTTATCGAAATGAAATTAAATGAATTAATTATTGCTTTAATTATTATAAACGGATTTACATCTTTAATAACGATAATTTTAGGATGGGATGGTACAAAACTAATCACAAAAGCGAGTTCAACAACTAATAAAATATTATTAGATTTCGGAAAGTACACTACATTTACCCTAATAGGTACTAACTTATTGAGAAGTGCAGATACTATAATTATTAGTTTAAGCCCTATGGGAAATGCTGCGGTAGCGCTTTACAGTATTCCCTTAAAATTAACTGAATTACAACAAATTCCTTTGCGAAGTTTTGTTGCTACTGCTTTTCCGAAAATGTCTAAAGCGAGTGTTCAAGGAAAAGTTAAAGAAGTAAGAAAATTGTTTTACACCTATTCTGGGGCACTTACTTATTTATTTGTGTTCATGAGTTTGTTCACTTTTGTATTTGCAGAATATTTGGTTTTAATTCTTTCAGGAAATCAATATTTAAAAGTTGATCCAGTAACTGGCTTTAATATTGTCGATATTGTTCGTGTATTCTCTATTTACGGCCTTTTATTACCGATAGATAGAATGACAGGCATTGGATTAGATAGTGTCAACAAACCCAACATAAACGCTTTAAAAGTATTTGTTATGGTTGCAGCAAACTTAATAGGAGGTTTCGTGGCTGTTTTTGTATTTAAATCTTTGCTTCTTGTAGCTGTTGCATCGATAGTATTCACGCTAATTGGAATTTGGATGGGTATGTATTTTTTAGACAAAGAATTGACTTTATCTTACAAAGAAATTTTTTCAAGCGGAATAACTTTCTATAAACACCTTTTAAATCAAGTAACTAATAATCGTTTTAAATAATCACCAAAAAGTAAATTGAGGAACAATATAAACCCTTTTGATAAAATACCAGGTTCTGTTCGTTTAGCAAATCTGCAGAATCTTTTATTATTATTTGCTGTGATATCATTTATTGCCTTACTACTTGTAAAACTACAAATCGTAGGAGTAGGTATTTTATTTGCTATTATTTTTGGAGCTGTTTATTTATATATTTTGTTTAAAAGCCCTATTATTGGTTTTTATACAGCAATTGGTCTTAATTTCATCATACTAGGAATAGGAAGGTATGTGAAAGACCTGCCTTTAGGTTTTGCCATAGATATAATGATGGTTTTAACCTTTTTAGCGCTAATTTTCTCTAGATTTAAAGAAAGAGTTAACTGGTCTCCAGCGAATCAAAAAATTACAATTTTGGCAGCTATTTGGTTGGGATATTGCCTATTTCAACTGGTAAACCCTGAAGCTAGAATGATAGAACCGTGGATTGCTGGTAGAGGTATCGGATTTTATTTCTTTTTCTTTATCGTTCTCACCTTCATGCTTATTGATACTAATAAAAAATTAGATACATTTTTATACGTCTGGGGAACATTTTCTATAATTGCAACACTTAAAGGAATCGCGCAATTGATTTTTGGAGTTGATTATGCAGAACAAGCTTGGTTAGATAATGGAGGCGCTCAAACACATCTCTTATTCGGTAAATTAAGGGTTTTTTCATTTTTTAGTGATGCAGGTCAGTTTGGCGGAAATCAAGCCTATACAGGCGTTGTATTTCTTATTTATGCGATGACCAAAAAAGGTTTTCCTAAAATCTTCTTTATCACAGTTGGCATATTAGGTTTATATGGAATGTTGATTTCTGGGACGAGAGGTTCTATGGCAGTGCCTTTCGCAGGTTTTATGACCTTTTTTATTTTAAAAAAAAACTTAAAAGTTTTAGTCTCTGGTGTTTTATTTATCGCACTAATTTTTGTGTTTTTTAAGTTTACGTCTATTGGGAATGGTAATGACCAAATTAGAAGAATGAGAGGAGCATTTGACCTAAATAATAAATCATTGCAAGTAAGGCTAAATAATCAAAACATTCTGAAAAGTTATCTTGCTTCTAGGCCTTTTGGAGGCGGTATTGGTCATGCGGGTAACAAGGCCCAGCGTTTTTTACCTCACGCATTTCTTTCTAACGTCGCTACAGATAGCTGGTATGTTTTAATATGGGCAGAATTAGGTATTATCGGTTTAACACTTCATTTAATTATTTTGTTTTTTGTTATCGGAACTGCATCCTATAAAGTGATGTTTAGAATCAGAGATCCTATAACAAAATTAAAAATGAGTGCCCTAATTTCAGGAATGGCAGGAGTTATGCTAGCCTCATACGGTAACGCAGTACTAGGTGGTATGCCTACGTCTTTAATAATATACGCTTCCATGGCAATTATGTCAAATTCCGAAATTTTTGAAGACCCTATGCATGAAAAAGAAAATAAATTAATTAATTAGCGTATCTAGGAAATAAAAACAGGAATAAAAACTGGATAACAGTAATAAAACCCTTTGTATTTTAAGCCATGAACTATAGAAACATAAAAGACTTAAACAATATAATACTGCAAAAATTAAGCATTATTCCTAGAGATTTTGATTTAATTGTTGGTGTTCCGAGAAGTGGTATGCTGCCCGCAAATTTGTTATCATTATACCTGAATAGGCCTTACACTGATATTGATTCGTTCTTAAACGGCCATATCTATAAAGCAGGAGCAAGAAGTCAATTCTTTGATTCAGGAGAACATAAAAAAATACTAGTTGTCGAAGACAGTATTGCCTCTGGTTCAGCGATAACAGAGGTGAAAGAAATTTTAAAACATCTAGCAGATAAATTTACCATAAAATACTGCGCTGTTTATGTAGTTTCAGGTAAAGAAAAAATGGTAGATTATTATTTTGAAAAAGTGGCTTTACCAAGATATTTTCAATGGAATATATTCAACCATACAACTTTAGAAAAAGCTTGTTTTGATATTGACGGTGTATTATGTGTAGACCCTTTACCAGAACAAAATGATGATGGTGAAAAATACATAGATTTTATTCTAAATGCAGCACCATTATTTATTCCTGGCAGCAAAATAGGTACAATTGTAACTTCTCGGCTTGAAAAATATCGAAAAGAAACAGCAACTTGGCTAAATGCAAATCATATTAAATATGATGATTTGATAATGTTAGATTTACCTAATATGGAAGCAAGGCAAAAAGCAAATAATCATGGAGGTCATAAAGCGATCGCATACATGGCTAAACCTTATGTTTTATTTGTAGAGAGTGAACTAAATCAAGCAATTGAAATTAATAGAATCTCAAAAAAACCAGTATTATGCACTGCTAATTTTGAAATGATTTTTGAATCAGAATCCTTGTTATACAATCTTAAAAGCGGCAAACATCTACCTTTTTTAAGGGAATTCGGATTAAAATTGAGAAATAAATTAAGGAAAATAAAATAATTAAAGGATTATTTAAATTAAAAACATTTTTTTATGTTACTATTTAATATCACACAAATAATTTTACTAATTCTTTTAGGTTTAGCAACGCTGTATATTTTTATATTTTCAATTGCAAGCCTTTTTTACAAACAGAAAACGTATTCCGATAACGGAAATATGAAAACTATCGCAGTTCTTATACCCGGTTATAAAGAGGATGAAGTTATTATTGAAGTCGCAAAGTTAGCCCTAAAACAGGAGTATTCTAAACAACTTTATGATGTCGTTATTATTGCAGATTCTTTTAAAGATGATACCCTAAATACTTTAAAAACGTTGCCTATAAAATTAATTGAAGTAAGCTTTGATAAGAGTACAAAATCTAAAGCGTTGAACAAAGCCATGAAAGCTCTTGTCAGAGACTATGATATTGCTGTCGTTTTAGATGCAGATAATGTAATGGCTTTTGATTTTCTAAAGAAAATAAATGCAGCTTTTGAACATGATTTTATTGCGGTTCAGGGACATCGTACAGCTAAAAATACAAATAATTCTTGGGCAATACTTGACGCTATTAGTGAGGAAATAAATAACAATATTTTCAGAAAAGGTCACAGAGTTTTGGGGCTTTCATCAGCAATTATTGGATCTGGAATGGCCTTTAGATACGGCTATTTTAAAGCACTAATGTCGACTGTTACTGCCGTTGGTGGCTTTGATAAGGAAATTGAACTTAAGATGCTCAAAGAGAGACGTAAAATTATGTATTTAGAAGACGCTATGGTCTTTGATGAAAAGATACAGAAGCCGGAGGTATTTGGTAATCAGCGTCGCAGATGGTTATCTGCGCAATTTCATTATTTTGGAAAATATTTTCTGAATGCACTAAAAGACTTAATTTTAAAAGGAAATGTAGATTATTTTGACAAAGCTATTCAGTTTATACAGCCACCAAGAATATTGTTACTAGGAGCTGTACTAGTTTTTGGTGTTGGTTTTATTGGAGCAAACTACCTTTTAGAGAGTCAAAATTTATGTTCTTATTATTGGATTATTTTAGTCGTAGCTTGTGTTTTGTCATTTATTTTTTCTGTACCAAGATCATTTTATACTTTAAAAACAGTAAGTGCCTTAACTCGTTTACCAAAAGGTATGTTTATCATGTTACGGTCACTGCTTAAAATTAAAGGTGCTAATAAAACATTTATTCACACCCAACACACCTCTAATTCAGAAGAGGTTAGTTCTAAATAATTCTTAAAACCCTAAGTAAAAATTATGAAGATTAGAAAGTTACAAAAACCAGAAATAATCCTCGGATTTCCCGCTTTATATCCGGTGCTTTTTCATATGCTCCCATAAAAATATTTTTATTTTGTATAAATATAGATTTTCTTTTTATGTTTGGTTCTGAAGCTGTTATTATGTTTTTAATGAGGAGTGGATTTGTGATAAAATATTCGCAGTCTTTAACACTTGGCTCTTTTTTCTTGTGCTCTTTATATTTCACATCATTATTTAGTTGCAGAAACAGACTATTTAAAATTCATCAACAATACAGCAGTTGAATATTCTGTTCTAGATTATAATGTTTATCTTTTCCTATCTTTTGGAGGTAGTTATTTATAGTAAACTTAAAAAACGAATCATGAGTTATTTGTCAATTAACACTTAAAAGAAGGTATTATGAAAATAGGTATTGAAGGACAAAGACTTTTTCGTAAAAAGAAACACGGTATGGACATGGTTGCTTTGGAACTTATTAAAAATCTTCAAAGGATAGACCAAAAGAATGACTATTTTATCTTTGTAAAACCCGATGAAGATAGCACTGTTCTTCAGGAAACCTCAAATTTTAAAATCATAGAATTAGACGGTGGCCCCTACCCCACTTGGGAACAAATAGCATTGCCAAAAGCCGCAAAAAAATATGGTTGCGACATTTTACATTGCACTAGTAATACAGCACCTTTTTTTTTAGACATTCCTTTAATTACGATTCTACATGACATTATTTATATGGAAAGTAGTTATCTAAAAATACTAAAAAGTGGTGCTAGTCCTTATCAAAAATTTGGAAATATATACCGAAAACTTATTGTACCTCGTGTTGTAAAAAAGAGTAAAAAAGTAATTACAGTATCTCATTTTGAGAAAAACAGAATTGGTGAATTCTTTGGTATTAAAGATGATGATAAACTCGATGCTATTTATAATGGCGTAAGCGAACATTTTAAACCTATTACCAGTAAGGAAGAGCTAAAGCGTGTAAAAAATGCCTATAATTTACCTGATAAATATTTCTTTTTCTTAGGGAATACAGATCCTAAAAAAAATACAAAAAGAACACTAAAAGCATTTTCAGATTTTTTAAAACAAACAGGGTCTAGGCACAAACTTGTAATGTTAGATTATGATAAAACCGAGCTAAATAAACTTTTAGTTGAAATTAATGATACAAACCTTATCAAACATATTATTTTAACTGGCTATGTTATCAATACAGATTTACCAGCCATTTATTCGCAATGCGATGTATTTCTATACCCTTCACTTCGGGAAAGTTTTGGTATCCCAATGCTAGAAGCCATGTCTTGCAATGTTCCTGTGATCACATCAAACACCTCATCAATGCCAGAGGTTGCCGGTGATGCGGCTCATATAATTAATCCTTATCAATCAGAAGAAATTACAAAGGCTATTATTAAAGTGTTAGAAGATGACGCGTATCAAAAATTATTATGTGATAAAGGTCTAAAACGGAGCAAACAATTCTCATGGAAAAACATGGCAAAAGAGTATTTGAAGCACTATGAATTAATTCATTTAGAACATTCTAAAAAACAATAAATCATGATAAAAGGTAAAGACATCATCGTAGTTGGCATCCAAGCTTGGGATATTGAAATAGGCAGTAACTGTAAAAACATCGCTTTAGAGTTTTCTAAAAACAATCGTGTTATTTATGTAAATCCACCAATGGTTAGGTCTGTGATGAAAACACAAAAACATAAAAATACAATTCAAAAAAGAATTCGAATAAAAAATGGTCAAGAAGATAGCTTGGTTAAAATAGGTTCAAACCTTTGGAACTTATATCCAAAAACATTAATCGAATCTATTAACTGGATTCCAATACATAGACTCTTTAAAATACTAAACAAAAAAAATGCGATTGGTTATACAAACGATATTAAAATTGCAACCTCTGCATTAGATTTTAAAGACTTTATTCTATTTAATGATAGTTCTATGTTTTTAGGCCTTCATCTAAAAGCTCTTTTACAACCAGAAACCTACGCTTATTATATGCGAGATTATTTGGTAAAAGTAGCGTATTGGCGAAAGCATGGGGAACGCATAGAGCCTCAAGTAGTAAAAAAAGCAGATGTTGTTTTAACGAATTCAGCGTTTTTTGAAGAGTTTTGTAAACAATACAATCCGCATAGTTATATGGTTGGGCAAGGATGTGATGTATCTCTATTTAATGATGAAGACGATGCTATTAAAATACCAGAAGAATTTAAAGAAATACCTTCACCCGTTTTGGGTTATGTAGGATCTTTAACCACCTTGCGTTTAGATATTGAATTGTTAACGTTTGTTGCAGAACAAAAAAAAGACTGGAGTATCGTTTTGGTGGGCCCCGAAGATAAAGATTTTAAAAACTCCAATTTACATAATTTATCGAACGTTTATTTTCTTGGAAGAAAAGACGCTTCAGAACTGCCTAATTATGTAAAAGGTTTTGATCTAACTACAAATCCGCAATTAAAAAACAATTTAACCATCGGAAACTATCCTCGAAAAATAGATGAGTATTTAGCCATGGGAAAACCTATTTTGGCTACAAATACAAAAGCAATGGAAATGTTTAAAGAACATGTTTACCTTGCAGATACAAAAGAAGAATATGTGACTTTAATAATTAAGGCCATGGCAGAAAACACGACTGATCGTATTAAGAGCAGAATAGAATATGCCAAAAGCCATACCTGGACGAATAATGTAAAAATGATATATAGTTCAATTATCAAAGCAACCAAACACCGAAAATAATGGGCCTAAAGGAAAAAATAAAGTCGAATGAAAGTTTAAAGAAACTAGCACATTGGTCAATTCTTATCCCAAAACAAACGAGACCAAGATTTTGGATAAAATTGTTTGTAAATCCTTTTTATCATAAAAAAGGAAAAGGAGCTATCGTAAGACCAAGAACTAGAATGGATGTTGTGCCCTGGAATAAATTTGAATTAGGAGAAGATTCTACCATTGAAGATTTTTCAGCGATTAACAATGGCGTAGGAGACGTAATTGTAGGCGATAGAAGCAAAATAGGATTGAGCAACACCATTATTGGTCCTGTTACGATTGGTAATGACATTCGTCTTGCTCAAAATATTACCCTTTCAGGATTAAATCATAATTACGAAGATGTAAGTCGCCCTATTCACGTTCAAGGAGTATCTGTAGCTTCTATAACGATAGAAGATGGCACTTGGATTGGCGCCAATGCGGTTGTTTTGGCAGGAGTAACAATTGGTAAAAATTGTGTAATTGCAGCAGGAAGTATCGTTACAAAAAACATCCCCTCCTATTCAGTTGCTGCAGGCAACCCTGCTAGAGTGCTAAAAAAATATAATCACGAAACCAAGGCTTGGGAAAAAGCCTAAATATATAGTATGGCTGGATTAAAAATTTCATTTTGGATATTCTTATTTGTAATCATTTACACATATGTAGGTTATGGTATTTTACTATTCGTCATTATTAAAATAAGAAGGTTTTTTAAGATTGGAAATAAGTTCGAAATAGATTCATCATATGAACCAGAAGTAACGCTATTTATTGCGGCTTATAATGAAAAAGATTTTGTGAAAGCTAAAATGAAAAATACTTCTACCCTCGAATATCCAAAGGAAAAAATAAACATTATTTGGGTGACAGATGGCTCTAATGACGGTACACCAGATTTATTAAAAGGCTACCCGCATACAACCGTGCATCATTTAGATGAACGCAACGGTAAGATTGGCGCTATGAATAGAGGTATGGAGTTCGTTCAAACACCGATTGTTATTTTTAGTGATGCGAATACAAATCTAGGAAAAGAATCTATAAAACGTATTGTTAATTTATTTAGTAATCCGAAGGTTGGCTGTGTATCTGGTGAAAAACGAATTGTTAATAAAGAAAGTGATGTAGCCTCTGGTGCTGGTGAAGGTATCTATTGGAGATACGAATCTACTCTAAAAAAGTGGGATGCAGAATTATATTCTGTAGTTGGCGCGGCAGGTGAGCTATTTGCCATTAGAACCAAGCTATATAGACCTGTAGAGAAAGATACTATATTAGACGATTTTATGATTTCTTTGCGAGTTGCTCAAGACGGTTATACAATTCAATATGATCCAGAAGCGTACGCTATTGAAACAGCTTCGGCAAATGTAAAAGAAGAATTAAAACGTAAGATAAGAATTTCTGCAGGTGGTATTCAATCTATAGTAAGATTGCGCTCGTTATTAAATATTTTTAAATACGGAACCCTATCATTTCAATACATTTCGCATCGTGTTTTAAGATGGAGTTTAACACCTCTATGTCTTGTATTGTTAATTCCTGTATTGTCCATAATTGCTGTAAATGATGGTTTATTATCTTTACAATTGTATCCAGTATTATTTTGGTTGCAAGTGCTCTTTTATGCAGCAGCATTATTGGGATGGTTTTTAGAAAATAGAGAAACCAGCGTGAAAATCTTATTTATACCGTATTACTTTTTTATCATGAATTTATCGGTCGTTTTAGGGTTTTTCCGTTACATCAAAAAGTCGCAATCTGTAAACTGGGAACGTGCAAAAAGAGCCAGTTAACCGACAAAATAATTATTATAAAAAATAATTCAAAATTATCAAAAACAGGAAAAGCTATCTGCGGAATTATAGCTCTTAATGTTAATAGTATTGCTTCCTTTACTGGTCTTAAATTTATTTTCGAAAAACCAGATAGAGGACAGCTTAAAATCATATAACATTAATTTTAGAATTAGTAGCTATTAGTATACCACCTGCAGATACTCCTGGAGCAAAAGAAGCAAAAATTCAAGATTTTATGATTGATTTTATGGAATCCTGTTCCTCTAATAAGAAGTATAATCATTTTTTCAATGGATTAAATGAGTTACAAACAACTTGTTTAAACGACTATAGTACTAATTTTGAAGTGTGTACGGAAGCAAAAAAATAGCAGTCTTACACAGTATAGATAGCAATGCTGATGCGAATAGTTTGTTTACAAAAATTAATAATAAAATAAGAGGTTGTTCTTTTTTTAATATCCTAAAAACATTAACGGTCGAAGGCTATTGTTCGTCAAAAATTGGGACAACAAAACTATCAGCATACCTTGCGGTGCTTGCTAATTAAAAAGCAATTACTGCTATAAGACCTTATTAAAAAGTTTGAGCAACAGGATAAATATACCATGAAAAATCAAAAAAAAAGAAATACTTTTTATACTATTGCGTTAGAATCTGGTATAAGTGTTGGTTAGGCGGCTAAAGAACTCACCGAAGGAGGTTTAAAAATACGCTTCCTAGAAAGAGTTGGTGATGTAGCATATACAACGTCTTCTAAAGATCCTTGGGAATTTAAACATAGAAGCCATTTAACAAAAAAACAAATTACAAGTATCACTACTCTAGATAAAAAAACCATATTCGAGAAAGTGATTTATCAAAACTCTGGTCCCGTATGTATTTAAG
Organism: Polaribacter sp.; assembly: GCA_034110665.1. Taxonomy (GTDB): domain Bacteria; phylum Bacteroidota; class Bacteroidia; order Flavobacteriales; family Flavobacteriaceae; genus Polaribacter. The sequence continues at coordinate 42,851 of JAWUYT010000057.1, forward strand.
GGCATCCAAATGGAAACGATGCGTTTGTTTCTAATTATACAACTGGTAGCGATGAGATAATAGATATGATTAATTTCAATATAATTAGTAGTATTTAAGTTGGACAAATGCCAGACGGACTAGCTTTCATGAATTAATTTTTTAAAATGAATATAAAGCGAATAAAATATACCTTACTATTTTTTGCAGTACTTTTTTTAGTCTTTCGGCTATCAATTATGGTCTTCCGATTACCATCTTACACCATACAAACCAGCGGAAAATTATATATAGTTAGCAAATTAAGCAGGGATGTTCAAGTTTTTGATTTATTTACTGGAGAGGAAATAGCAGAAATCCCGATTGATATGCTATCTAGTGAAGCTATAAACACTAAAGATAAAAATAGTATTGTCCTTACAAATTATGAATCTAAAGATGGAAATATCGTTAAAATAATAAATACAAGAACCAATAAAATTGAAAAGACAATAGAGTTAAAAGGCACTATAAAGTCAAATGGTATCGTTGCTTTTCCTGAAATTAATAAAGTTGGTGTTCTTGACTATGTCAATAATAATTTATTAATACTCAATATTGAAACCGATAGTATTGAAAAGAAAATACACACTAAACAAAAAAAGAGCCATCTTCTTGCACTTCATCCAAACAAAGCAATAGCTTATGTTACTAATATGAAGTCTAATTCGGTGAGCGTTATTGACCTTACTAAAAATGAAGTAGTTAAAATTATCCCTTGCGGATTGGCAACTAAAAGTATTGATATTACACCCGACGGATCAGAAATTTGGGTAACTAATAAAAACGAAAATTCAATTACGATTATAGATACCTCTGCTTATAAAGTGATCGATATTTTACCAACGGGAAATGAGCCTTTAAAACTAAAATTTTCTATTGATGGGAGATACTGTTTAGTTGCGAATGCCAAAGATGGCAGTATTTCTGTTTATGAACAAGATTCCAAAAAACAAATCAAAACCATTACTATTCGAGGCAAAAACAAATTATTGGAACGGATTCTTTACCATACGCCACGTCCTGTTAATATTTTAATGCATCCGAATGGCTTGTATGCTTTTATCGCTAATTCAAATGCTAATAAAATTGAAGTGATTGATATGAAAACTTTAACAATCGTAAGTACTATTGGTACTGGAAAAGTTCCAGATGCATTGGTGTTTATAGAATAGGATTGTAATCGAAATGAGTTCGCCAAAACAAAAAATCGTACCCTAAAACAAGAAGTATTAATTTAACAATATACGAACTAAAAGAGATTTTAACAATTAGTAAAAATCTTTAGGAATTTAATCGTGTCAAAAGACCATATTTGCATCTTAAAATAAAAACAACTAAATTTAGACAAACCAAAGGAGAAATTAAATTTTCTTGGTTTAACTTTTTTTATTAAAACAATCAACTTATTTTGTACCAGCTCTAAACATAAAATATTTAATTATGAAAGGAATAATATTAGCAGGTGGATCTGGAACTAGATTATACCCTTTAACAAAAGGAACATCTAAACAACTACTTCCAATCAACGATAAACCGATGATTTACTATCCATTGTCTGTTTTAATGTTAGCAGGAATTAAAGAAGTCTTAATTATTTCTACACCTATTGATTTACCAAGATTTGAACAGTTGTTGGGTGATGGAATTGATATTGGAATGCAATTTTCATATAAAGAACAACCTTCACCTGATGGATTAGCCCAAGCCTTTATTATTGGAGAAGAGTTTATAGGAAACGATGATGTTTGTTTGGTACTTGGCGATAATATTTTTTATGGGCATGGATTTTCTGAAATTTTAGCGAATGCCGTTAAAACAATTGAAGAAACTGAAAAAGCCTCGGTTTTTGGATATTATGTAAAAGATCCTGAACGCTATGGAGTGGTGGAATTTGATGCTTCTGGAAATGCTTTAAGTATTGAAGAAAAACCTACAAACCCTAAAAGTAATTTTGCAGTAGTTGGTTTGTATTTTTATCCCAATAGTGTTGTTGAAATTGCCAAGAATGTAAAACCTAGTCATCGTGGTGAATTAGAAATAACAACGGTCAATCAGATGTACCTTGAGCAAGGAAACCTAAAAGTAAAACTCATGGGCCGAGGCTACGCTTGGTTAGACACTGGGACTCACGAAAGTTTATTAGAAGCATCAAATTACATACAAACCATTGAAAATAGACAAGGATTAAAAGTTGCTTGTCTAGAAGAAATAGCTTTTGAAAAAGGATATATTTCAAGAGAACAACTGGTAAAACTAGCCGAACCATTGAAGAAGAGCGGATACGGACAATATTTATTGCAGAGAGCAAAAGAAAAAGGCGCAAATGAAATTTACTAGAACTTTAATACCGGATGTAATTATTTGTGAGCCTAAAATATTTGGCGATGATCGAGGTTATTTTGCAGAAACTTTCCGAGAAGATAAGCTCGAAGAATTTTTGGGTTATAAAATTAATTTCTGTCAAGATAATGAGTCTAAATCATCTTACGGAGTTTTAAGAGGGTTACACTATCAATTACCACCATTTTCCCAAACGAAGTTAGTCCGAGTATTAACGGGTCGCGTTTTAGACGTTGCCGTTGATATCAGAAAGGGATCAAAAACTTTTGGAAAGCACGTTTCCGTTGAATTAACAGGGGAAAATAAAAAACAAGTATTAGTACCTAGAGGATTTGCTCATGGATTCGTAGTACTGAGTGAAGAAGCTACATTTGCTTATAAAGTAGACAATTACTACAGCCCTGAATGCGATCGTGGATTTGCATTTGATGATACATCTTTAAATATTGACTGGAAGTTACCCGTTAAAAAAATCAAATTATCACCTAAGGACAAAAAACAACCCCTATTTGAAAATGCCGCGTATTTTGAAAATTTAATTTCGTTGTATGAATAATATATTAGTAACAGGTTCCAACGGACAATTAGGTTCTGAACTAACTCAATTGTGCCAAGTATATACAGCTTATCATTTTCATTTTACAGATTATGAAGAATTAGACATTACAAATCATGCCGCTGTTGATACGTTTGTAAAAGTCGCTAACATTTCGATCATTATAAATTGTGCAGCGCATACAGCTGTTGATAAGGCAGAAACTGACATAGAAATGGCAACAAAACTGAATCATTTAGCTGTTGAAAATTTTGCGAAAATAGCAAAGGAAAACAGCATTCAGTTCATCCATATTTCAACGGATTATGTTTTTGATGGTACCAACCATATCCCATATACGGAAAATGATAAGACAAATCCTCAAAGCGTTTATGGTAGCACAAAATTAGCTGGTGAAATAGCCCTGCAAAAAATTAACCCGGCCAATTCTATTATTATACGTGCTTCTTGGGTGTATTCTAGTTTTGGAAATAATTTTGTAAAAACCATGCTCCGTTTGGCGAATGAAAGAAAAGAATTAGGAGTGATTGTTGATCAAATAGGGACACCTACTTATGCAAGAGATTTAGCAAAAGCACTATTAGAAATCATTCCAAAATTAAATACAAAAACTGTAGAAGTGTATCATTTTTCAAATAAAGGTGTTTGTAGTTGGTATGATTTTGCAAAAGCAATTTTCGATTTAAAAGAAATTGATATACAGGTAAATGCTATCGAAACATCACAATACCCAACGGCTGCAAAAAGACCTTTTTACAGTGTGTTAAATAAGAATAAAATAGAAGATACCTTTCAAATAGAAATTGCTAATTGGAGAGATTCTTTAAAAGAATGTTTACAGAAATTATAAAAACATGCTATTGAGTTTGTCGAAGGATGTATCTTAAATAAAAAATAAAAAAATGAAGAATAAAAACATTTTAGTAACTGGAGGAGCAGGTTTTATTGGTTCACATTTGATACGCTTATTAGTTAACAAATATTCTGAATACAACATTATTAATATGGATGTATTGACGTATGCTGGGAATTTAGCGAATTTAGAAGATGTTGAGAACATGCCAAACTACACGTTTGTAAAATGTGATATTTGTGATTTTGAAAAAGTTAAAGAAGTTTTCACAAAATATAAAATAGACCATGTTATTCATTTAGCAGCTGAATCTCATGTAGATCGCTCCATTATAGATCCGTTTTCATTTGCCCAAACTAATATTATGGGAACCTTAAGCTTATTGCAAGCTGCAAAATTTGCCTGGGAAGGCAATTTTGAAAGTAAATTATTTTACCACGTTTCTACAGATGAAGTATACGGTTCTTTAGGTAATGAAGGTTACTTTTTAGAAACAACAGCCTATGACCCACATTCTCCCTATTCAGCCTCTAAGGCATCTTCCGATCACTTTGTAAGAGCTTTTCATGATACTTATGGCCTACCAACGGTTATTTCTAACTGTTCAAACAACTATGGTTCTTATCAATTTCCAGAAAAGTTAATACCGCTATTTATCAATAATATATGTAACAACAAACCTTTACCAGTCTATGGGAAAGGAGAAAATGTGCGCGATTGGTTATTTGTAAATGACCATGCAAGTGCTATTGATACTATTTTTAGTAAAGGAAAATTAGGAGATACATACAACATCGGTGGTTTTAATGAATGGAAGAATATTGATTTAATCAAAGTATTAATTGAAACCACAGACCGCTTACTAGGAAGACCAAAAGGTGCTTCTGATACATTAATTACATATGTAACCGACCGTGCAGGGCATGATTTGCGTTATGCTATTGATGCTACCAAGTTAAAAAATGAGCTAGGATGGGAACCGTCTTTACAGTTTGAAGAAGGAATTGAAAAAACGGTAAAATGGTATTTAGAGCATAAAGAATGGATGGATAACATCACTTCAGGAGCTTATGAAAAGTATTATGCAGAGATGTATACTGCTTCAAAGTAATGTAAAAAATGAACGACCTCGGGCCAAAGCATTCCCTGTCAGAACAACCGAGATTGTGAGGAGTGCATTTTCTTGTCATCTTTTTGACTTTATTGACCTTAAACATACTTTTTTATGACTTCCTTATGTGCATACTGTAAAACTGAATTTATATAATATCCACTTGTCCAAAATTTTCTAGCCTATAAAAACTCATTAACTTTTAGATGAAGTCTAAAAACCTCTCTTCCTGTAATAAGAATAATAGTCTGAAAAACCTTATCCCATGATATAGCAGTCCTTTCAGCTTTATCGACAAAATTCATTCAGAATAGAAAATATTTCATTAATTTTAAGATGAATTATTATCAGTAGATTTTTATATCAAAAAATTTAATTTATAAAGTTGATGCCAACGAAAGGTGGGCGCATCATAACGCGTATGTAAAATTCCAAGACGTAATTGCAACAGCTACTAAATATAATTTTAATTCCTATTTCAATATCAAATTAAAAGACAAAATTGGAATGACTGGTCTTTGGAGAAGTTGAGGTGATTTTAATCTTTATTGGAGCAATAGCTGAAGTTTGGCACGTTTTGGATTGCTAGTTGCGGGTAACTAAAAATGGAAAGACTGCCAAATAATTTCTCGAAAATTCAATAAATCGTATGGATATCTTTGGTGGTTAAACGGAACAGAAAGTTCTCATTTGCCAAATTCTCAAACAGAATTTAGTGGTTCATTAATTCCGTATGTTCGAAAGAATCTATTTTTTGCTTTGGGTAAAAATGATCAAAAAATTTATATAGTTCCTAGTAAAGATTTGGTTATTACTAGAATAGGAGAAGCCGCTGTTACCTCTAATTTTGGGTTCTCTACTGTTGATGTTGAATTATGGAGAAAAATAAATACTTTGATTGAGTAAGTAAAAAAACGATTGTTTAAAATTTGGTTTGTTTTTAAACTCAAAAGAACATAAATTTGTTGTGGATGACCGGACTTGTTTCTATATAGAAATATTATTTAAATTGGTTTAGCTTTATATTGTTTGAAAAAAGAGATCCCTAATGAAGATAAAAAAATTGAGAAGTATGGGCGTTTATATCTTAAGTTTTATATTTTTCTCACTTATTGTTAGTTTTATAATTGGTTGTAAATCATCCAAAAATGTTTATTCTGGTGAAGTTTCTAATCATTATAATGGCAAGAAGTTTGTAAATACCAATGGTAACAAAGAAAATGGTCTTAAAGAAGTATTTAAATTTCTTCGAACTAGAAAGCCTGGGGTTTGGTCTAAAGATTATGAAACGTATTCTAGAGACACACTCATAGAAAATAATGATACAGACAATATTAAATTAATTTTCGTAAATCACAGCACATTCCTTATTCAGCTGGATAGTTTAAACATTTTAACCGACCCAATTTGGTCAGATAGATGCAGTCCTGTGCAATGGTTCGGTCCTAAAAGAAATAGACCACCTGGCGTAACCTTTCAAAGTTTACCGAATATAGATTTGGTGTTAATTAGCCATAATCATTATGACCATTTAGACAAAAACACAATCCTAGAGCTTCAAAAGGAACACGAACCTCAATTTATTGTACCCCTTGGAGTATCCCATTTTTTTAAACGATTGGGCATCAATAATGTGATTGAAATTGATTGGAACGAAGAAGTTGAATTTAAATCTATCAAAATTAAAGGAACACCTGCAGTACATTTTTCTAGCAGAGGAGCCTTTGATAAAGATAAAACACTTTGGTGTGGTTACTTAATTGAAGGATCTAAAAAAATTTATTTTGCTGGAGATACCGGCTATGATAAAGATATTTTTAAAAAAATTGGCAAAGAGAATCCTAATATAGATGTGTCAATTATTCCAATAGGCGCTTATAAACCCAATTGGTTTATGTCTTCAATCCATACCAATCCGAGTGAGGCAGTACAAATACATTTAGATTTAAAAACGAAAAACTCTGTAGCCACTCATTTTGGAACCTTTGCTTTGGCTGACGAAGGACAAGGCGAAGCAGGTAAAGACCTTAAAATAGCATTGCTTAAAAATAAAATTACAACCGATCGGTTTATAATTCCTGATGAAGGTGTTTTCTATGAATTCTAATTATTTATACACACTTTTAATTTCACTATATTTTACTTAAAAAAAGAATCTACAAACTCAACCTTATTAAAAACTTGTAAATCATCAATACCTTCTCCTACTCCAATATATTTTACAGGAATTTTAAATTGATCAGAAATACCAATAACAACACCACCTTTTGCGGTTCCGTCTAATTTGGTAACAGCTAAAGAAGTGACTTCTGTTGCTAAGGTAAATTGTTTTGCTTGTTCAAAGGCATTTTGACCCGTAGAACCATCTAAAACTAACAATACTTCATGAGGAGCGTTATCGACCACTTTTTGCATTACCCGTTTAATTTTGGTCAACTCATTCATTAAATTAACTTTATTGTGCAAACGACCAGCAGTATCTATAATGACAACATCTGCATGTTGGTTTACGGCAGATTTTAAGGTATCAAAAGCCACAGAAGCAGGATCTGAACCCATTTCTTGACGTACAATTGGTACATCTGTTCTGTCTGCCCAAACTTGTAATTGATCTATGGCTGCAGCTCTAAAAGTATCTGCTGCTCCTAAAACTACTTTTAATCCTTGTTTTTTAAACTGACTTGCTAACTTACCAATGGTCGTGGTCTTCCCCACACCATTTACACCTACAACCATTAAAACGTATGGTGTTTTATTTCCTTCTTTGCTTAAAGGTACATCTGGAATTGTAAATTCAGTTTCATTGCCTCTATTTGTCTCAGATAATAAACCCGCTATTTCTTCACGAAGAATAGAATTTAACTCGTCTGTTCCCACATATTTATCTTTGGCTACACGTTCCTCAATTCTTGTAATAATTTTAAGTGTCGTATTTACGCCAACGTCCGAGGCCACTAAAACTTCTTCAAGACTATCTAAAACATCATCATCTACTTTAGATTTTCCTGCAACTGCTTTTGATAACTTACCAAAGAAGCTTTCTTTTGTTTTTTCTAAACCTTTGTCTAGTGTTTCTTTTTTTTCTTTTGAAAAAATATTTTTAAAAAAGCTCATATCCTATTTTATAATCTAATAGCTTAACCTTAAAAGTATGCTATTTGTTTCGTTGAGTCAAATTGTCATTGAAGTTCCATGCGTTAACGATTGAAACGGCATCCTTTTTTTTGAAATATTAAAAAAGATATAGTGAAAAGCGCGGCCCTTAAGGAACGCCCAAAAATACGAAATTAAAAGATAAAAAAAAAAGCTACTCTCTAAATTAGAAAGTAGCTTTAAAATATTTTATGAGTAAATGCTTATTTTTTTGCTAAAAAAGCATCAACTGCCGAAGGATCCATGATTGATTCTACAAAAGTATAAGCCCCCGATTTTGGAGATTTTATCATTTTGATAGCTTTACATAATCTTTTCGAAGATGTTTGTAACGATGCTACTGTTTTCTTTGCCATTGTGTAAAAGTTTTAAATCTATGTGCTCTGTTCTGAGTTCTAGATAAATTAATTATTTAATTTCTTTGTGAACAGTCATTTTCTTTAAGATAGAATTGAATTTTTTAATTTCCATTCTATCAGGACTATTTTTTTTGTTCTTTGTCGTAATATATCTAGAAGTACCTCTCTCTCCTGAAGCTTTATGCTCTGTACATTCTAAAATTACTTGAACTCTGTTTCCTCTTTTTGCCATCTCTGTATAATTTTATGAGCTTTAACTTATTTCGTTAAAAAACCGTTAGCTCTAGCTTCTTTAATAACTTCAGAAACTCCTTTTTTGTTGATATTTTTTAAAGCAGATGCAGATACTTTTAAAGTAATCCATTTATCTTCTTCTGGTATGAAAAAACGCTTGGTCATTAAGTTAGCGTCAAATTTTCTTTTTGTTCTATTTAATGCTTTGGAAACATTGTTCCCAACCATTGCTTTTTTCCCTGTTAATTCACAAACTCTAGACATCTTCTGGACAGTTTTTTAGTATTATCTCTAAACGAGGTGCAAATCTACAAATAAATCTAATTGTGAACAAAACAATTTTATGAATTTTTTAATATTTCTTTTTGCAGCATTTCCAATGATTTATTCACTGTTTTATCAATAACTCTTCCTCTTGGCTTTCCGAAATTAAATTCTTCTACAAAAACTTCGGTATCTGTTGCCAAAGCGATAAAAACAACACCAACACCTTTATCATTATAATCTGCTGTTGGCCCAGCATTGCCTGTTACAGCGAGCGCGTAATTAGTTTGTAGTTTTTCTTTGGCTCCTTTTGCCATTGCTACAGCAACTTCTTTACTTACTACTGAATACTTTGCGATGGTTTCTGACGAAACACCGAGTAAACTTATTTTTGTTCCGGCTGAATACGCAACAAAACTACCTTTGTAATACGCTGATGATCCCGGAACTGAAACGATTGTTGATGCTATTTTACCGCCTGTTAAACTTTCTGCTGTGCAAATTGTCTTTCCTTTTTGGGTTAAAAGTGCGCCTATTTTATCTTCTATTTTTCCTCCTTCGTCAAAACCAGAAATAATGTCTGGAATGAGTTTATACAGTTCTGCTATTTGTTCTTGAAGCGTGTCTTCTAATAATTTCTTATCATCGCCTTTGGCGGATAAACGCAAACGTACTCTGCCATAATTTGGCAAATAGGCTAATTTTATAAAACTTGGTAAATTATTTTCGAAATCTTCAATTCTCTCTGCAATTAAACTTTCACCTTGCCCATAAGTCATAAGCGTTTTATGAATAATAAATGGCAACTTAAACTGCTGTTTAATTCTTGGTAAAACTTCACCTTTCAGTAAACCTTTCATTTCATTTGGTACTCCTGGCAGTGACACAAATACAGTGTCATTTTCATAAAACCACATGCCTGGCGCCGTACCATATTCATTTTTTAAATAAGTAGCCTTTGTTGGTAACATGCCTTGTAAACGATTAGACTCGCCAAAAGGAATATTATATTTAGCAAACAACGTTTTTATATGATGCACAACATCTTCGTTTAACGCTAATGTATCGCCAAAATATTCGGCAATGGTATGTTTTGTAATATCGTCTTTGGTTGGCCCAAGTCCGCCAGTAATAATGACAAGATCTACTCTTCTTTGTGCTTCCTTTAAAGCCTTTAAAATATGTTGTTTATCATCTTGTATAGAAGAGATCTGATAGACAGAAACGCCAATTCTATTTAATTCAGTTCCTATCCATTGCGAATTTGTATCGACAATTTGACCAATTAAAATCTCATCTCCAATCGTTATAATTTCTGCTTTCATTTGTTCTTAAGTTTCTTTTCTTCGTGGCTTTATTGCTTGCCTACTTTATCAATAGCATTATTTCTTACTTCCTTTTTTCTGTTCCAAACAAAACTTACTATTTAAAATATAATGATCGATACCATTAATCCTGTAAAAAAGGCTTACCACCCAATTGAAACGAAGTTATTGACCCTATAATCTTCTGAATTTAAAAATCGACTTAAAAATAAATACAAAACAAAGCTTATCCTAAAAAATAGAATTCCTAAAAAACAAATACCCATTTATTTTTACTGTAATTTTTAAGAAAGTCTGTAAAAGTAAAAACCTATTTAAAAAATAAATATGTATCTTAAATATTGCAATAATTTAGTTCTTTTAAAAACTATTAAATTTCATTTATTTCACTCGTATCTTAAAAGCTTCTTTACCTTCTAACACTCCTTTTAAAACATCATTTTCTACTACCTTTCCAACACCTGCTGGAGTTCCTGTAAAAATAACATCTCCTTTTTTAAGCGTAAAATATTGAGAAACATAAGAAATTAGTTCATCAACCTTCCATAACATTGCGTTTGTATTTCCATCTTGAACGAGTTCATCATTTTTATATAACTGAAATTTTAAATGATCTAAATCGAAATCTTCTTTCGGATAAAATTCACCAATAACGGCACTGCCGTCAAATGCTTTTGCTTTTTCCCAAGGCAAGCCTTTTTCTTTGCATTTGGCTTGTATATCTCTTGCTGTAAAATCGATTCCTAAACCAATTTCATCATAGTACTTGTCTGCAAATTTTACAGCAATATGTTTACCGACTTTATTAATTTTTATGAGAACTTCTACTTCATACTGCACATCCTTTGAGAAATGTGGCATAAAGAATGGATTTTTTCTTGGTAAAATTGCAGAATCTGGTTTTAAAAAAACCACAGGACTTTGTGGCTTTTCATTTGCCAGTTCCTCAATATGTTTTACGTAATTGCGCCCAATACAGATTATTTTCATCAAAAGTGTTTATTATTCTTACTTGAAGAAAGAATTTCTATTTACATGATATAATTTACAATCAATACTCTTTTTGTAACAACAAAAATAGTGTAAAAATAAATCCTATAACCATCAGAAGACAAAAAGCTACACAGCTCAATAAATAGTTTTACAAACTGCAAATTATTCAATAATCATGAAAATATAAACTGTCCTATAAATGTATCCTCTCGCGGCTATTTAATCCAAACTCCATAACTATATTGGAACTAACATTATTCTAAATAAATAATTTTATCCCTAAATTTTCTAATAGCCCTCAAACAACCTTGATAATAAGCTATTTACCATTAAATGTCTTGCAAAATTAAACGCCAATGGCAAACGGCTCTTGGGTTCACTCATTTTATTCTTGAATGCTTTATTATTAGCTTTTATACAACATCCATTAAGCAGTTGGCTAAAAATAAAAAAACAGATAATCTACCAATTAACAAAAACTCCACAAATAAATTAAATTTGTGTTTAAAGTTGGAACTAATAAAATAGAAAATTAAAACGAACGTTTATTACTTAATTAAAAAACAAAAGAAAAACCAGTATTTCTTAAAAACAGATAAGAGTAATGCCTTCAACCTTATAGCGAATAAAATATCGTATCCAATTAGCTATAAATATGAGCGTTAACTTTGAAAAAAAAAAAAAAAAAAATTATTTATTAATATTTAGTTTTGAAATTAAAATAACGAAAACATAGTTTATATTTGCAATAGACAAAAATTATTGATGCAGCATTTAAGTTTTATTTAGTTGAACAAAAAAAAAAAAAACCAAGATAGATAAACCAAGTTGCAATGAAAATTATTTTGGATATTTACACAAAATAGAACCTATACAGTTTTATGACGGTATCGAACGAATTACAAGAGAAATGAAAAATATCAATTTATTTTTATAGTTTATTTGATGTTTAGAAAGCATATTAAGAAGTAATAAGGCAGTCTTTAAAAAGGATTTACCTAAAAAAAAAGATTCGAAAACATTAAATACCTAGAATTAGTTTAAAAAAAAACAAAAAACATAAAACAAAAACACCCGCTAACGCCTTTATAATCAGGTTTAAAAAAAAAATAAAATAGAAATACTAAAAATAATAACTTAAAAATTTGTAAAAAAAGAAAATAGTAAGTTAATTTGTACATTATTTAGTTCAAAGATATTAATCTGCATTAAAAGCAGTTTTACGTCCGAAAACAAAACAAATAATAGATTAGAAATAAATATTAAACTTAAAACCGATAAAGCTATGTTGAAATAAAGCAATAAATTAAAAGCAAGAATCTTAAAATTCTAAAGCAAAAACAAGTCATATAATGATTAAGAAAATGCTGAATAAAAAGATTTCAATATTTAAGATGTTGTAAAAAATTTAAAAGATGTAAAATTATATACCTAACTAACTAAACCTACTGTTGTTTATTTAGTTTAAAATTAAGTTTAATTAATAATTAAAAAAATTATGTGTAAAACCGAAAATAACAATAATAATAATAACAAACCATTAGACAGTAATTCAATTAAAACGTTAAATACAATAAAAATGAAAAAAATGAAAAAATCATTACTAACCTTATTAACTGCAATTCTAATAGGAAGTAGTTTTACTTCTTGTGTAGAAAACACAATACCAGATGAAGTGGTAGCAATTTATGACGGTCAAGCAAGTCTTTTAGCTGCACAAGCTGCTTTATTAGAAGCAGAAGCAAATGCTGCAAATGCTGCAGCCGCAGTATCTTCAGCACAGGCAGCTTTTGAACAAGCTAGAACTGCTGCTCAAGTTATTGCAAATTCTTATAACCAAGCTAACAATGAAATTCTTTTAGCTGCGGCTCAAGCAAATTTAGCTGCTCAAATAGCTTCAGATGCTGCAGATTTAGCAGATCAACAAGCAGCACTTGCACAGAGAATTGCAGATGACGCTGCTGATGCTGCTCTTGCCGCAGAACAACTTGCTGCTTTAATAGCACAAAATAATGTAGACAATGACACTGCTATAGCAACTCTTGAAGCTCTTATAGCTCAAAATGCTATCGATGCAGCGAATGCTCAAGAAGCTCTTGCAAATACAATTGCTCAAAACGCTTTAGCGTTAGCAACTGCTCAAGAAAATCTTGATAATATGACTGCTTTAAATGCTATCAATTTAGCTGATCTAGAAGCAGCACTTGAAGCAGTACTTGCTCAAGCTGTAATTGATGCTGAAATGGCTATTCTGAATTTAGAAGCAGCACAAGCAGCTCACGCAATTGCAATGGCAGCTTTAGCGAATGACTTGGCTCTAATAAATGATGACTTATTAGATACATATTTTGCTTATTACACAACTTATGCAACAATGCTAAATGCTGCGCAAACAGCAGAAATTGGTGCTCAAATGAATATTTTAACGCAAATAGGTGCTAATGCTCTAGATGTTGAATCTGATGAACAAGCAATTGCTGGTTTTAATAACGACTTAGCTATTGCAACAGGCGCAAAAGCTGATTTAGAAGAAAGAAAAACAATTTTAGAAGCTTCTATTGCTGCAGGTACGCAAATAGGTGACAATACTGCAAAAGCAGCTTCATTACAAGCAGATATTGATGCTATCGACGCTCAATTAATTGACTTAAATGTTCAAATTTTAGAACTGACACAAGGAGAAACAGCACAAGGAGCGGCTATAGCGGCTATGATTGCTGATCTTGGTTTAGCTGGTTTAGAACAAGAGTTTTTAACCCTTAAAACTGCTTTAGCAGTAAAAGTTGCTAATTTAGCAGCAGAAGTTGCTCTTAATGAAACTAATGTAGAAGACATAGAAGCATGGACAGAAGCGATAACAAATTATGATGCTACTACTACAGCATTAACAGCTGCTATTGATGATGTTGATACTGAAATTGCTTTTGCTACTTCTCAATCTGCTGCTGCTGTTATTGCTGCTACTGCTGCTGCTGCTGCTACTGCTACTGCTGATGCTGCTGCTACTGCTGCTGCTAATGCTGTTACTGCTGCTGTTGCTGATTTAGCTGCTTTAGAAACTGACGTAACTACTGCACAAGCTGATGTAAATGCTGCTGCCCAAACTTGGGAAGACGCAAAAGCGGCTTTAGCTGCTTCAACTACGCAAGCTGCTGTAGATGCTGCTGTAATTGTTGTAGCTAGTGCACAAGCGGCATATGATGTAGCAAGAGCTAATTTTGATGACCAGTCTAGCGCTGTCACTTGGGGTCCAGGTCCTGATGGTGAGGCAGGAATTCAAGATCCTAATTCAATAGTTGCTGTTGAAACGTATAAAGTAATAACTTCTATAAGTGTGACTGGTGTTGCTCCAAATGAAGTTTATACAGCTACCTATAGTGAGCCTACAACCCTTAACATTACGGCTGGTGGTAATTTAATGGATCCAACCGCTGTTGATAACACTACTTCAAATGGTGATTGGTATGAATTTGGATTAGATGATGTTGCTACAAATGATTTAGCTGAATTTCAAGCTGCAACTGGTGCTTTAGATCAAGCAAAAGCAGATTTAGTAATTGCGAATGATGCGAATGTAGATCTTTCAGCTGCTGTAACTACTGCTCAAGCAGCATATGAAGCTGCAGTAAATTTATATGAAAATGCTGAAGCTATTGTAGCAACACAACAAGGTGTTATAGCTACTGCTGCTGCTGCTGCTAATACTGCTAATACTGCTGCTGCTGCTGCTGCTGTTGCTCAAGCTGCTGCTGATCTTGATGCTCTTTCTAAAGCTAATCATATTCTTAATGCTAACGATGATAAAGATGATGCTACTGCTGCTTTAGCGGCTCATAAAGCCAAAACTGTAGAAGATTATGCATCAGATATTCAAAATGCAAATGTTAATATCTTACAGAGAGATATTATAATCGCTGAGATGGTTATTGCTATTGCTGCAGATGAAGCTGCAATTGTAATTGTTCTTGCAAAATTAGACAATGGTAAACCAGCTGATCTAATTGCTGCTGAAGCAACTTTAGAAGCTTTAACAATTGAAATTGATGCTTTGGAGGCAAATGGAGTAATTTTGTTAGCTACTAAAGTTAATAAAAACGCTATTATTACTCTAATCGCTGCGCCAAGTGATGTTATACAAGGTGCAATCGATGGTATAGAAGCAGATATTGCTGAGCAAGAAGCATTGATGGCTACTGCAGCTGCTAATATCCTTGCTTTCCCAGGCTTAACACAAATACAAAGAAATGCGATAAATTCACAGGAATTAGCAAATCTTATAGCTGTTTTAAGTTATATTCAAAGCGATATTGAACTTTATAGCTCATTATCTACAAAGTATAAAAGCTTAATTGATAGTTTACTGTAATTCTTTAAGGAGAAAAAAGGGGCTATTTATTTAGCCCCTATTCAAACAAATTATAACCCTTAAAAGAAAAAAAAATGAAAAAATATATATTTTTAACGCTCTTATTCCTTGCCTCTATAAGTATACAGGCTCAAGATAGTATTGAGGTAGCTGTTATCAAAGAGAAATCCTATAAGCCAACTAAAAAGAACTTTACAGTTGGTATCAATTTAGGAAATAGCTCTTTTTTAAGAACTGGTCTAGGTATTAATAATGGGAGTGCTATTTCAGGAGAACCAACACTTAATCCTGTTAATGTAAATAATAACAGCGCAACGAACATGATAGGTGCTGAAGTTAGATACTTTTTATCTAAAAAATGGGCAATAACTTTATCTGGAGGGGTTCTTTTTAGTAATACACCTGCTAATTTAGCAATACCTGCTGTTTTAGATGCTAATAATGCAATGTTAATACCTGGTTATGATGCAGTTGTTGCAGATACAAGATTAGATATTAGCTACTCTTTAGGCGCGCTTTATTTCTTTGATTATAAAAGAAATCAAAGATTAATGCCTTATTTAGGTTTTTTAATACCCGTAAATCATTCTACTAGATCTTTATATGATCCAACTACGAATGCTGATGGTACTGTGAGTTTAGGAACTAGTACTGTAGAAATTGGTGCTATTGGCCTACAAGCGGTTGCTGGTATAGATTACTTTTTAACAGAGAACATTTTCTTTGGTTTAAGTATTCAGCCTATGTCTTTTATGTATGTTAAAAACTCTAGATATCCTGCTCCTGGTTTATTCTCAAGAAAAGTAAAGAATACTTCTTTTTCTTCTTTTGTACAACCAATGCTTAAAATAGGTTTTAAATTATAATACAAATAAGTATTAATTTATAGTATAAAAAGACTGTCTGAAAAGACAGTCTTTTTTATTCTCCAGCTTCTGGAAAAACAATCGCTCTATTTCCTGCTACAATTATTTGATTATTTAAATGACATTTTACAGCATTCGCTAAAACCAATTTTTCAATGTCCGCACCTATTCTCTTTAATGTTAAAGGTGTGCTTTCATGTGTTACTGGTTTTACATCTTGCTCAATAATAGGTCCTTCATCCAAATCTTCAGTTGCATAATGTGCTGTGGCACCAATTAACTTAACGCCGCGCTCATAGGCCTTTTTGTATGGATTTGCACCCTGAAATGCAGGTAAAAACGAATGATGTATATTAATAATTCTCTCTGGGAAATGATTGATGAAACTTGGAGATAAAATTTGCATATATCGTGCCATAATAATCAAGTCAACCTTATTAGCCTCAAGCAAATTTAGTACTTCTGCCTCTTGTTGCAATTTTGTTTCTCTTGTAACTGGTAAATAATAATACGGAATATCAAACATATTTGCAATAGGCCTTAACGTTTCATGATTACTAATAATCATTTTAATAGTGCAAGCTAACCTGCCCTCTTTAGCCCGCTCTAACAAATCATATAAATTATGACTAGTATGAGAAACCATAATTGCTACCTGCTGTTTCTTGTCGCCATAACTAACTGACCACTTAAAATTTAAAGGTTCTGCCAATTCTAAAAAAGAATTTTCTAATACTGCTTTTGAAATATTTGTTCCATCGGCATTTAACCGCACTCTCATAAAATAAGTATCTTCAATAGCATTTACATATTGCTGACAGCTTAAGATATTAAAACCTTTTTCAAAAAAGAAACTGGTGATTTTTGAAACTAGCCCTTTTTGATCCGGACATTTTATTAAAAAAGTAACTATTTGTGATTTCATTTTTATGTATTCAAAATTTTAAACAATAAATAATTTAAAGATCTGTATCTGCAATTGCCTAAACTAAAACTGACAAACAAAAACCAACAACTAGCCTATGGTATCCATTTTTTAGGAAAATTGGGCTTTCTCTTTTCTAAAAAAGCATCTCTACCTTCTTTTGCCTCGTCTGTCATATAAGCTAAACGTGTTGCTTCACCCGCAAAAACTTGCTGCCCAACCATACCATCATCTGTTAAATTCATTGCAAATTTTAACATTCTTATAGAAGTCGGACTTTTCTCTAAAATTTCTTGCGCCCATTCATATGCTGTGCTCTCTAAAGCTTCATGCGGAATTACGGCATTCACCATTCCCATATCATAGGCTTCTTGTGCTGAATAATTTCTTCCTAAAAAGAAAATTTCTCTAGCTCTTTTTTGTCCTACCATTTTTGCTAAATAAGCAGAGCCATAACCGCCATCAAAAGAGGTTACATCTGCATCGGTTTGTTTAAAAATTGCGTTTTCTTTAGAAGCTAGTGTTAAATCACAAACAACGTGTAAACTATGCCCGCCACCAACGGCCCAACCAGGTACTACCGCAATTACAGCTTTCGGCATAAAACGGATTAAACGTTGTACTTCTAAAATATTTAATCTATGATACCCATCTTCGCCAACATAGCCTTGATGTCCTCTAGCTTTTTGATCTCCTCCAGAACAAAAAGAATACACACCGTCTTTCGTACTGGGGCCCTCTGCTGAAAGCAATACGACTCCAATATTTATATCTTCTCCTGCATCATAAAATGCTTCATACAACTCTTTTGTTGTTTTAGGGCGAAAGGCATTCCTTACATTAGGTCTATTAAATGCTATTCTGGCGACACCATCACATTTCTTATACGTAATATCTTCATATTCTTTGGCCGTTTTCCATTTAGGTTGTGTCATATTTTTGTATTTTGTACGTTCTAAATTAAGAACATTATCTGCAAAAATAAACATTATCACGTATGATTAGGAAAACGCTCACATTATTATTCATTCTTTTCTCTTTTGTCGTCTTTTCTCAAAAAATAATCAAAAAAAGTTTAGAATCCGATATTTTAAAAACCTCCAGAAATATTAGAATCTTTACTCCTGAAGGATATGAAAAAGACAATACCAAAAATTATCCTTTAGCAATCGTTTTAGGCGATGCCTATTTATTTGATATTTATGTTGCGAATTCAGTTTTATTTTCGAATAAAGATAAAGCTCCCAAACAGATTGTTGTTGGTATTTCTATGGCAGAAACAAAAGCAAAAGATATTTCTTTTCATGTTAAATCTGGACAACTCACCGCTAGTGCACAAAATTTTTATGCCTTTATAAGAGATGAAGTCCTGTTTTATATGGAAAGTAACTATAGAACCTCTCTTTTTGTTAGTTTGGTTGGTCAAGGATATTCTGCAAATTTAATCACGCATTTTTTGCAAGAAAACTCAGGATTCATCAATTCTTTTATTTGTATTAATGCCAATTTTTCTAATTTTATTCGCGAGGAATTAGAGTCTTACAATTTGCGAAAATTTGGTAAAAAAGACAATACTTTTTATTTTTATAGTAACAATTCATCCTCATTTTCTGCTCAAAAACAAGTTAAAATTAATTTAATTCAAACAGATTTGTTCGGTTTAGAAATTAAAAATTTTAATGTTATTAATGATGTAATCAATACCAGTAGCTCTATATCTGCCATTAGTGAGGCGGTGCCAAGAGCTTTAACCGAAGTTTTCGGAATTTATTCTGCTATTTCTAAAGAAGAATATGACACTAATATTAAAGAACTAACGCCTACAGATGCTATCTACTATTTAAAAAATAAATATTTAGAGATAGAATTTTTATTTGGTTCCAATTTAGGAATTAGAGAAAGAGATATTTACGCCGTAGAAAATATTATTATAGAAAAAGAAAATGGAGACAAACTAAAAGATTTTGGTAAGATGATTTTAAAAATATATCCCTCTTCTCCTTTAGGTGATTATTATATTGGCCGCTATTATGAATCTAGTAACATGCTTAAAAAAGCGCAAAAACATTACAAGTTTGGTTACGGTAAAATGAATCCTTCTGATCCGAATGCTGATGCTTTTTATGAAAATATTTTGAGAGTATCTGGGCAATAATGCGCTATTTTAATTTTTTACTTTTTGGAGGAACTCTCCATGTAACACCAGCACCAAAAAAGAATCCTTTATTTTCGCCAATAAGAACATCCAATTGAACATTATTATTTAAAAGATAATAATAACCCGCATCGAAGTTTAATTGAGAAGTACTGTTTAAAAAAGTACCAAATGATTCTGTAAAAAAGCCCATTTTATGATTGAGCGCGTAGGTTAAATTCAGCACATAAATTGCATTATTAACCTCAAAAGTATCCGCTATATTTATTCCTAAATTTATGGTATACGCGATTTTTTCAGAAAAAGAATTGCCATAAATATAGGTAAGTTGTGTGTTTTTATTGACGGCTCCAAAATCATAAGACAACTGCACACTAGATTTCGATTTACGATCAAGGTTGCTTAAAAGATATCGAGCCCCAATCGTAAAAGATTCTAAATCATTTTCAAAACGAACTCCAGATAAAATAAAGCCAGAATTTATTTCGAACTTTTCTGAAAAACCATATCTAAAAAAGGAATTGGGATAAAAATAAGAAGTATTGTCAAAAAAATCTATTCCTGCTTGCGTTTGAAAAACATTTTTACCGACCGTATTTACAGACAACGCTTGACCAGGTCTATCAGACGACAATGATTCTGTAAATTGCGCTTGAATAAACGTGGCGGTGAGCATCAAAAAAATAAATACTACTTTTTTCATATGTCCTTTTTCAACTCAATTCTATCTTCTTTAATTTCAATTAATTTTTGCTTGTAAAGATTCCCTACTGCTTTTTTAAAAGCTTTTTTACTCATTTTCATATGAAAACGAATAGAATCTGGAGAGCTTTTATCCGTTAATAACAAAAAACCTTCTCTACTGTCTTTTAATTTATTTAAAACTTTATCTACATCTGTATCAATTACATTTCTAAAACCTTGAGGCCTTAAAGAGACGTCTATTTTGCCATCTTCACGAATATTTTTAATATAGCCAGTAACCTCCATATTTTCTTCTAATTCCTGAAAAACTTCACTTCTAAAAAGCAACCCATCAAATTCTTCATTAATTAAAACAGTGTATCCCAAACCTGTTTCAGTTTCAATGATTAGCGTTACTTTGTCGCCTTCTTTCAAATCCATTTCTCCTTCTTTCAAATCGTCTTGTAAATCCATTATTGTATATATTTAAAATATTCTTTTAGAATTGTATCGTTTTCTAAACTTGGTGTAAAAATCTCTAAAATTCTTGGTTTTTCAGAGCTTTTATAGAAATTTTTTAACTCCTTTTTTACTGTTTGAATAGAGGATGCCTGTTGATACTCAAATTCATACATTTTACATAAATGTTCTGCTGTTAAACAATGTGGCGTTTCAAAATATTTTAAGGCGTTTGTGGTTGCGGGACCTGGAATGATTTTAAAAATTCCGCCTCCAGAATTATTGATCAAAATAATTCTAAAATCTGCAGGAATATTCTTGTTCCAAAGGGCATTACTGTCATAAAAAAAACTTAAGTCTCCTGTAATAAAAACAGTGCTATTTTTACTCGCAAAGGCGGCTCCTATCGCAGTGCTTGTACTCCCGTCAATACCACTTGTTCCTCTATTGCAAAAGATATGTACAGCCTCTTTAATAGAAAATAATTGTGCATATCTAATGATAGAACTATTACTTATCTGTAGCTGACAAATTTCGGGAATACTTTCTAAAACTTGCTCAAAAACTTTAAAATCTGAATGTTTTAAATTCTTAAAATAACGCCTATGTTTTTTTCTCCTTTCATCCCTAAAATTAATCCATTTTGGTTGATAATTACTTTTTAAAGGTGTGATAAATTGATTAAAATGTGCAAAAAAGTTTACAGGTGCTATTTGTATAAACTCTGATAGACAAAAAAATGTATTGGTTGCTTTTCTTGCATCAATATTCCAATGATATTTTGGAGGATACGCTCTTAAAAATTTTTTGATTCTTTTAGAGACAATCATACCACCAAACGTAATTAAGATATCTGGCTTTAAATCTTCAAATTCGGCATCGCTTAAAGAAAAGATCAACTGATCTATAGAATCTATCGCTTTGCGATGACGCAGGTTAGAGGTTGTTTCTGTGAACAATAACACAGACTCATCTTCTGCATACAAATCCATAAGTTTGTGCAATTCTGCGTCAGGATAATTTACACCCACCAAAATCATTTTCTTTTTGGCTGAATTCCAGATATGCCCCAACTTATCATAATTTATATGCGAATTATCCAAAGAGCTCAAAGAAATATGCGGAAAATTATACACTGTTAATTCGGATACCGTTTCATACAAAGGCTCATCAAAAGGAACATTAATATGAACAGGACCTTGCTGCGAAACAGAAATTTGCAACGCCTCCCCTATTAATTGAGAGTTACGCGTTTTATATTTTTCGTTTTCAATCAAGTTTGCTGAAAATAAAATATGGTTTTGAAAAACGTTTTCTTGACGAATTGTTTGTCCGTCGCCAATATCTATTAAATGTTTCGGTCTGTCTGCAGAAATAATAACCAGTGGAATATTACTATAAAATGCTTCTGCTATAGCAGGATAATAGTTTAACAATGCAGAACCAGAAGTGCATAAAACTGCCACTGGCTTTCTAGTTTGTTGTGCAATACCTAAAGCAAAAAAAGCGGCACAACGCTCATCCACCAGACTTAACGTTTCTATTTCTGGATGATTAGAAAAACCAATTGTTAAAGGCGCATTTCTTGAACCTGGCGAAATAACAACAGTCTCAATATTAAACTGACAACATGCTGATATTACAATTTGTGCAAGCTCTTTTTTTGGATAAAAAGACCCTTTTAATTTCCCTGAAGGGGGAAAACTCTTGCTGGATAAAGTTTGCTTATCTTTTTTTTTCATTCAGAAGTCTTTACTTCCTAATATTTTCTTTTTACAAGAAAACCTGTGAATTAATGAGTTTGTCAAAAAATCCTTAATCATCTATGAATTACTAAACGAACCTAGCCCTTATTAAAGTGGCATTCTTTTTTTGTTTTTACAAAAAAAGATACGACGGAAAGCAGGAAATAGCTCCTAAAAATTTTTAAATCCGTCCAGATGTACCTACTATAGTTTCTTCTCTTGGGGAAGGTTGGGCTGGACTTCTTTCTAATTTCCTTTTTTATAATCTTCTAAAAATTTTGCCAAACCAATGTCTGTTAAAGGGTGTTTTAACAAGCCCTCAATAGCACTTAAAGGTCCTGTCATCACGTCAGATCCTAGTTTTGCACAATCTATAATATGCATTGTGTGACGCACGGAAGCTGCTAAAATTTGAGTTGTAAATCCGTAATTATCATAAATAAGACGAATTTCTGAAATCAAATTTAAACCATCTGTAGAGATATCATCTAAACGACCAATAAACGGTGAAACATAAGTTGCTCCAGCTTTTGCTGCTAATAAGGCTTGACCTGCAGAAAAAACCAAAGTAACATTTGTTTTAATTCCTTTTGATGAAAAATATTTGCAAGCTTTAATTCCGTCTTTTATCATGGGTAATTTTACCACGATTTGCGGATTTAAAGCTGCCAAAGCTTCTCCTTCTTTTACCATTCCGTCAAAATCAGTTGCAATTACTTCTGCAGAAACATCACCCGCTACCAATTCACAAATTTCTCTGTAATGATTAATGATATTTGCTTGCCCTGTTATTCCTTCTTTAGCCATTAACGATGGATTGGTGGTTACACCATCTAAAATCCCTAAAGCTTGTGCTTCTTTTATTTGCTCTAAATTTGCCGTGTCTATAAAAAATTTCATCTTTTGAAAGTTATAATTAATTTTAACAAAGATAGCAAGATTGATTCTTAATGTTTAAGATATTAACCACAAGTTTTAAATAGCCTCTCTCTTATTGCTACTTGAATAATTATATTGCATTGTTGCACTGCGTTTTCTTTAAAAACTTATAAAAGGTTTAACATTGCAAAACAAGTGCCCTGAATATAAAGCTCTACTTTTGTTGAAAATCACACATTTGATATATTTAAGATACGTACTTACCTTTTTGAGTTTATTCCTGCTTTTTTCTTGCTCTTCGAAAGAAAATTTTGAAATAGAAGAAGAAGCAGAAGAAGAGCCTGAAATTGTTATGAATTGCGCTAACACCAATATTAATATTTCTGAAGAGGATAATATTATCATACAACATGCCACCAACCCAGTTGTCTGGGAAGGTACTTACAATGAAACTACTGTAAAAATAAGCTTTACAAAACCTATTGGAACGGAATCAGAAACTTCTACTTTTATATTTAATAAAGTAGATGGTTGTTTAAACATAAAACGTGCTTTTAAATTTTACGATGGTAATCAGGTAGATGTTTCGGCTATTACAGAAATGGATGTCTCTGAATTTTACACAAAAGAATGGGAAATTGATAAAAAATTTACTGGAAACGTAATTTATACAGACCCTCATGACAAAAAAGTGCACAGCAGAAAGTTTTGGATAACGTTTACAGAAGCAGATTTAGAAATAGAAAATACTAATTATGCTATTTATAATGATTGTTTTGGACCTAAATTACCCATAGATTTAGATATAAATACAGATGGTATTGTTGATTATAAAATCATCTCTGAAAAAGTTAGAGACGTCGGCAACACTCCTCAATTTAATCAATATACCATTAAATTGATTTCTACAAATCAAAATGAAAATCACATTTTATCACCTATAAAAAACCAAGCTCCTTATTCTGTGATTTTTGAACCACCATTTACATCAGAAAACAAAAGGCAATATTTTAATGGAGTAAAAAATGCTTTAAACGTGTTTTACGAATTTGATGCACCTTATCAAGGTTATAATTATTTTTTAAACAACGATTTAACTTACAAAAACTTTTTTGAAAATGATAAGGATGATTACTACATTATAAGAATGGGTCTTGGAAATGAGGAATACTTTGGATGGATAAAATTCACATTTAATTCATCTGATTGTAGTATAGGAGTTTTAGAGACTTATTTAAATGGTGAAGCATCAGAACATATTTCAGTGAGCAATTAACCTTACAATTTATAATGATTCATTAAAAGCTTTTCGTAAACTCTGTCCGATAAAATTCGTTTTAAAACAATAGAGAATTTACCCAAAAATCCGCTTGCTTTATAATGTAATTTAGGTCTTTTTGTATTGATAATTTTATACACCATTTTTGCCATTTCTATGGGATTCATTCCTCCATCAACATGAGCATCCATCAAATCTAAACTCTTTTGATAATTGTCTTTATAAGCAGAATTTTGCAAAACTGGAGTATGATATCTGCCAGCAGCAATATTCGTAGCAAAATCGCCAGGAGCAACATTTACAACGTGAATACCTAGTTTTTTAACCTCCATACTTGTTGCTTCAGTAACCAATTCTAACGCTCCTTTTGATGCAGAATACAAACCTCTAAAAGGCAAACCCATATAACCTGCAATTGAAGTTACATTGATAATAATTCCCGATTTTTGTTTTCTCATTTGTGGTAAAACAGCTTTCATTACATCAATTGCACCAAATAAATTGGTATTAAATACTTTACGCATTTCATCCGTTGGTGTATCTTCAATTGGGCCAGTAATTCCCATCCCTGCGTTATTGATTAAAACATCTAATTTGCCTTCTTTTTGAATAATGTAAGCAGCAGCCTGCTCAATTGTTTCCGTTTTTAAAACATTCAATGCAATAATTTCAAAAGAAAATTTTTCTAACTTTTTAGGATTTCGACTTGTTCCGAACACCGTGTACCCTTTTGCCTGTAAAAAGGTTGCAATTGACTTTCCTATTCCAGAAGAAGCACCTGTAACTAGTATAACTTTAGACATATATCATTCGTATTTATACGTTTAAAGTTTAATTTTTCTGTAATCAAACTTTAAATAGTTACAAATATCTTAAAAGTAAATTTAGAAATCTAAAAAATGGAAAAGTAAATAGGTAAATTAGAACAAACTTTAGAAGATGCTAAAGGAAATTAAATTGAGTCTTGAATAATTGTGAGAGGATACTGAATCAGTATAAGAAAAAAATGGCAAGCTACCTACATCACACCGCTACAACCTAATACCTTTGCTGCGTTCCCGCCCTGGAGGATTCAAAGGGAGCTAGTTGTGTAGGACTTGCCGATGCAAAGCTACAATCTATTTTTATTTTATCAATTAAAAAAATATTAAAATTTATGTAACATTTTTAACATGTTGAATACTAATAAGATGTTTTAATAGCATTAAAAGACAATTAAAAGCGCAATTAAAATGAAATTAATATATTTGTAGTACTAACTAAAATTTAAAACAATGGAAAACCAAGCAAACAGTAAGAATATTATTCTAAATTATGGATTATACTTAGGTCTAATAACAGTTTTAACTGGGCTTATTAAATATGCTACGGGCAATTTATATGTTACAGAATTCTATTCAGGCTTATTAGGAATTGTATTCGTAATTGTTTTGGTTATTTTAGGGATTAAAAAATTTAAATCTACAAACGGAGATTTATTGACTTTTGGACAAGGCGTTAAAGTAGGAATCGGTTTAACAATGATTGGTACTTTAATAATTATTGCC
The DNA here is from genome assembly GCA_034110665.1 of Polaribacter sp. GTDB lineage: Bacteria > Bacteroidota > Bacteroidia > Flavobacteriales > Flavobacteriaceae > Polaribacter. Next base: position 68,965 of record JAWUYT010000057.1, read on the forward strand.
TATTATTTTCTACTTTCGAGCTTTATTGAGCCAGATTTTATGGCCAATACCATAGAAGCGCAAAAAGTAATGTTTGCAGATTCTTTTGGCTTTACTGAAGGTCAAATAGAAGAGGCTACTAAAAACTCTGAAGACAATTTTTACTTAAGTCTATTTGGCGGTATTTTAATATGGAATTTATTTTTAGGAGGAATTACTTCTCTTATCGGAGCTGCTGTAATGAAAAAAACCGATGAAGAAACTTACTAAAATTTCAAGTTTACCGTTCAAAGTATGGTAAAAATAGTAACTTTGATTATTGAATTATAAATTTTGAATTTATACTATGGATATTTCGGTAGTAATACCACTTTTGAACGAAGAAGAATCTTTACAAGAATTACACGATTGGATTGCAAAAGTTATGCAATCCAATCGTTATTTATATGAAATTATTTTTATTGATGATGGCAGTACAGATACTTCATGGCAAGTTATCGAAAAACTATCGGCTAAAAACAACGCTGTTAAAGGCATTCGTTTTCAAAAAAACTATGGTAAATCACAAGCATTAGATGCTGGGTTTGAATTAGCAAAAGGTACTGTCGTTATTACGATGGATGCAGATTTACAAGACAATCCTGAAGAAATACCTGATTTATACAATTTAATTATTGATGAAGATTTCGATTTAATTTCTGGATGGAAAAAGAAACGATATGATAATTTGATCACCAAAAATATTCCATCAAAATTATTTAATGCAGCTGCCAGAAAAACTTCAGGACTAAAATTACACGATTTTAATTGTGGTTTAAAAGCCTACAAAAGCGAAGTCATTAAAGCCGTTAAAGTTAGAGGAGAAATGCATCGTTATATTCCTGTTCTTGCCAAAAATGAGGGTTTTATAAAAATCGGAGAAAAAGTGGTACAACATCAAGCTCGGAAATATGGAGAAACAAAGTTTGGAATGGAACGTTTCGTGAATGGTTTTCTAGATTTAATTACCATCTCATTTTTATCCAAATTTGGCAAAAGACCCATGCACTTTTTTGGTCTTTGGGGCACATGTATGTTTTTATTCGGAATTTTAACTGCTTTTTACATTGGTGCCAACAAACTATATAAAGTTTATACTGGTATTAAAACAATTTTAGTGACTGATAATCCTTGGTTTTTCATCGCTTTAACCTCAATTATTTTAGGAACTTTACTTTTTTTAGCCGGTTTTATAGGAGAACTCATAATTAAAAATAAAAGTACGGAAAAGCACTACAAAATAAAAGAAAATATAAATTTTTAAACTTTATATTTGTAATTTTATTCACAAATCAACAAAAATATGAATGATATTTTAGGCAAAGCAAAACAATGGCTATCTCCTACTTTTGACTCTGAAACTCAAACAGAAATTCAAAACCTACTTACTAATAATCCTGATGATTTAGCAGACAGATTCTATAAAGACATGGAATTTGGAACTGGAGGAATGAGAGGTGTTATGGGTGCAGGAACTAACAGAATTAACAAATATACGCTAGGAAGAGCAACGCAAGGTTTGTCTAATTATCTGATAGAAAACGTAAAAAAAGAACAATTAAGTGTTGTCATTGCTTTTGATTGTAGACACAATAGCAAAAAATTTGCAAAGGTAGTAGCAGATATCTTCTCTGCCAATAATATTAAAGTTTTCTTATTTGAAGACTTACGCGCAACTCCAGAATTATCTTTTGCTGTGCGTCATTTAGACTGTGATGCTGGTATTGTATTAACTGCTTCTCACAATCCCCCAGAATATAACGGCTACAAGGTATACTGGGCGGATGGTGGTCAAATAGTACCTCCTCATGATGCAGGAATTATTGGTAATGTAAACGCTTTAGATTTTTCTAAAATTAAGTTCGATGCAAACGAAGATTTAATCGAAACAATTGGTAAAGACGTTGATGATGCTTTTATTAAAGCTTCCGTGCTAAATGGTTGTTTGTCTGAAACTATTGATCGTAAAAATTTAAAAATTGTTTTTACTTCTTTACATGGTACCTCTATTGTTTCTGTGCCAGATGCTTTGGCAAAAGCTGGGTATACGGATGTGCATATTGTTGAAGAACAAAGAAAACCCGATGGAGATTTCCCTACGGTAAAATCACCAAACCCAGAAGAACCAGAAGCCTTAAAAATGGCAACTAATTTAGCAAACAAAATTGGCGCTGATATTGTGATTGGTACGGATCCTGATTGTGATAGATTGGGCGTTGCTGTTAGAGATGTTGACGGAAACATGAAATTAATGAATGGTAACCAAACCATGGTTGTGATGACTGAATTTCTATTAAAAAAATGGAAAGACGAAAATAAAATGAATGGAAAACAATTTGTGGGCTCTACGATAGTTTCTACAGAATTGGTCAATGCAGTGGCTACAACTTATAATATTGAAACCAAAGTTAGCTTAACAGGTTTTAAATGGATCGCAAAAATGGTTAGAGACTTCCCAGAACTAGATTTTATTGGCGGTGGTGAGGAAAGCTTTGGCTACATGGTTGGCGAATTTGTTCGTGATAAAGATGCGGTTACTGCAACTTTGTTAGCATGCGAAGTAGCTGCTTTAGCGAAACAAAATGGCAGTTCATTTTACCATGAATTATTAAACATTTATGTCAAAAATAAATTTTACAAAGAGCATTTAATCTCTATCACTAAAAAAGGAATGGGAGGTGCCGCAGAAATTCAGCAAATGTTAAGCGATATGCGTAACAATCCTATTTTAGAAATTGATGGCGAAAAAATTGAAACACTTTGTGACTATGATGCAGCAACTAAGAAGAATTTAATCACTGGAGAAGTCAGCACTATTGATTTACCTAAATCTAATGTATTGATTTATCAAACTTTATCCGGAACCAGAATTGCGGCTAGACCTAGTGGAACAGAGCCAAAAATTAAATTTTATTTTAGTGTAAATTCTTCTTTAGATTCAAAAGACAATGCTGAAAAAGTAGAAGCAGAATTAGATGCTAAAATTCAGCGTATTATAAAGGAAATGAAATTGAATTAATGGGGTATTTCAAAGACATTTTAAAATATGAGAAAAAATACAGAAAATATACAACGCTAAATATTGTATTTAATATTCTGTATGCAATTTTTAATGTCCTATCCGTTTTAGCTTTTATACCCGTTTTAGGAATTTTATTTGGCACAGATAATAGTATTGTAAAAGCTCCTATATACGACGGATTTAAAAGTATTGGTCGTTATGCAAAAGATAAGTTTTATTATTTTATTTCTCAAAAAATAGAAAATGAAGGCGCTATAGATGTTTTACTCTTTATCTGTTTACTAACATTCGGCCTTTTCTTATTTAAAAACTTATTTCGCTATTTAGCCTCTTATGTTTTGGCGTATTTAAGAAACGGAATCGTAAAAGATTTACGAGATAAACTATATCGTAAAATCATAGAATTACCGATTGCCTATTTCTCTGAAAAAAGAAAAGGAGATACCATTGCAAGAATGACAGTAGATGTGCAAGAGGTTGAAGTTTCTTTTTTAACGTCTTTAGAAGCGATTGTTAGAGAACCATTAACCGTAGTTATTTCTCTAACAATGATGCTTGTTATTAGTATAGAATTAACGCTGTTTGTTTTTGTTTTATTGCCAGTTTCTGGGTTTATAATTTCGTCAATAAGTAAAAAGTTAAAGGCGAAATCTCAAAAAGCACAAAAAGAAACAGGTAATTTTCTATCATTTATTGAAGAAACTTTAACGGGTTTAAGAATTATTAAAGGTTTCAATGCAGAAAAAGTAATTGAAGATAAATTCAATATATCTACCACAAAATTTAGAAATTTAATGACCAGCGTTTTACACCGTAAAAATTTGGCATCACCAATGAGTGAATTTTTAGGTTCTGCAACCATTATTGCAATTTTATATTATGGTGGAAAATTAGTTTTAGAAAATAATAGTCCTTTAAAAGCAGAGGAATTTTTCGGGTATATTGTCTTGTTTTACACTGTTTTAAACCCGATTAAAGCAATTACAACGGCGTATTACAATATTCAAAGAGGAGAGGCTTCCGCAGAAAGAATTATGGAAGTTTTAAATACCGAAAATAGTATTACAGAAAAACCAAATGCAATTATAAAACAAGGTTTCAATTCTCAAATTGAATTTAAAGACATTTCTTTCAAATACAAAGATGCGTATGTTTTAAAAGATTTTTCTTTAACAATTAATATAGGAGAAACGGTTGCTTTAGTAGGACAATCTGGCAGTGGAAAATCTACTTTAGCAAACCTTATTACTCGTTTTTATGATGTTAATAAAGGTAGTATTCTAATTGATGGTACAAATATTAAAGATGTTACAAAAAAGTCTCTCCGAGATTTAATGGGTATTGTTTCTCAAGATTCTATTCTATTTAATGACACCATTGCAAATAACATTAAATTAGGAACCCAACATGCTACCGATGAAGCTATTTTAGAAGCGGCTGACATTGCGAATGCTGATGAATTTATTCAGAATTTACCAGAGAAATACCAAACTAATATTGGTGATAGTGGGAACACACTTTCTGGCGGTCAAAAGCAACGTTTATCGATTGCAAGAGCAGTACTTAAGAATCCACCCATTATGGTGTTAGATGAAGCCACTTCTGCTTTAGATTCAGAATCAGAGCAATTGGTGCAAATTGCATTAGAAAAAATGATGCAAAACAGAACTTCATTCGTAATTGCACATAGGTTATCTACTATTCAAAAAGCGGACACCATTGTTGTTATGAAAAAAGGAAAAATTGTAGAACAAGGAAAACACGAAGAATTACTCGCTAAAAAAGGTGAATATTTTAAGTTGGTTTCGATGCAATCTTTATCTTAATTTTACGCAAGTTCAATCACCAAATCATCAGAATGTACCATTGAGCCTTCTTTTAAAATTATCTTTTTAATAATAGCGTCTTCTATTGCAGTAATTGTTGTTTCCATTTTCATCGCTTCAATAATAAATAAAGGTTGATTCTTAACAACTTCATCCCCATCATGAACCAAAATAGTTGACAACATTCCTTGTAAAGGCGCACTTATTTGGCTAACATCATTCTTGTCTGCTTTTATATTTGAAATGGTTTCAACATGTATAGACTGATCTTTAATCTGCACAGTTCTTCCTTGTCCATTTACCCTAAAATAAACAGTAACCATTCCTTCAATGTTTGGCTGTCCAATAGAATCTAATGAAATTAACAAGGTTTTTCCTTTATCTAATTCTACTGTAATTTCCTCACCTCTCTCCATCCCATAAAAGAAATTTTTGGTTGGAAGATTGGTTAAATTATCATATTTCAAGTGATTATTGTACGCATCCGTAAATACTTTTGGATACAATTTATAAGAAAGGAAATCAGTAAAGTCAATATATCTGCCTAGATCGTTTTCAAAAATGCTTCTAAACTCTGTATATTCTTTTTCGAAATCAACTGGCAGAATATGCGCATTTGGTCTCTCTGTAAAAGGTTGCTGATTTTTTAAAATTAGCTTTTGCAACTTCTCTGGAAATCCGCCTACAGGTTGCCCCAAATCACCCTTAAAAAAACTAACCACAGATTGCGGAAAAGAAATGGTTTCTCCTTTTTCTAAAACATCCAAAATCGTTAAATTATTACTCACTAAATATTGTGCCATATCGCCAACTACCTTAGAACTGGGTGTTACTTTTACAATATTCCCGAAAAGCGTATTTACCTCTCCATACATTTTAGTGATTTCATGAAAACGATCTTCTAGACCTAAAGATTGCGCTTGTGGCTTTAGATTAGAATATTGTCCTCCCGGAATCTCATGCTGATACACTTCACTAGAACCAGCTTTTAAACCTGATTCAAAAGGATAATAATATTCTCTTACGGCTTCCCAATAATTAGAATACTCATTCAAAGAGCTTGTGTTTATTGGGTTTTCTCTCTCATGAAACTTCATCATTTCTACAATAGAATTAAAGTTCGGTTGCGAAGTTAATCCAGAAAGCCCGCTTAAAGCGACATCCACCACATCCACTCCAGCTTCAATTGCTTTTAAATATGTTGCGGACTGAATTGAGGAGGTGTCATGCGTATGCAAATGCAAAGGAATATTTACTTCTGATTTTAAAGCCATAATTAATTCTGAAGCCGCATAGGGTTTTAGTAAACCTGCCATATCCTTAATTCCTAAAATATGTGCGCCAGAATTTTCAATTTCTTTTGCTAAATTGATATAATACTTTAAATTGTATTTAGTGTTTTTAACATCTAAAATATCGCCAGTATAACAAATAGACCCTTCTGCCAAACCTTTGGTTTTAGTTCTGACATGTTCGATACAAGGCGCTATAGATTGCATCCAATTTAAGGAATCAAAGACTCTAAAAACATCGACACCGTTTTCCCAAGATTCTTCAACAAATTTCCCTATTAAATTATCTGCATATGCCGCATAACCAACGCCGTTAGAACCTCTAATTAACATTTGCAACAAAACGTTTGGCATTTTTGCTCTTAATAATTGTAAGCGTTCCCAAGGGTTTTCTTGCAAAAATCGCAAGCAAACATCAAAAGTTGCACCTCCCCAAACTTCCATGCTAAAGATTTCTGGATGCTGCTTCGCATAGCCCTCCGCTACTTTTAACATATCAAAAGTTCTCATTCTAGTGGCCAATAAACTTTGATGTGCATCGCGCATTGTAGTGTCAGTAAAATGAACTTTCTTTTCATTTTTTAACCAAATAGAAAATTTTTCTGGTCCTAATGCTGTCAATAAATCTTTTGTTCCCTTTGGGTACGCGGCATTCACATCAAAAACAGGAACTTTTGGTTTTACAAAAACTTTTGATTTATCAACTTTCTTTACATCAGCATTTCCATTAATCGTAATATCTCCTAAATAAGAAACTATTTTATTCGCTCTATTTCTTGGTGCTTTAAAATTAAATAATTCTGGAGTTGAATTAATAAAATTGACTGTAATTTCTCCTTTTCTAAAAGTTTCATGTTGTAAAATATTGTCTAAAAAAGACATATTTGTTTTTACACCACGAATTCTAAATTCACTTAAAGCTCTTCTAACCTTTCTTATAGCGCCATCTAACGTTCTACTATTTGCAGTAACTTTAACCAACATAGAATCAAAAAAAGGTGAAATAGTTACTCCTTGATATACACTGCCGGCATCTAATCGAATTCCGAAACCCGAGGCACTTCTATAGGTAGAAATAGTCCCAAAATCTGGTTTAAAATCGTTTTGTGGATCTTCTGTAGTTATTCTGCACTGTAAAGCAAAGCCTGTAATTTTAATTGCTTCTTGATTTGATATTTTTATTTGTTGACTATCTAATTGATAACCACCTGCTACAAATAATTGTGTTTTTACTAAATCTATATTTGTAACAACCTCTGTTACCGTATGTTCAACTTGAATTCTTGGATTTACTTCGATAAAATAAATAGATCCATCATCATCTACTAAAAACTCTACAGTACCAATATTATTATAATTTACAGCCTTACATATTTTGATAGCATATTTATATAAATCCCTTTTAATTTCGTCTTTTAAACCAAAAGAAGGCGCAAATTCAATTACTTTTTGGTAGCGCCTTTGCACAGAACAATCTCGCTCATATAAATGAACAGTATTCCCATAATTATCGGCAGCAATTTGTATTTCTATATGTTTGGGATTTTCTACAAACTTCTCTAAAAAAACAGTGTCATCTCCAAAAGCGTTTAAAGCTTCTCTTTTACTTTCGTTAAAAGATTTTTTTAATTCTTCTTCTTTTCTAATCACACGCATTCCACGTCCACCGCCACCAGAAGCCGCTTTTAGCATCAAGGGATACCCAATATTTTCGGCCTCTATCAAAGCAATTTCAATACTTTCTAAAGGGTTTTTGTTACTCTCAATAATAGGAATATCGTTGGCAATCGCTACTTTTTTTGCAGTAATTTTATCACCTAGAGATTTTAAAACAGACACTTTGGGGCCTACAAAAATGAGTTTATTATCTTCACATTTTTGAGCAAAATCAGCATTTTCAGAAAGAAAACCATAACCAGGATGAATGGCATCCACATCATTCTCTAAAGCTACTTTAATAATTGCGTCAATATTTAAATAAGGTTTTAAAGGTTGATTGTCTGCACCAATCTGATAAGATTCATCAGCTTTATATCTGTGCAAAGAATAACGGTCTTCAAAAGTATAAATCCCTACTGTTTTTATATTTATTTCTGCACAAGCTCTAAATATTCTAATTGCGATTTCACCTCTGTTGGCTACAAGCACTTTTCTGATTTTCATTTCTTAAATTGATTACTATTATGACATTTAAAGATACAATAGAGAATTCAAAAAATTAACATTTTTATTGAAATAATGTCATAAATAAACTTTAATTCATGAATTTCATGCAGTAAACCTTATGAAAATATGATTTAAGAAAAATAAAAATCATTAAAAAATGAGTATAATTAATCTTGTTTTAAACCTAAACTCAAACCTTTTTTAATCATAAAATTATAAGAAGCGTCGTGTTCATTCGGAATTTCGCCATCTAAAATCGCTTCTTTTATCGCTTCTTTTATTTGACCAATTTCTCGACAAGGTTTCAAATTAAAAACTTTCATAATCTCTTCACCCGTAATTGGTGGTTGAAAATTTCTGACTTTATCACGCTCTTCAACTTCCTTAATCTTAGAACGAACTACATCAAAATTTTCATGATATCGTTTAAATTTCTTTGGGTTTTTAGTCGTTATATCTGCTTCACACAAAGTCATTAAAGAGTTAATATCATCACCTGTATCAAAAACCAAACGTCGTATAGCAGCGTCTGTAACTTCTGACGCCAACACAATTGGCCGGGAACTTAACAATACCATTTTTTGAACAAATTTCATTTTATTGTTCAGTGGCATTTTTAATCTTTTAAATAATTTATAGACCATTTTAGAGCCCACAAATTCATGTCCATGAAACGTCCAACCTACTTTTTTACTAAATTTCTTTGTTGGCGCCTTTCCGATATCATGCAATAAAGCGGCCCATCGTAACCAAACATCATCGGTATTTTGAGCAATATTATCTACCACTTCTAATGTGTGATAAAAATTATCTTTATGTTTCTGCCCTTCAACCTCCTCTACTCCTTTTAGCGCAATCAATTCGGGAAGAATCTGTTGTAATAATCCTGTTTGCTCTAATAATAAAAACCCTGTTGAAGGTTTAGTTGAAGATAAAATTTTATTGAGCTCATTAACGACTCTTTCTCTGGTAATTATTTGAAGTCTCTCTGAACTACTAAAAATTGCTAAAAGCGAATTTTCTTCAATTTCAAAATTTAATTGTGATGCAAAACGGATAGCGCGCATCATTCTTAAAGGATCATCAGAATAGGTAATATCTGGGTTTAAAGGTGTCTTTATGGTCTTATTTTGTAAATCTTCAATTCCGTTAAAAGGATCTAATAATTCGCCAAAATTATTTCCATTTAAACTTAACGCCATTGCATTAATCGTAAAATCTCTTCTATTTTGATCATCCTTTAAAGTTCCTTCGGTCACTTCAGGATTTCTACTTTCTTTTGAATAAGACTCTTTTCTAGCCCCAACAAACTCTATTTCAATGTCTCTATAACGCAACATTGCGGTTCCGTATGTTTTAAAAACTTGAACTTTTGGTTTATTTGGCAATAGTTCAGACACTTTTAAAGCTAATTTAATTCCACTGCCAACAGCAACTACATCTATATCTTTTGCAGTGCCTCTTTTTAAAATAAAATCGCGCACAAAACCACCAATCACATAACTTTTTATTTGTAATTGTTCTGATGCCTTTGATATTATTGTAAAAATTTCTGAAGAAATTGCTTCTTTATATTCCATGCTTTTGATAAAAAAGGCAAATTTATTGTTTTCTATTCTTTTAAACAGCAATTGATAAAAGAAAGTTGCAATTAGATTTGTACTTTCGCTTGATTACATGAGATATCTTTTTTAATAATAACTTTTTTATGATTATTGTAAGAATTATTGGCGGACTTGGAAATCAAATGTTTCAATACGCTTATGCAAAAACTTTGCAACAGAAAGGATATCAGGTTAAAATCGATATTACAAAATTAAAAAACCGCAAATTACATAGAAGCTTTCAATTAAATCAATTTAAAATTGATTTAGAGAACTCGATGCCGCTTTCCAACTTTTTAAATAGGTTAGGGTTCAGAAAATCCTTAAAAGAAAAGAGCTTACTATTCGATAAAAAATTTTTAGAAATACACAAAAGAGCATATATCCAGGGATCTTTTCAAACAGAAAAATACTTTGCGAATAATAGAGCTATTTTACTAAAACAATTTGTTGTTAAAAAAGAGCTGTCAAACTCAACAATTAATTATTTGAAAGAAATTACGATTCAAAAAAACGCCTGTTCCGTGCACATACGCAAAAGAGATTTTAGTACTGATGAAAAAGTAAAAGGCGCTCGTGCAACTTATGATTTAAGGTATTACAACGAAGCTATAAAGTTGATTCTAGATAAATTTAGTGAGAGTCATTTCTTTATTTTTTCGGATGATATTTCTTGGACGAAAAAGAATCTTAAATTGAGCAACTCGACGTATATAGAGCATACCGTAATACCTCATGAAGATTTACATCTAATTAGTTTATGCAAACACAATATTACCGCAAATTGTAGTTTTTCTTGGTGGGGAGCGTGGTTAAATCAACATCAAAACAAAACTGTGATAACTCCAAAAAAATGGTTTATGAATGGAAAGAATGAAGTCGTTTGTGCTCATTGGATTCAATTATAATTTCTAAAAAATGATCTTCATACACAGGGATTTAAAAATCGACTGACGCCTGTTTACAGTAAGTTAATTTAAAAAAAATAAAAACCCAATCGTACTAATTTCGGCACTTTTGGTAAAGTTTTAGATTCCAAATAATTCTAAAAATAGTACCTTTGTATGCTATATAAAAAATATGTTTCAAAAAATACCTAATTATATAAAATACATCTTTACAAATGTTTTTTTTATATTTATTTTTACCGCTTTTTTTCGAATAATCTTCTATCTGTTTTTTACACAGTTAGACAATAGTTCTTCTCAAGAAATACAAAAAGCTATTTTATTAGGTATTCGTTTTGATTTAAAATTAGCCATTCTTACTTTTTTCCCTCTGACTATATTCGTTTTAATTACAAATTATCATTTTTTTGAAAGTGTAATTTATAAAAGAATAGCCACTATTTACCTTGTTATTTCCTACTTAACTTTAACACTATTCTATCTTTTCGATTTTGGATATTATGAATATTTGGGCATCCGTTTAGATGCTTCTTCACTCCGCTTTTTAGGTGATTTAAAGATATCAACGCAGGTTTTAATTGAAAGTTACCCAGTTTACAAAGGTCTTATCGCATTGGTCATTTTGTGTTTAATCATCTATAAGTTTGCTGGTTTTGTGTTTAACTTTTTTTCTAAAACACATCAGAAAATAACTAAAAAAATTAAAGCTGTATTCATTATTTCAATTATACTTTTATTCTCATTTGGCGTTTATAACAGCACAACGCACTATCCTTTGCGCTGGAGTGAAGCTTTTTTCTCTAAAAATAATTCTATAAATCAATTTGCTTTAAACCCTGTTTTATATTTCTTTGATAGTTTTGCTTTTAGAAGTGAAGGTGTAGATCTTGAAAAATTTAAAACCTATTATCCAGTAATTGCAAAACATCTAAACTTACCAAAAGACACCGTTAATTTTGAGAAAAAAGTAACTTTTAATACTCCTTATAAAAAGAAGCCCAATATTGTTTTTGTAATGTTAGAATCTACAGGAACAGCGACGATGAGTTTCTACGGAAATCCATTAAATAGTTCTCCAAAAATGGATTCAATCATTAAAGAAAGTTTAAGTTTTTCTAAATTTTATGTTCATAAGGCAGGAACCGCAGGTAGCGTTTTTGCTAGTATTACTGGCTTACCAGATATTGAAGACATAAAAACAGCTTCAAGAAATCCTATGATTATTGATCAACGTATTATTTTTGATCAATTTAAAGGATATGAAAAGCTTTATTTTTTAGGCGGGTCTGCCAATTGGGCAAATATAAGAGGGGTTTTTCAATCAAATATAAAGGGCTTAAAAATCTATGAAGAGGGAAGTTTTGAAGAAGAAAACAGAGCTGATGTTTGGGGAATTGATGACTACGATTTATTTAAAGAATCCGATAAAAAATTAATAGAATTACATAAAAAAGGAAAACCCTTTGTTGCTTACATTCAAACAGCAACCAATCATATGCCTTATACAGTACCTGATAAAAAAGAAAGTTTTACACCTATTTTAGAAAATGAGATTACTGAAGAAATCCTGCTAAAAGGAGGTTTTAGATCTTTAGGTCAATTAAACGGAATTCGGTATTTAGACTTTAATGTTGCTCGTTTTTTAGAAAGAGCGAAAGAATCTGGTTATTATGATAATTCTATTTTTGTGTTTTTTGGCGATCATAGAGGAGGAATGAAAAAACTGAATTTCTTAAAAAACAATGAAGATGATTTAGGAATACAACGACATCATGTTCCTTTTTTTATTCATGCTCCAAAATATATAAAACCACAAGAGCTAGATAAATACGCAAAATTAGTAGATATTTTTCCAACAGCTACAAGTTTGGCTAAAATAGAGTATACAAATTACACTCTAGGAAGAGATTTATTAGATAGTACAACAATAAACACTACTGCTTTTTTATACATAACAAAAAAAGGAGAAAAAGCTGTTGGAGTGTTAAAAGATAGTTTTTATTACGAAAAAACAAACATCTCTAAAAAAGCAAGTTTGTACAGTTTACAGACAAATATCCTGAAAGACATTAAGCTCGATAAACCCAATATTACAAAACAAATGGACAGCCTTTTATCGGCCTATTATCATGCTACAAAATACTTATACTTTAATAATAAAAAAATACCCAAACCTGTTTCAGCATTTAAATAATAGTAACCTTTTTATAACAGAATTATACCACCATACATTTTATTAGCCTTTCATTCACTCTCTTTTTTGATGTAAATTCATCATAAAAAATAGCTCATTAAAAAACAACTTTTAATATTACAGTTAGCTTAAACGATAGCTATAATTAATTCATGGTTTCACTAAAATTTGTATCCAACTTTTTATCTATCCAATTTAGAATATAGGATAATGATTTCTTATTTGCTAAAACTAACATCTGAAAACACATGAATTTTTTAGTTTTATCCTTATCATACAAAAATAATTTAAAAATGACCTTTAAATAATTGTAAGATTGATAATAACTTAAATTAAAATTGTTCTCTAAAATAAAAGTATTGTTTTTAATCTCTAAATGATTAGATAACGACATGATAAGAAACTGTGTTTTGTGTCTAAATTTATATTTTAGATTATGTTCTAAAGATTTAGGATTTAATTTAAAATACTCTTCAATCGTCGACTTTTTAATAGAAACTGGTGTGTGATCTATTCTTAAATACTTTTTAAGTCCTAATAATTTAGCCGTATTTTGTTGATATAATTTATAACCACCTTTATTAGGGTCTGCTTTCTTAAAGATAGATTTTAGTTTTAAAGCTAGTTTTCTAATCGGTTTATCTTCATAATAAGAATCCCATTTCCCTCTTATCACAGTTGCATTTCCAATAAAGAAATCTTCAATTTTTGTTTCCTTCATTAAAAAAAAGTCATCATTAAAAAACAAAAAATGTTCATTTAAATTTGGAATCCTAAAAATCATTGTTTCAATGGTAAGAGAATTAAACGTAGGTAAATAATGCTCATACCCTTTAAAAATAATTGTATGATCGATAACGACCAAATTCACTTTTGATTGTTTAGCTAAAACTTGAAGCCTATCAAAATCTCTTGGCTGTTGATTATCTGTAACTACATAAATATTTTTTACAAACTTCGCATTTTTAATGATGGATATAATTGTAATTTCAACTTCATTTATTGAATGATATGCATTGATTGTTTTGTTATTATTCCAATCAATTTTATTTTCTAAATATTTATTGATGTTATTTTGCCAAACAACATCTGTACTATCTACCCAAGTAATAACAGCATCAACAGGGAAATTTTCATTATTATACATTCAGTTTATTTTTAAATTAACAACCGCAAATTTAATATACATTATTAAAAAACCGCAAATAAATTTTAGCGATTAAAAAAACATCAATTATTTTAAGCATCCAAAGAGTATGTAAGGTTATACTTTTCTTTTCTTTTCTTCACTACTAGAATAATGTCTTTTAAAGCCAAATAAGTTTTTGATTATTGGAACATAAACCAATATCTTTTACCAAAGTTCTTTCTGAAAAAAGACCTGGAAAACCAAATACTTATAAACTACCTATTTTAGATTTAAAAAAACACTGAAAAAAAATAGGCACATTTATGATCCAAAAAAAAACTTTAATCTTCACTAATTTTTTTTGCCACAGAGGCATATTGCATAAATAACATATCGGTTTGAGAAAATAAGGTTAGAACATTAAAAATTAAAGCAAAAGGAAAATATACAAAAGATTTCGTCCTATTCACACCTTTAATTTTCTCGATAGAAAGCCCACAATCTTTATGCATTCTAAAAATACTTTTCTAGATGAAAAATCGAAAATGTGTAGTATTCAAAATACCAGACTCCGTATATTTCCAATCTTTATTAAAAATTAATTTAAATATATTTTTTAAATACCGAACTTTTGGAATTGAAGAGAGCGTAACTCTATTTTCAGATAGTTTCGGTTTTAACTTTTTTAAATCTCCCCAAGGATAGAACAAATACTCTAAAACATCATTCATAATAATTACATCAAAATAACCATCTGAAACATCCTTAATTTTGTCATCTAAACAACCGTTTAAAACCTTAAAAATTCCTGCAGAAGCGGCACTGGCAGCTTTTGTATTTGTTTCTACTCCCCAAATTTCTGCGCCATCTTTAACTAATTGAGAAGAAAAATTAGCTTGTCCGCAACCAATTTTTAAAATTCTTTGTGCACCTTTTGGAATAAACTGCGACATCTCTGGTCTTGTATGACCGTAATACGATTTATTTTTAATACTCATGTAGCGCTAATTTTTATTTGGATGATTTAATGAACGATAACTTAACCAAGTTCCATCTAACAATGAACTAGCATAATATTTTATCATGTTAAAATACAAATATACATTTAATCTTAATTTTGGAATAAAGAAGAAAAGAACCCCTATTACCGCAACTAAAAATTTTTCAATTAAATTATGAATAACCACTAAAAACTGTAAAATAAAATGTTTTATTCCGGTATAGTTATGGCGAATATAAACATGTTTAGAAATTAGAACTTCTGTTTTTGTTATGGAAGCGGTTTTGATATTAATTCTTGATGATCCTCCGTGATTATGAATAATTTCCGTATCCGTTAATACAGCTACTCTGCCGCCTAAATTAGAAACCTTTTTTGATAAGTTTACGTCTTCGTAATACATCCAAAAATCTTCATCCCAACCACCGATTTTATCAAACCAAATTTTATTGATAAGAAGTACTGCCCCTGAAACCCAGTCTGGGTAAAGAACATTATTTTTTAGAGAAAATTTTGAGTTTAGTTTCTTTTTATTGATGGCTCTAAAAACCCCAAAAAGAGTACTAAAACTAGGAAAAAAACGAACATTTTTCTCATAATAACCATTTGTATTTAATTGATTACAAGAAACAACACCTATCCTCTTATTTTCTTTTAAAAAAGAATACATTTTTAAGAGGGGTTCTTCAGAAATAATTGTGTCTGGATTTAAAAAAAGGAAGTAATTCCCTTTTGCCTTTTTTGCTCCTAAATTACAACCATTTGCAAAACCATTATTTCCTGTATTTTCGAAAAAATTAAACTGTAAAAATTTCTTTTTAAAAACTTTAAACATATTGTCAGATGAGCAATTATCAACAACGACCACTTCGAAAGAGAAGTTTTTAGAAAGTATTTTATCTATGGACTCTAAACAATTTTCAAGATGTTTCCAGCTTTTATAATTTACAATTATAATTGAAATATCAATATTTAGTTTGTCGATAATCATTCTTTAATTCCATTATTCAACAACCATAATTTTATATATCTTGTAAGCACGCCATAAGCTTGCGTTTTGGCTATTAAAAAACCTGTAAAACCATCTAAAAAACCTAATCGTATAAAGAAATGAATACAAAATCTAACAGGCGGCTTTATGAGGACATGGAACAAATTCACCTTTTTTCCATTACTGTGTAATTCTTTGGCTCTTATAGCTCCATAATGATTCATTTTAGAAATATAATGATCATAATTTCTGTAAGAAAAGTGGTCAATTTTATTTTTAAAAAAACCTATTCTTCCTTTTGTCATAATTTTTTCATGCACAAGACCAGTATACTTACAATGGTCTTTCAAAAACAAACGAATTACTTTATCTCTCTGAAAGCCACTATAGTAAACTCGTTTTCCGCAAAAATAAAAAGATCTTCTCACATAAAACCCAACATATTCTTTTGGATGTTTTACTGCTTGTAAAATTTCTTTTTCAACCTCATGAGTTACTCTTTCATCAGCATCTAAAATATAAATCCAAGGATATTTTGCTTGGTTAATAGCAAAATTTTTCTGTGCAGAAAAATCATCAAACTTCCGTTTGATGATTTTTACATTGCATTTCTCTGCTATTTCTAAAGTTTTATCTTTACTAAAGGAATCTATTACAATTATTTCATCCGCAAAGCTTACAGACTCAATTGCTGCTGCAATATGAACTTCTTCATTCAACGTTGGTATAATTGCGGTAATTTTTGTCATACATTTTTAACTCTTAAACGGCAACGTCATACTCGCGTAATGCGTCATTTAAAGAAGTTTTTTTATTGGTACTTTCTTTTCTTTTTCCGATGATCAATGCACAAGGCACATTGTATTCGCCAGCTGCAAATTTCTTGGTATAACTTCCCGGAATCACCACAGATCTTGCTGGCACTCTACCTTTCATTTCAATAGGTTCATCTCCTGTAACATCTATAATCTTCGTGCTCATCGTTAACACAACATTTGCGCCTAAAACGGCTTCTTTTTCTACTCTAACACCTTCTACCACGATACATCTAGAACCAATAAAAGCTCCATCTTCTATAATTACGGGTGCCGCTTGTAATGGCTCTAAAACTCCGCCAATTCCTACACCACCAGATAAATGAACGTTTTTACCAATTTGTGCGCAAGAACCCACTGTAGCCCATGTATCTACCATAGTTCCTTCATCTACATAAGCACCAATATTTACATAACTTGGCATTAATATAGTTCCAGCAGCAATATAAGCTCCATGTCTTGCCACTGCATTTGGAACTACCCTAATTCCTCTTTCTTTAAAATTTCTTTTTAATGGAATTTTATCATGGTATTCAAAAATACCAGCTTCTAGAGTTTCCATTTTTTGAATCGGAAAATATAGAACAACTGCTTTTTTCACCCATTCATTTACTTGCCATCCACCGTCTATGGGTTCAGCAACCCTTAATTCTCCTTTATCCAATAAATCAACTACTTTTCTAATGGTATTTATCGTAGTTTCTTCTTTCAATAAATCACGATTTTCCCAAGCTGACTCTATAATTTCTCTGATATCTTTCATTTTAAAATTTACTTTTAACAAATATAAATTTATCTGTAAAATCTAGAGCGAATATACATTTTTTAAACATATTACCCATCTATGTTTAAAATACAGAACTACTATTTATTTAAACGGATTGATTTTATTCTAATTATTACTTTCAATAACATTTTAAACTTTATTTTTGCATAAAAAGTATATAACTTGGGACGAATTTTAGCGATCGATTTTGGAAAAAAAAGAACAGGAATTGCAGTTACAGACCAATTGCAGATTATTGCTTCTGGCTTAACAACCGTAAATACTGATGAATTAATGCTTTTTTTAAAAAACTATATTACGAAAGAACGTGTTGAACTTTTTTTAGTAGGAAAGCCAAAACAAATGGATAATTCAGATAGTGAAAGTGAGGCGTTAATCATCCCTTTTTTAAAAAAACTATCAAAAGAAATACCACAAATTCCGATGCATCGCGTAGATGAGCGTTTTACTTCTAAAATGGCTTTTCAAACGATGATTGATGGTGGGTTGAAAAAAAATAAACGCAGAAATAAAGCTTTGGTTGATGAAATTAGCGCCACGATCATTTTACAATCGTATTTATACAGTAAATAGTTTTGTTCAAGTTACAAACTTTGTACTTTTGCAGTCAATAAATAAAAGAAGATGATTTTACCAATTGTTGCTTATGGAGATCCTGTTTTAAGAAAAGAAAGCAAGAAAATTAATGTTGATTACCCCAAATTAAAAGAACTAATCACCAACATGAAAGAAACCATGTACAATGCTTCTGGTGTTGGTTTGGCGGCTCCGCAAATTGGTAAAGCAATACGTTTATTTATTATTGACGCTTCTCCTTTTGCAGAAGATGAAGATTTAGATGATGAAGATAGGGCAGCATTAAAAACATTCAATAAAGTTTTTATCAATGCACAGATTATAGAAGAAGAAGGCGAAGAATGGGCTTTTAACGAAGGTTGCTTAAGTATCCCTGATGTTCGCCAAGATGTGTTTCGCCAGCCGAAAGTTACTTTTGAATATCAAGATGAAGAATTTAACGCACACACAGAGGTTTTAGAAGGCTTAGCTGCAAGAGTTTTTCAGCATGAATATGATCATATTGAAGGAATCTTATTTACCGATAAGCTTTCGTCTCTCAAAAAAAGATTGATTAAAAAAAAATTAGAAAACATCTCAAAAGGAAAAATAAATGCAGACTACAGAATGCGTTTTCCGAATTTAAAAAAAGGTAAATAGTCTTTTAAGACGTAAAAAACATATAAATGGAATTTAGTAAAGTTATTTCAATTGCCGGTAAACCGGGTTTATTTCAAGTAATCTCACAGTCTAAAAATGCAATTATTGTAGAATCTTTAGCAGATCAAAAAAGAGTAGCAATTAACACAACTCAAAATGTTAGTTTATTAGAAAATATTGCTATTTATACCTTTGAAGAAGATGTACCCTTATTGAAAGTTTTTAAAGCCATGTTTAAAAAAACTGAAGGCAAAGAGGCTGTTTCTCATAAAGAAAGTGGTAAAAAATTAGCTTCATTTTTCACAGAAGTTTTACCAAATTATGACGATGAAAGAGTCTACACTTCTAATATTAAAAAAGTAATTCAGTGGTTTAATCTTTTAGTAGTTACCGGAATGGATTTTGCTGCTATTAAAGAACCTGCTGAAGTAGAAGAAAGCGCTGCTGAAGAAAGTGGAAAAGAGTAGATAGTTATCGGTTGGTAAAAATGAAATTTTGGTAAACCTAAACCCTTACTAATCTGAAACTTCAAAAAACAATGAACTCAAGAAAAGAACAACTTTCAGCTTTTAATCGTTTGTTAGATATTATGGATGAACTTCGTGAAAAGTGTCCTTGGGATCAAAAACAAACCCTCGAGAGTCTGCGTCATTTAACCATTGAAGAAACCTACGAACTTGCAGATGCTATTCTAGACAATGATTTAACAGAAGTTAAGAATGAGTTAGGTGATGTTTTATTGCACATCGTTTTTTATGCCAAAATAGGCAGTGAAAAAAAAGCGTTTGATATTGGTGATGTTGCCAATGCTATTTCTGATAAATTGATTCGCAGACATCCTCATATTTATGGGGATGTAAAAGTTGATAATGTTGAAGATGTAAAACATAATTGGGAACAACTAAAACTACAGGAAGGAAAAGAGTCTGTTTTAGAGGGAGTTCCTAAAAGTTTACCCGCAGTTATAAAAGCGAGTAGAATTCAAGAAAAAGTTTCGGGCGTTGGTTTTGATTGGGAAAAACCTGAACAAGTTTGGGAGAAGGTACAAGAAGAACTTACTGAACTCAATGAAGAGATTAAAGCTGGTCATAAAGAAAATACCGAAAAAGAATTTGGTGATGTCTTGTTTTCTATGATTAACTACGCTCGTTTTATTGGTGTAAACCCAGAAAATGCCTTAGAAAAAACAAACAAGAAATTCATCAATCGTTTTCAGTATTTAGAAAAAGAAGCTAAAAAAGAGGGTAAAGATCTTTCTAAAATGTCTTTGGTAGAGATGGATGTATATTGGGAAAAATCGAAAGAGTTTTTTAGATAGCTTCATTTTTTTATAAACCATATTCACCAGAAAGAGACTGTACTACTCTCTTATCTGATATAAATTTAGAAATTAGCAATGTAAAATCCAGTATAACATTATTTTGAGAATACTTAAAATGTTTTTTGAGTATTTTTAGATCTATTGTAATTTTAGTTCAATATAAAATTTAAAGAATATTATAAAAGGTAATGGTTCATTGGAGGTTAAAATAGCTTCGTCCGGTTTTATATTTAGAAAAACCTTACTCTATAAAATATTTTGAGACAAAAAAAGCCTCCAGAAGTTCTGAATCAAGTTCAGCATCAACGGAGGCTTATAAATTTACACTAATTTTTTAGCATTCTTTACCTTTTGATTTGTAAGCGCAATTTCTATGACCTCTTTCATATCAGAAACATAATGAAAAGTTAAGCCTTTCAAATAACTTTCTTTAATTTCTAAAATATCTTTTTCATTGTCTTTACACAGAATAATTTCCTTAATATTTGCTCTTTTTGCCGCTAGTATTTTTTCTTTAATTCCGCCAACTGGTAAGACCTTTCCACGTAAGGTAATTTCACCGGTCATAGCTAATCTATTTTTAATTTTACGCTGTGTATAAGAGGAAACCAAAGAGGTTAACATGGTAATACCTGCACTTGGTCCGTCTTTTGGTGTTGCACCTTCAGGAACGTGAATATGGACATTGTATTTTTCTAAAACTTCTGGTTTTATACCAAACTCTTCTGCATTCGATTTTATATATTGCAAAGCAATTGTTGCAGATTCTTTCATGACAGTTCCTAAATTTCCTGTAATTGAAAGGATTCCTTTTCCTTTAGATAAAATAGATTCTATAAATAAAATATCGCCGCCAACTCTAGTCCAAGCCAAACCTGTAACAACACCAGCAACATCATTATTTTCAAATTTATCTCTATTTCTTGGTGTTCCTAAAATCTCTTCTACTTTTTCTGATGATATTGTAATTTTATATTCCTCTTCTAAAGCAATACTTTTCGCTGCAAAACGCACCACTTTTGCAACTTGCTTTTCTAAGTTACGAACACCAGATTCACGGGTATATCCCTCAACAATTTGCTCTATTTCTTTTTTACCCAACTTTAGATCTTTAGTTGTTAAACCATGTTCTTTTAATTGTTTTGGCAATAAGTGTCTTTTTGCAATTTCTACTTTTTCTTCAATGGTATAACCAGTAACATTTATGATTTCCATTCTGTCTCGCAAAGCCCATGGAATTTCGCCTAAATTATTAGCGGTTGCTATAAAAAGTACTTTAGATAAATCGTACCCAACTTCTAGATAATTGTCATAAAAGGCCTCATTTTGTTCAGGATCTAAAACCTCTAACATTGCGGAAGACGGATCTCCTTGGTGGCTCTGCCCTAATTTATCAATTTCATCCAACACAAAAACGGGGTTTGAGGTTCCTGCCTTTTTTAAGTTTTGGATTAAACGACCTGGCATTGCACCAATATAGGTTTTTCTATGCCCTCTAATTTCTGCTTCATCACGCAAGCCCCCTAAAGACATGCGCACATATTTACGTCCTAAAGCCTCCGCAACAGATTTCCCTAAAGAAGTTTTACCGACTCCTGGAGGGCCATATAAACAAATTATTGGCGATTTCATATCGTTTCTCAGCTTTAAAACAGCCAGATGTTCAATAATTCTTTCTTTTACTTTTTCCAAGCCAAAGTGATCTCTGTCTAACACTTTCGTAGCGTGTTTTAAGTCGAATTTATCTTTAGAGAAAACACCCCAAGGCAATTCTAACAACAACTCTAGATAGCTTCTTTGTACACCATATTCGGCAGCTTGTGGATTCATTCTTTTCAGACGATTTAACTCTTTTTCAAAAATCCCTCCTACATCTTTTGTCCACTTTTTCTTTTTAGATTGCTTGCGCATTTCTTCCAACTCTTGATCGTTAGAAACACCGCCTAGTTCTTCTTGGATAGTTTTTAATTGCTGATTTAAATAATAGTCACGTTGTTGTTGGTCTAAATCTTCTCGAGTTTTAGACTGAATATCATTCTTTAATTGTAATTTTTGAAGCTCTTTATTTAAGTTTTTGAGCGTTAATAATGCACGTTCTTTTAAATTATCTTTTTCTAAAATAATTTGTTTTTGCATTACTGATAAATCCATATTTGAAGCAATAAAGTTTACCAAAAATGAATTCGATTGAATATTTTTTATCGCAAATGATGCCTCTGACGGTAACATTGGATTTTCCTTAATTACTTCTAAAGCTTGTTCTTTTATAGAATCTATAATGGCTTCAAACTCTTTTTCATCATCAACTTCTCTATCTTCAAACGCCTCTTTTACAGTAGCTTTTAAGTACGGTTCATTTTGAATAATTTCATCAATTTCAAAACGTTTTTTCCCTTGAATAATTACAGTTGTGTTTCCATCAGGCATTTTTAAAACACGTAAAATTTGGGCTACAACACCTGTAGTATTGATATCTTTTAAAGAAGGGTCTTCTTCATCTTCATTGCGTTGGGCAACTACACCAATTATCTTATTACCTTTATTGGCCTCTTTGATTAATTGAATCGATTTATCTCTACCTGCTGTAATTGGAATTACAACTCCTGGAAATAAAACAGTGTTTCTTAAAGGAAGAATTGGCAATATTTCTGGAACGCTCTCTTTATTTATAATTTCTTCATCTTCTGGGGTCATTAATGGGATTAATTCTGAATCTTCATTCATTATATTCTGAAAGGACAAACTGTCTAACTTTATAACTTTTGTTTTGCTCATGCGCTATATATATGTCATTCTGACACTGATTTTTTAAAAACAAAAAATCAATGTATTGTTGTTTTTTATAATTTATTGATAATCAATTACATAAAAAATATTATTGGATTACCTTTCTTTATAAAAACAATAGTTGTGCCATTGATAATTATAATGTGAGTACCTCATTATTTTTTATCATTTTTGCAAATGAAAATGTCTCAAATAAAGATTCGTAAAATACGCTATAAAAACTGGAACGCTATAGAGATTTCTAATCTCGAAGTTAAACTCTTAATTGCTCCAGAAATCGGTAGAGTTATTTCTTATAGTTTTTTAACTGGTGAAAACATATTTTATGAAAACAAAAATCTAGAAGGCGTTCAATTTAATACGGGAAAATATTTTAAAAAAGACGGCTGTATACAAGCTCCGAACATTGGCGGAAATAGAGTTTTACCTTGCTCTGAAGAATATTTTGAAAGTATTACAGATAGCAGGCATGTTCCAGATCCTTGCATTAATGCAAGTGCTTATACATATTCACTTTTAAAAGATGGTCTCATATTAGAAAGCCCAATAAGTGAATTATTAGGTGTACAAATAAAAAGAATTCTCACGATTTCTGAAACAGGCACGACCGTAAATATAAAACAAGAATTGATAAAAAAAACAGCTGCTAAAAATAAAAGTCTCGAAGAAATTCCTTTAACCATCTGGAGTTTATCAAAAATTAAAATTCCAAATATTAGCTATTTACCAATAAACCCAAAGAGTATTTTTAAAAATGGATTTTTAATATCTGTTTGGCCAGATGCAGAGAACAATGCCTTTAAAAATATCTCTGTAAACAATGCTATTTTAGAAATAAAATCTTCTAAAGATTTGCCTCAAAAAGTAGGTTCAGATTCTAAAAATTGGGTCGCTAGTTTAGTCGCTAAAACGTTGTTTATAGAAAAGTATACCTTTGAAAGTGATACAAAAGAAAAGTATCCAGACGGTGGCACTTCTTGCACTATTTTCGGGAATGATATGTTCTCTGAATTAGAATGTTTAAGCCCTGAAAAAACTTTAAAAATAAGCGAAATTATAGCGTATGATCTGCAATGGAGTTTACATAAGGTAAAAAACAAAAAAACATTGCCATCCATATTACAACGGTTATAACAGAGTAAATCGTCAATTTCTTCAGAAAAACACTATTTTTATTTTCACAAAACTGTCACAACTCAAAAATAGTTTTGTCTTTAACACAGAACTGTTTCATTGGAAATTCATCAACCACATATAACCAACCTTGTAGAACGCTGTAAATCGTCTGATAAAAACGCCCAACTGCAACTATACAATGCTTATTACAAAGCAATGTATAATTCAGCACATCGTATTTTAAAAGATAGTTTTGAAGCCGAAGATATCATGCAAGAAGCTTTTTTAACAGCTTTCACGAAAATACATACCTATAAAGGTGAAGTTGCATTTGGTGCTTGGCTAAAACGAATTGTGATCAATAAAAGTTTAACACAACTAAAAAAAAACAATCGCTATCAAGAGGTTAAAATGGAAGTTATTTCGAATGATGAAATAGAAGAGGAAAGATTAGATTATAGAGGTTTAAATCCGAAAAGTGTTTTGAGTTCTTTAAACAATTTAAAAGACAATTACAGAGTTGTGCTCACCTTACATTTAATAGAGGGTTATGATTATGAAGAAATTGGACAAATTTTAAAATATACGAATGAAAATGTGAGAACCACAGTTTCAAGAGCAAAGAAAAAATTAAAGCAAGTATTACTTGCAGAAAATATAGAAACAAAAATATATGGTAGATAAACTAGATACCTTCTTTTCTGAAAATGATTTCGATCTTCAAGAACCTATTACTGGGCATGAAAAACGTTTTGAAAAAAAATTAAACAGGCGGCAACAAAGCAACAAGAAAACTTCTTGGAAATGGTTATCCGTAGCGGCATCTGTTGTCTTAATTCTTGGGTTTTGGTTGGGCAACAATTATCAGAAAAAACAAATAGAATTGGCAGATCTATCTCCTAAAATGGAAGAAGTCCAGAATTATTTTGTTTCTACCATCAAAAGAGAATTAAAAACTTTAGAAAAAAATAGAAGTTTAGATACTGAAACTGTCATTGAAATAGCTTTAGATGAATTGGAAGAGTTAGAAGAGAATTACAAACTTTTTATAGAAGAACTAAACGATGAGGGTAATACTGCAAAGATTATCAATTCTATGATTAAAAACTACCAACGACGTTTACAAATTCTAGAAAATGTATTGCAACAAATTAAACATATTAAAAATCCTAATCTTTTAGACCATGAAATCTATATATAAAATTACTCTCCTATTCTTGCTTTTTCCACTGATTGCATCGGCAGATACAGATGAAAAAAAACACGAAAAAAGTAAAAAAATAAAAAAAGAATATTTGGTTAACAAAGGTGCAAAAGTATCTATCTATAATAAATATGGAGACTTAAATATTACAACTTGGGATAAAAACCGTGTAGAAATTGAAGTAACCATTATAGTAAAAGGTGATGATTTAGATAGCGTTGAAGATAGACTTGAAGGCATTGATGTTGCCTTTGAGGCATCTGCTAGTTATGTCTCTGCAAAGACTATTTTCGAAAAAGAAAAAAGCAATTGGTCTTTTTGGAAAAAAAACAACAATTTAAATTATCAAATTAATTATAAAGTAAAAATGCCTAAAACAAATGCTGTTGATTTAAACAATGATTATGGCAGCATTTATTTGGGTGATTTATATGGCAAAGCCTATATCTCTTGTGATTATGGGAAAATTGCTGTGGGCGAATTGTTTGCTGACGATAATACAATTAGTTTAGAGTATTGCTCTTCGTCAAACATAGTGTTCATGAATAGTGGTATCATAGATGCTGACTATTCAAAAATTACCATTGAAAAAGCAGGAAAATTAAAAGTAAATATGGATTACTCAACTTTAAACATTGAAACGGTAGAATATATTGATTTTAATGCCGATTATGGATCTATATCGATAGATGAAGCCACCAATGTTGATGGAAATTCAGATTATGTAGGAATGCGTTTTGGAACAATTATAAAGAACTTAACAATAGATACTGATTACGGTGCAATAGCGATTAAAAGATTGTCTAAAGATTTTGAAAGCATTCAAATTGATGGGCAATATGCAGGCATCAGAATTGGAATTGATGCAGATGCTGTTTTTGATTTTACGCTAGACCTGCAATATGCTAGTTTTAAAACGAATGAAGACAACATAGAATTTTACAAAAAGATTTCTAAATCCTCTAAAAAATATTATGAAGGAAAATTTGGAAAAGGAGATTCAAGTTCTAGGATAAAAATTAGATCTCAATATGGAGGTGTTTCTATCAAATAAAATTAGTGAAAAATCATTTTAAAAATAAAAATCATGTTTAAAAAAAGAACACTCACCTTACTTTTGTTCATAATAAGTTTAACTGTTAATGGCCAAGATTGGTGGGGAAATAGTAAAAAAATTAAAGGAAATGGAAATATTGTTACTGTAAAAAGAACTACTTCAGCGTATGATGGAATTGGAGTTAGTGGTTCTTTTGATGTAATTCTAATAAAAGGAAAAGAAGGTGAAATTACTATTGAAGGTGAAGAAAATATTATTCCTTATATAGAAACGGATGTTAAAGGAAATACGTTGGAAGTAAAATATCAGAAAAACATCAATATTAGAACAACCAAAAGATTAGTAATTACGATTACTTATAAAGATATTGATAAAGTTTCTTTGGGTGGTTCTGGAAATATAACGAATGAAGGCACAATTAATAGTAGCGATTTATCAATTTCTTTGGGCGGTTCTGGAAACATTACTTTAAATGTTGACGCTCATGAAGTGAGCTCAAAAATTGGCGGTTCTGGAAACATAGAGTTATCAGGAGCTTCAAATGAGTTGAACTGTGCTCTTGCGGGTTCTGGCAGCATTGAAGCATATAAATTAAGTACAAGTACTTTAAACGCTAATATTGCCGGTTCTGGTAGCATTAAAATTACTGTAACAAATAAAATAAAAGCCAAAGTAGTAGGTTCTGGAAGTATTTATTACAGAGGAAACCCTAAATATACAGATATAAAGTCTGTTGGTTCTGGAGATATAATTGATAAAAATTAAAAAATGAGCCCCCTATAAATCTTTAGAAAAGAAAGTCTTGGAAATGTGAATGATGCTGGCAAGTGCGTTAAAACAGAAAAAAGTCTAAAGATGAGTTTTTATTAGTAAACTTTTTTCATGATTCCTGACTCCGGTCTCCAAATAATCTACAAGTTATCAAACAATCCATCGTTATTTTCTAAAATTCATTTATCTCTTACCTTACATAAAATGTCTTGGCCCTTGTCTATTAATTCTTAATTCTTGATTCTAATGTCTTGTCTCTCTTTTTTAAAAAATTAATAATTTCGATACTGACTCGTTTCTTCAAAAACATGTTCTAAAATACGCTGCTCTTTCTCATCAAAAACTAAATTTCTTCGCTTCATAACGACACTTGCAACTTCAAAAACTTTATTGGTCTTATATTCTGTAAAACCAGATGCCCCACCCCAACTAAAGGATGGTATAAAGTTTCTTGGAAATCCGCTTCCATAAATATTGGCAGAAACTCCTACAACAGTTCCTGTATTAAACATAGTGTTGATGCCACATTTTGAATGATCTCCCATCATTAAACAACAAAAATGCAATCCTGTTTTTGCAAAACGCCCTGTTTCATAATCCCATAATTTGACTTCAGCATAATTATTTTTTAGGTTTGAGTTGTTCGTACCTGCCCCTAAATTACACCATTCTCCCAATACAGAATTCCCTAAAAAGCCTTCATGCCCTTTGCTAGAGTAGCCCATTAAAACCGAATTATTTACTTCACCTCCTACTTTACAATAAGGACCTAAAGTAGTAGCTCCGTATATTTTTGCTCCCATTTTTAACAGAGCGTTATCACACATAGCAAAAGGACCTCTAACAGCGCTGTTCTCCATAACCAATGCATCTTTACCAATATAAATGGGTCCATCTGTTGCATTTAAAATAGCAAAAATTACTTTAGCGCCTTCTTCTATAAAGATATTTTCTTTATTCATATATTGCACACCTAAAGGGATTGGTTCTGAGGTCCTACCTTCTGTAAGCAAGTCAAAATCTTGCTGAATCGCTTGGCCATTTAAGGCAAAAATATCCCAAGTATTTTTTATTTGAATAATTTCTTCATCAAACTCAATCTGTTTGTATTCATCAAAATTCACTTCTTCTTGTGAATCTGATGTAAAAAAAGCAAGAACATCATCACCTTTAAAAATAGCTTCATTTTTAGATAAATTTTTCACTTTTTCTACCAAATTTTTCGTGGGACAAAAGGAGGCGTTTATCAATATATCTTCTTCCAACTCAACCATTGGATATTTCTCTTCTAAATATTCTTCTGTAATTGTTGTTGTGGTTAAACTTAAATATTTTTCCCATTTTTCTCTAATGGTTAAAATACCCACTCTTAAATCTGCCACCGGTTTTGTATAGGTAAAAGGTAATAACGAATTTCTAACATCGCCATCAAAAAGAATATAATTCATAAAAAAGCTTTTTGCAAATATAAATCTTTGCCATTTTTAAAAGGTATTTTTTTTTTAGAAAAATCCAATTAAAAAAAACAAAGATTTATTGTTAGACAGAAAACAAAGTTCGACCCCTAATTTAAGATGTATTCTGCTTAAATTTTCACAAAACGTTTTGTAGTTGAATTCGTACCATCCAAAGATGAAATTCTTACCATATAAACGCCCTTGTTTAAATTTGAAACCATTAAAGAAGCATCCTTTTTTGAGATTTGTTTCGTTAATACCTCTTTACCCAATAAATTAAAAACTTGAACATTTAACTTTTCAATATTTTGAATTTTAAAATCGATCGTAAGATTAGCATCTGTTGGATTTGGATACAAATTGATTGTTCCCGAAGCATTAAAAGAAGGAATGCTTAAAGTTCCATCAGCAACTACGGTAATTGTTCCAAACATATTTCCTGCATGAGGAGAACAAATATAATCATTCGTTCCTACAAGTGTAAATGTGTGTGAAAAAGTTCCTCCATTACCAAAAAATTGGCTTTCAAAACTTTCAGTCGCTGTTGCGTTACTCTTTACATTATGGTTTCCTCCAGAATACCAATTCCAAGTTACGGTATCACCAACTTCTATAGTTCTGCTAGCGTTCGCATTTCCTGATGCTGATGGAGTAGAGTTAAAACTCCAATCAATAGTAATAGTCCCGGTCTGCGCTGCTATGCATATAGAGAACATTAAAAGAAAAATAAAAGGTAATTTTTTAATCATAACTTAAGGTTTTTAATTGTTTTGTTATTTGTCGTAATTTTTTTAAATAAATTTCAAACATTCTCTTCAATATAATAAAATTCATTCTTAATCACAAATCAAAAATAATAATTTTAAGAATATTTTGCAATAAAAACTAGCTAAAAGTAAAATTTGCTTTTGAGAAGGGATATTTTACTTAAAATTTTTATTTTTAATAGTTAAAAATGTTTTGAAAAAAAGATTTGTATTTTTGAGGCATGTCAAAAACAGCAAAAGAATTTAAACACATTATTGAATCTCAAGTAACAATTACGCAATTAATGTTACCCTCACACTCTAACTTTAGCGGTAAAATACATGGCGGTCATATTTTAAACTTGATGGATCAAATTGCCTTTGCCTGTGCTTCTAAACATTCAGGAAATTATTGTGTAACAGCTTCTGTAAACAAAGTAGATTTTCTAAATCCTATAGAAGTAGGTGAATTAGTTACTTTAAAAGCTTCTATTAACTTTACAGGAAGAACTTCTATGGTGGTTGGTTTGAACGTTATTTCAGAAAATATTAGAACGGGTGCAACAAAACATTGCAACTCTTCTTACTTTACCATGGTCGCCAAAGATGAAAATGGAAAAAGCACTCCAATTCCAGGAATTATTTTAAATACAAAACAAGAAATAAGACGTTTTGCTAGAAGTATAACAAGACAGCAAGAAGGCCGATATAGAAGCTCTCGTTTTCACAGTAAAATTTTTAAGGTTGATGACTATTTGCATCTTTTTGAAAGCAGTAATTCTAAAATTGAACTGATAGAAAAATAGCGTTTTTACTTTTGATGTTTTAATCATAAAAAAATCGCTTGGTAAAGTTATGTATTTGAGGTATCTAAAAGTTATAAGACGACAAAAAAAAGCTATTAAAGAGGAGTTTATTGAAAAATTTTTAAGCATCTCCTTGGTGTCTCATCTTTTAATCAAAATACGACAACGTTTAATCATTTAGTGTTGTCTGGTGCACTAAACTTATGCATGATAAATCACTTTCAGATGCCATTGTAAAGCACTACACCAATAATAACAAATCATGGGATACAGCTCTAAAAGAGTATACTTGAAACTTTATTGGCCCTTATTTATTGAAATTTGATCACATCCCACAAAGAAACCAATTAAGCAGTGTTGGCTATTTAAATAGCCAAGCGTTTTATACTACTGATATTTCTAGTATTGATCTAAAACCTAAAACGTTGCAAAATTATAGAAAAGACTTTTTTATTATAAAAATGCTTTCCGACAATAGCTATCTAATTACCAAAGCCAAGTGGGAGCATACAAAGATGTATTAAAACAAATAAAAACGCTCGTGCAACTTATAGAAAATAAAAAAATAACAAGAGGCGAATAATCAAAAAAAACTCAATTTTAAACACTAATAAAAATAGTAACAAGTTTACTCGCTAAATTTATACTGAAAGTTTCTTATACATAAACACAGAACTAATTTTAGACAAAATGTTAGTGAAACATACTAATTCTAATACTCTAAACCAATAATTGCTCTAACCTCATCTAAAGTTGCTATCAAGTTTTCTGAAAACTCAAAAGTCATCACATCACTTTGTTTTTTACCCTCTCTAATAAGTTGACTAAAATGTTCAGCCTCGAAACTGTAACCAATAGTTGTTGTTTTTACATCGATAACTTCCTCTTTGTTACCTGTAGTAATTGATATCTTAGAGGATTCATGAAAACGAGTATGCAATTTTACCACAGCATCCTGAAAGGTAAAAATTGCTTCTGTTGGTGTTTCTTCTAGTAAAGTACTCTTTAAATGCGCTTTTGCAGCGTTATATTCAAAAATCATTGAGCAACTTGAATCCGCTCCGTTTTCAAAAAAAGTAGCTTTTGCTCCAATATTAGCTGGTTTCCCTAATGTCGATAGCGCTGCAAAAATTGGATAAATTCCGATATCTAATAAGCTACCGCCACCAACTTCTTTTTTAAACAATCTACTATCAGTGTTGTAAAGCGTGTGAAAACCAAAATCGGCTTCTAGTTTTTTTAATTTTCCGTATTTTTCGCTTTTAACAATATCTAAAACCACGCTAAAATGAGGCAAAAAATACGTCCACAAGGCTTCCATTAATAACGTATCATTTTCTTTTGCAACAGCAATCATTTCTGCTACTTCTTGTGCATTCATTGCAAAAGGTTTCTCGCATAAAACTGCTTTTTTATTTTGCAAACAAAGTATGGAATGTTCTTTATGAAAACTGTGAGGTGTTGCTATATAAATTGCATCCACTTCAGGGTCTTTTGCCAATGCTTCATAAGAATTATACGCTTTTTTTACATTGAATTTTTGTCCAAATTCATTTGCATTCTCCTGACTTCTAGAGGCTACTGCTACTAATTCTGTGTTTTCCACCGTTGCTAAATCCGAGGCAAATTTATTGGCTATTTTTCCGAGACCAATAATTCCCCATTTAATTGTTTTATTTTTCATGTAGAATTGTTTTATCAATATTAAAAAAACCTAAAAATAAAAATAGAATTATTAAAGAAACCACGTGCGTAATATTTAAGGAAACCTCATTTAAAATATCATAAGAAATTTTAAAAATCGATAAAAAAGTAATCATTAAAGTGATTTTACTCTGCTTATTGATCGCTTTAAAAACAAATAGCAAAGAGAAGAACGATACCAAAATACAGCCAATAAAATTCAACCATAAATAACTTATAATTGGATCTAGACCTTGAGATTCTAAACTATAAATTCCAAAGTAAAAAATTGAACAAATTAATACTTGTGTAATTAAAGCTGCTTTAAAAACAGCATTCCCATTTACTTTTTTAAAGAAAAAGGCTAACAAGAAAATCCCTAATACATTTCCGTAGAAAATAGAACCAATAATATTCACTAATTCTATTAAATTTTCGAATAAATTGGCAACACAAGCTATTGAAATTGCAACTAACCCCCAAAGTAAAGTGAACCATTTAGATGCTGTTACGAAATGCGCATCGCTTTTTTCACCTTTTACATTTCTTTTGTATAAATCCATCGCAGTTGTGCTGGCCAATGCATTTAATTCTGATGCTGTAGATGACATTGCTGCAGATAAAATAACAGCTAATAAAAGTCCGATTAAACCTCTTGGTAAATTATTTAAAATAAAATGAATAAACACGTAATCTTTATCATTCGATTCTATTTTATCCAACGTATTTTCTTCATCAATTTTATCAATAATTATTTTTGATTTTACTTTTAATGCTAAATCTCTTTCATTTAAATCTTGAATTTGTTGTTTTTCATCTAGCTGGAAACCATCAATAAAAAGTGCTTTTTTACTATTTTCTATTTGAATATGTTCTTGCTCTAATTGCTGATATTCATCAAGATACTTGGATTTTAAAACCTCTTCATTTGCGCCTGGATTAAAGTTTAATGGTGAAGGATTGAATTGATAAAACACAAAAACCATCACCCCAATTAATAGAATAAAAAACTGCATTGGCACTTTTAACAATCCGTTAAAAATTAACCCCAACTGACTTTCTCTAACAGATTTCCCTGACAAATACCGCTGCACCTGACTTTGATCTGTTCCGAAATAAGACAACATTAAAAATGTTCCTCCTAAAATCCCAGTCCAAACGGTATATCGATTGCTTAAATCAAAAGAGAAATCTAATACTTCCATTTTATTACTTGCTCCTGCAATTTCTAGTGCGTTGCTGAACGTAATATTTTCTGGAAGCTGGCTCATAATCATAAAAAATGCAATGAGCATTCCTATAAAAATGATAATCATTTGTTGCTTCTGTGTTACGTTTACAGCTTTTGTTCCGCCAGAAACGGTGTAAATAATTACTAAAAATCCGATGATAATATTTAAAGTTAACAAGTCCCAGCCTAAAACTGCACTTAAAATAATTGCAGGCGCAAAAATGGTAATTCCGGCAGCTATACCAGGTTGAATTAAAAATAAGATTGCCGCCAAACTTCTGGTTTTTAAATCGAATCTTCCTTCTAAAA
>JAWUYT010000058.1:0-14669 GCA_034110665.1 Polaribacter sp.
GGGAGGTGCTCTATCCAGCTGAGCTAAGAGCCCGTAGTTTTATAGTTGCTACGTACAACTGTGTCGGGGTGGCAGGATTCGAACCTGCGACCTCCTCGTCCCAAACGAGGCGCGATGACCGGGCTACGCTACACCCCGAAAATAAATAGCTTTTTAATAATTTTCTAGTTTAGAATAAAGCAAATATTATACAACCATGAAAATTTGCGGAGAGACAGGGACTCGAACCCTGGCGACAGTTACCCGTCGACAGATTAGCAATCTGCTCCATTACCACTCTGGCACCTCTCCGGTTATTGAACTTATACACTCTTATCTAAAAATGCGAGTGCAAATGTAGTATTACAATTACAAATTAGCAAGATGTTTTTAACTTTTTTCTGTATTTTTTTTACTCCGGATATTCTACTCGTAAATGATAGATATTCATCAATTTTTTCTTGATCACTTTTTTGATCACCTCGATTTCTCTAAAGGTAATATCAGAATTTAAAAACTGATTATCAGCAATCTGTTTACTAATAATTTTATCAATTAAATTATTAATATACAATGCTGTAGGATTTTTTATACTTTTTGAAGCAGCCTCCGAAGCATCGCACATCATTAAAATAGCTGTTTCTTTTGAGAATGGAATGGGCCCTTGGTATTGAAAGTCTTTCACATTTATTTTTGAATCTGGATTTAGTTCTTGCTCTTTTCTGTAGAAATAATAAGTAGAACTTGTTCCATGATGTGTTCTTATAAAATCGATGATTCTATCTGGTAACTTATATTTTTTGGCCAACTCTACTCCTTTCATAACATGATCTGTGATCATTTTAGAACTATCTCTGGGTGATAAGTCGTTATGAGGGTTTACAGATGTAGATTGATTTTCTATAAAATACATAGGGTTTATCATTTTTCCTATATCATGATATAATGCTCCTGTTCGCGCTAACATGGAGTTCGCTCCTATCTCATTCGCTGCGGCTTCTGCCAAATTAGCAACTTGCATCGAGTGTTGAAATGTTCCCGGTGCTTTTTCATTCAGCTCTCTTAAAAGCTTTGTATTGGTATTTGACAACTCTAAAAGGGTAACATCAGAAACCAAACCAAAGACTTTTTCATACATATAAATTAAGATAATAGATAAAAACGAAAGCAAACCGTTTGCTGCAAATAACATAAAGTAATCCCAATTTATTTGTAAAGCATTCCCTTCTTTAATAATCGAAAAAGCAAAATAAGTAATCATATAAATACTTGTAATTTGTGCAACAGAAATAAATAAATTAGCTCTTTTGGAGAGATCTGAAACTGTAAGTATGGTTACAATACCCGCAATGATATGAAGATAAATAAACTCGAAACTATTGGGCACAATATACCCTAAAAGCAGCACTGTTAAAACATGCGTGAAGAGTCCTAAACGTGCATCAAAAAAAGCTTTTATAATGATGGGAAGTATGCTTAAAGGAACAATATATAAATAGTCTGAATTGTAATTTACAACTAATGTTTGAATAAAAATAATTGCAAATACATTAAAGAATATAAAGGTAACTTTATTGTTATTTTCAAATGTTTCAAATCGATATTTATAAAGAAACAATAACAACATCAACAAGGCTAATGATACTAGAATTGTGTACCCAAAAACAATCCAATTATAATTAGAATCTGTCCATACTTTAGATTCAGATTCACTTTTTAAAGAGTTTAAAATTGCTAATTTTTTTCCTTCAACAATACCTCCTTTTAAAATAATTAGTTCGCCTTCTGTAACTTTTCCTTTTGTATATGAAATACGATTGATCTCATTTTCTACCACCTTATCCGTAAACGCTTTATCATAAGAAACATTTGGTTTTATAATACTTACTAGAATGTTTAAGAGTGATTTTTGACCTAAAGAATACGCTTCTTTTCCTAAATTATTATTAATGATAGCTAAAACATCTCTAGAAGTTAATAGACTTTTAAACGAAACGTCTTGCACCTCATTGTCTTTCTTTAAGGCTATTATTTGATTTCTTACAGAAACTTTATTTTCATTAATTACTGCTAGAAAACCTGGTGTATAGACTTTGTTTATCACGCTCTCGCCAACACTTTTAAGTCTACTGATGTCATCAGTCGTTAAAGAATCATTCACTTTTAAGATTCCTATTCTATTTTTAAAAGTTTCGTTTACTTTAGACACCAATTCGGTATTATACAGAAAATATAATTTTGTATTCGTTTTGATTTGTGTCTTCTCTAAAGAAATTTCTTCATCTGTTTTCTGAATAGCAAAATCAAAAGTTGCGTATAAATTGTCATACTTCCAAAGTTGTCCGTTGTTAAAATCATACTTAAATTGACCTCCTTTCGGAAATAAATACACAATAGACACTGTGGTAATTAAAAACAAAATTACCTTGTAGATAATTGTATTGTTTCTATAGATTTTATTTACAAATTCACTCATAAAAAAACGTTGTTAAGTGCACAAATTTACAGTAATTATGCGAACGTGAAAAATTACAATTATAATAAGATTTCTTTTTGATTTAAAATGATTATTTTAGCACCCTAAAATAAAGAGAAGAACATACCTAAATTTATAGCATGAAAGACGTAGTAATTGTATCAGTAGCAAGAACTCCCATTGGAAGTTTTATGGGTAGTTTATCTAGTATACCTGCAACAATTTTAGGGGCAACTGCCATAAAAGGAGCATTAGAAAAGATTAATTTAGACCCTAATTTAGTACAAGAAGTTTTTATGGGGAATGTTGTTTCTGCTGGTTTGGGTCAAGCACCTGCAAGACAGGCTGCAATTCATGCTGGTATTCCTGATTCTGTTCCTTGTACAACTGTCAATAAGGTGTGTGCTTCTGGAATGAAAGCGATTATGCTGGCGGCTCAAACAATTGCTTTGGGTGATGCTGATGTCGTTGTTGCTGGTGGTATGGAAAATATGAGTTCAATTCCGCATTATCAACATGCAAGAAACGGATCTAAATTTGGACCGATAACTATGGAAGATGGGATGCAAAAAGATGGCCTGGTAGATGCGTATAGCAAAGTTGCTATGGGTGTTTGTGCTGATGAATGTGCAATTGAATATAAATTTTCTAGAGAGGATCAAGATGCTTTTGCAATTCAATCTTACAAAAGATCGGCAAAGGCTTGGAGCGAGGGCAAATTTGCTGACGAAATTGTACCAGTTTCAATTCCACAAAGAAGAGGAGAACCCATTATTTTTTCTGAAGACGAAGAATTTAAGAATGTAAAAATGGATAAAATCCCTGCTTTAAGGGCTGCTTTTACAAAAGATGGGACTGTAACTGCTGCAAACGCATCTACTATAAATGATGGCGGTGCTGCTTTAATTTTGATGTCTGCCGAGAAAGCAAAAGAGTTAAACATTACTCCAATTGCAAAAATAATAAGTTATGCAGATGCTGCTCATGAACCAAAATGGTTTACAACGGCTCCATCTAAAGCACTGCCAAAGGCTTTGGCTAAAGCAAATATTTCTATTGATGATATTGATTACTTTGAATTAAACGAGGCATTTTCTATTGTTGGTTTGGCAAATATGAAGATTTTAAATATTGCAGATAAACAGGTAAATGTAAATGGTGGCGCTGTTTCTTTAGGACATCCGCTCGGGGTATCTGGAGCAAGAATTGTAATTGCGTTAACTTCAATCTTAAAACAAAATAATGCGAAAATTGGCGCTGCGGCTATTTGTAATGGCGGTGGTGGTGCAAGTGCACTAATTATTGAAAGAATTTAATTTATTTAAAATTTGTACGGAATTTGTAATTTATTTAGTGTTCCTTTGAGAGCAGAGCCATCAGACAAATCAGAAATGATTAGTCAGGTATTGTTTGGCGAAAATTTTACAGTTCTTGAAAAAGAAAAATATTGGAGTAAAATTAAAATCTCTTTTGATGCATACGAGGGATATATAGACAATAAACAATTCGAAGAAATCTCTTTAGATTTATTTACAAAACTTGCTGATGAAAAGGCTATTTATGCGGGAGAAATCATAGATTTTATAACAAATTCAACGAATGATTTATTGACAATTCCTCTGGGATCTAGATTACCTTTTTTTTCCAATCATGAATTTCAATTAAACTCAAAAAGTTTTAGTTACGAGGGAAACATTTTTTTTGGAAAACTATCTAAAAGTGAGCTCATACAAAAGGCTTTTACCTATTTAAATACTCCTTTTTTATGGGGCGGAAAAACTCCTTTTGGCATTGATTGCTCTGGCTTTACACAAATGGTGTATCAACTATGTGGTTATCAATTATACAGAGATACTGCGCAACAAGCAAAACAAGGAGAAGTATTAAGTTTTATCGAAGAAAGTGAACCTGGAGATTTGGCTTTTTTTGATAATGAAGAGGGAGAAATTATTCATGTAGGAATCATTTTAAAAGACTATCGCATTATTCATGCCCATGGCAAAGTGAGAATTGATATTTTAGACCATAGTGGTATTTTTAATCATGATTTACAAATACATACACACAGATTAAGAGTCATTAAAAAAATAATATAAAAAACCGAAATCATAAGATTTCGGTTTTTTATATATTGCATGAGATCGATAGATTACATACCTCTCATTTTCTTATAAATTGGTCTTAATATTTCTGCTTTTGAAGTATTTCCTGTAAGATCATAAATATTTAATAGCGATCTTACCGTATCTTCTGTTCTCTTTATTGAATCAGCTTTTTCTAAATAAGGAAGCGCGCTCTTGTACAAAGCTTTTTGTACTTCCGCTAACTCATCATATTTTTTAAAATTAGACAAATTCTTATTCATTTGCTCTACAATAGCCTTTTCTCCAGATAAAATTGCAACAGACAAGTTCATATAAGCATCGCCATATTCAGGATCTAATTCAATAGCTTTTTTATAGTAACCAACTGCTTCTTTTGTTTTATTCTCATTCTGGTTTACAACACCAAGATTAAAGAACAGCGTTGGGTTGTTTGGATCTAATTGAATAGCTTCTTGCATTAATGTCCCAAACTTGTCCATTTGCTCTAACTTAATATACAATTGAGCTTCATTCAATAATAAATTTAAATCTTTTGGGTCCGCTGCTCTTGCTTTCTTAATGGCAACAATTGCTTCGTCAGTTTTTCCTTGCGCAATTAAAATATAACTTATATTCTTTACAATATCTGCTTGTTTCGATTCAGTTCCTTTATCTAAAGGATTGTTATAATCGCCAGTCTTTGTCATTATATCTCTTTGCATTTTAGAACCTAAATTTTCTTCTACACCAGTTTCTATTTTTGTAGCAAAGTACTGCACAACAATACCTGTATAGCCTAACTCTTGAAGTTTGCTATAATATTTTAAAGACTCATCATATTGTTTTGCTAAAGAAGCACTAACCGCGGCATTGTATAAAAACGATGTATCCGTTGGACTTAATTTATACGTTAAATAGAAGTTTTTTGTGGCAACTTCATAATCTTTATCAACATTATAGGCCTGCACAGCTTTTTCAGAAACTAACTGAACCAAATCATTCAATTTAGGAGTTGCATCCCTTGTATATTTCAATTTCCCACTTTCTTTCTCTACTTGAAATAATTTATTGTAGGCTTCCGCAGCTTTTTCAACATTCCTTTTTCCGTAAGTAACTCCTTTTATATAGTAATATTTTGCTTCGTATTTCGTGTCCATGTTTGCTTCCATACTTTCTAATGGAAGAATTGTAGCTTGCGCCTCCTTAAATAGCCCTTTTTTAATGGCTTTTTCTGCAGCCTTTAATTCATTTTTCTGCGCAAAGGTTACTATTGACATCAATCCTAAAGAAAGCGCTAATAATTGTTTTATCATTTTAATATGTATTAAATTGGTTGTTATTCTTGGTTATCATTTGTATCATTTTCAATTTCCGTGCCATTTTCTGTTTCACCATCAACATTTACCCCATCTGGGTTTACATCTTCTGAATCTGCTTCGGCATCACCTTCCTCACGCATTACTTTAGCAACGGCAGCAATACTATCATCATCTTTAATATTAATTAAACGCACACCTTGAGTTGCACGCCCCATAACACGTAAATCTTCTACAGCCATTCTAATGGTTAATCCTGATTTATTGAT
This sequence comes from Polaribacter sp., assembly GCA_034110665.1. GTDB lineage: Bacteria > Bacteroidota > Bacteroidia > Flavobacteriales > Flavobacteriaceae > Polaribacter. The sequence goes on from JAWUYT010000058.1 coordinate 6,125, forward strand.
AATCATCAAATCATTAGAATCATCTACGTTTTTAATCGCCACTAAATCACCTGTTTTTTCAGAAATATTTAATGTTTTTACACCTTTACCACCTCTGTTGGTGACTCTATAGTCCTCTAATTTTGAACGTTTTCCGTAACCTTTTTCAGAAACAACAAGAATGTTACTTTCCATGTCATTTACAGCAACCATTCCGATAACTTCATCATTTTCATGCTGTAAAGTAATTCCTCTAACTCCAGAAGCTGTTCTTCCCATTGGCCGCGTTTTTGCTTCTTCAAAACGGATCGATTTTCCAGATTTTAAAGCCAACATTACTTGACTATCTCCAGTGGTTAATTTAGCTTCTAGTAATTCATCACCTTCTTTAATCGTGATAGCATTGATACCATTTGTTCTTGGTCTAGAGTATTGCTCTAAAGAAGTCTTTTTAACTTGACCTTTCTTTGTAGCCATTATTACATAATGACTATTGATATAGGCTTCGTCTTTTAAATCTTGTGTTACCAAAAATGCTTTAACAGAATCATCTTGTTCTATGTTGATTAAATTCTGCATCGCTCTTCCTTTGGTGTTTTTACCACCTTCAGGAATTTCATAAACTCGCATCCAGAATACTTTTCCTTTTTGTGTAAAGAACATCATATATTGATGATTTGTACCTACAAATAAATGCTCTAGGAAATCTTCATTTCTGGTCGTTGCTCCTTTTTGTCCTCTTCCTCCTCTATTCTGAACTTTATACTCATCTAGATTTGTGCGTTTTAAATATCCTGCATTAGAAATAGTTACAACAACTTTGGTATCAGGAATCATATCTTCAATACGCATATCGCCACCTGCATATTCTATAACAGATCTGCGCTCATCACCATATTTATCTTTTACGTGTAATAATTCGTCTTTTATAATTTGATAACGCCTTGGCTCGTTGGATAATATGTCTTTTAAATCAGTGATCGTTAACATAATTTCATCAAACTCTGCACGTAGCTTATCTTGTTCTAAACCAGTCAACTGACGCAAACGCATTTCTACAATTGCTTTTGCTTGAATTTCTGTTAATTCAAAACGTTCAATTAGGCTTTCTTTAGCTGCATCTGCATTGTTAGAAGCTCTAATAATTTTAATAACCTCATCTATATTATCAGAAGCAATAATTAATCCTTCTAAAATATGGGCTCTGGCTTCGGCCTTCTTTAATAAATATTCTGTTCTTCGAACAACAACTTCATGTCTATGTTCAACAAAATAATGAATTAATTGTTTTAGATTTAGCTGCTCCGGTCTTCCTTTTACCAATGCAATATTATTGACACTAAAAGAAGTTTGCAGTTGTGTGTATTTAAATAATTTATTTAAAACTATATTCGGTATCGCATCACGTTTTAAAATATAAACGATACGCATCCCATTTCTATCAGATTCATCTCTAATATTAGCAATTCCAGATATTTTTTTATCGTTCACCAAATCAGCAGTTTTCTTAATCATATCTGCCTTATTCACTTGGTAAGGAATTTCTGTAACGATGATACATTCACGCCCTTTTACCTCTTCAATAATCGCTTTAGCACGCATTACAATACGTCCACGCCCTGTATGAAAAGCATCTCGCACACCATCATAACCATAAATAATTCCTCCTGTAGGAAAATCGGGCGCAGTAATGTGCTGCATTAATTCATCTATCTCAATCTCTGTATTATCAATATATGCTAAAATTCCATTCACAACTTCGGTTAAGTTGTGTGGAGCCATATTTGTTGCCATCCCCACTGCAATACCAGAACCTCCGTTAACTAATAAGTTAGGTATTCTTGTTGGTAGAACTGTTGGTTCTTGTAAAGTATCATCAAAATTTACACGATGGTCTACTGTATCTTTTTCAATATCAGCTAACATGTCTTCCGAGATTTTCTGCATTCTTACCTCTGTATAACGCATTGCTGCCGGAGAATCTCCATCAACAGAACCAAAATTCCCTTGACCATCAACCATCATATAACGTTGACTCCAGTTTTGTGCCATACGCACCATAGAATCGTATACAGAAGTATCTCCGTGAGGGTGATACTTTCCTAAAACTTCCCCAACAATCCTTGCCGATTTTTTGTAGGTTCCGGTAGCTTTAATACCCAACTCATGCAACCCAAATAAAACTCTTCTATGAAAAGGTTTCAAACCATCTCTAACATCTGGTAATGCTCTTGAAACTATCACTGACATTGAATAATCAATGTATGCAGCTTTCATCTGTTCTTCAATATTAATCGGAATTAATTTTTCTCCGTCTGCCATATATAATTCTTATTAGTATTTATCCTAATTTTTAAAACAAGGCAAGATACTATTTCTTATAGTACCTGCAAAGGTTTTAAGCGCACTAATGCATCATAGTTATCAACATTTTTTTATAATTTTTAACAGTATTTTATTTGCCTGATTTCTAATAGTTTTATACCTTTCATAAAAAGTCAAGTTGTCAGTTTTTTAAATTGGCATATTTTTTGTAATTAAGAAAAATGAAGAAGACTAACTCACCTGAATACAGAAAGAAATATGGACGATAATTTTTCACCAAAAGTACGAGATGTGATCACATTCAGTAAAGAAGAGGCCTTAAGATTAGGGCATGAATTTATTGGAACAGAGCACCTATTGCTGGGTTTGATAAGAAAAGGCGAAGGAAAAGCGATTGAGATATTAACAGCTTTTGATGTTGATTTGATCTTGCTTCGGAAAAAACTAGAACAATTAAACCCCTCGAACCCGGCGTTTACAGAAGGTACGGATAAACCAAGTTTACGCCTAACAAGACAAGCTGAAAAAGCATTAAAAACCACTTTTTTAGAAGCTAAATTATACCAAAGTGACGCAATTGACACTGCACATCTTCTTTTGTGTATTTTAAGAAATGAAAATGATCCTACGACAAAGCTGATTCAAAAATACCATGTAAATTATGATGAAGCAAAAGCTTTATACAAACAATTACATGTAGATGAAACAGAAGACGATATTTTACCTGCTAATCCAATTGCAGAGACTCCTTCTGATGATGAATACCCTTCAGGAAAATCGAACCCTTTTGAACAATCTCAAAAAGCAAAAACGGCAAAGAAATCTAAAACACCAGTTTTAGATAATTTTGGTCGTGACTTAACAGATTTGGCAGAAAACGGAAAATTAGACCCAGTAGTTGGTAGACAAAAAGAAATTGAACGTGTTTCACAAATTTTAAGCAGAAGAAAGAAAAATAACCCGATGTTAATTGGGGAACCTGGTGTTGGTAAATCTGCCATTGCAGAAGGTTTGGCTTTAAGAATTATAGAAAGGAAAGTATCTAGAATTTTATTTGATAAGCGTATTGTTTCTTTAGATTTGGCAAGTTTAGTTGCTGGCACAAAATACAGAGGCCAATTTGAAGAACGTATGAAAGCCCTCATGAACGAACTTGAAAAGAATGATGATATTATTCTTTTTATTGATGAAATTCATACGATTGTTGGCGCAGGTGGCGCAACGGGCTCTTTAGATGCCTCAAACATGTTAAAACCGGCTTTGGCAAGAGGAGAAATACAATGTATTGGTGCAACTACATTGGATGAGTTTAGAACAAATATCGAAAAAGATGGTGCATTAGAACGTCGTTTTCAAAAGGTAATTGTAGAACCTACCACGGTAGATGAAACGGTACAGATTTTACACAATATTAAGAGTAAATATGAGGAACATCATCATGTCAATTATACGGATGACTCGATTGAAGCATGTGTAAAGTTAACAAATAGATATATGACCGATAGGTTTCTCCCAGATAAAGCGATAGATGCTTTAGACGAAGCGGGCTCTAGAATTCATATTACAAATATCGTAGTTCCTAAACAGGTTTTAGAATTAGAATCTCAATTAGAAATTATTCGTAAGCAGAAAACAAAAGCTGTAAATGGCCAGAAATACGAGGAAGCTGCCAAATTGCGTGATGATGAAAAAAACATCGAGGCTGCTTTAAATTCTGCTCAAAAACAATGGGAAGATGACTCTAAATTAAATAGAGAAATTGTTACTGAAGATAACGTTGCAGAAGTAGTTTCTATGATGACAGGAATCCCTGTAAACAGAGTTGCCGAAGCAGAAAGCCACAAATTACACGAACTTCCTGCAATGATTAAAGGTAAAGTGATTGGGCAAGATGAAGCGGTTACCAAAGTGGTAAAAGCAATTCAAAGAAATAGAGTGGGTTTAAAAGATCCTAACAAACCAATTGGTTCATTTATTTTCTTGGGTCAAACAGGTGTTGGTAAAACACAATTAGCAAAAGTCTTAGCGCGTGAGTTATTTGATTCTGATGATTCTTTAATTAGAATTGACATGAGTGAATACATGGAGAAATTTGCTATTTCCCGCTTAATAGGGGCGCCTCCTGGATATGTTGGATATGAAGAAGGCGGACAATTAACAGAAAAAGTTCGTAGAAAACCGTATGCAGTTATTTTATTAGATGAAATTGAAAAAGCGCATCCAGATGTATTTAATATGTTATTACAGATTTTAGATGACGGACATATTACAGATAGTTTAGGTAGAAAAATTGATTTTAGAAACACTATCATTATTATGACTTCTAACCTTGGCGCGCGTCAATTAAAAGATTTTGGTGGTGGCGTTGGCTTTGGTACTTCTTCTAAAAATGATCAAGCAGATTCGTATGCAAAATCTGTTATTGAAGGCGCTTTAAAGAAATCTTTTGCTCCTGAATTCTTAAACAGAATCGATGATGTAATTATCTTTAATACTTTGGAAAGAGAAGATATTCATTCTATTATTGATATAGAATTAGACAAACTTTTAAATAGAATTTTAGATTTAGGTTACACCTTAAATTTAAGCGATGCAGCAAAAGATTATATTGCTGATAAAGGGTTTGATAAAAAGTATGGTGCAAGACCTTTAAAAAGAGCGATTCAGAAATATATTGAAGATGCTTTGGCTGAAGAGATTGTGAATTCTACCTTAACAGAGGGCGATAGTATCATGATGGACTTTGATAAAGAAAAAGATGAACTTACTATTAAAATAGAAAAAGGCGAAAAGAAGAAAGAAACACGAACAGAAAGTAATTCTTAATTTTTTTTAATTAATTGAAACAAAAAACTCGAGGTAATTACTTCGAGTTTTTTACTTTTATAACAGAATGGCAACACTTGAAGAAAAATTAAAAAACCCCGTTTGGCACTCCCTAAACGAAACGCATAAAAAGTTCGCAGTAGAATTTGATGGCGTACAATTTTACAAACCAGAAATCTTGACTTTTGGTGCTTTTGTTGATACTACAAAAACTGAAAAAGCACTGAATGAATTTATAAAAACTGCTGATACGTTTTTTTTAGTTTCAGAAAATGAAGACCCGATTATCGATGCATCAAAAGTAATTTTAGAAAAAAAAATTAATGGTTGTCAAATGATTTTAGATACTTTGATTGACGTCAAAATTACAGAAAAAATTATTTTATTAACGGAAGATTATCTTGATGAAATTTACAAATTAGTTTGGCTAGTGATGCCTGGTTTTTATCAAAAAAATAGTTTTGAATTGGGACATTATTATGGTATTTTCAAGAACGATAAGTTAGTTTCGATTACCGGTCAAAGAATGCAAACAGCGTCTTTTATTGAAGTGAGCGCCGTGGTTACCCATCCTGATTTCACAAAAAGAGGGTTTGCAAAACAATTAGTTGCCCATACCACAAAAGAAATTTTAAAAGAAAATAAACTTCCCATTTTACATACCAACAAAGGAAACCCAGCAATTTTTCTTTATGAAAAATTAGGGTACAAAATAACGAGAGATATGAATTGGTGGTTGTATCATAAGAAATAAACTGCTGATTACAAATACATTATGACATATAAAAAGAGTTTTCCCTATTGATACTCTGAAATTAAAAAGCTAACTTTGGGTAGTATTCAAAATTAAATATAGTTGAGTGTTCACAATAAAGGGTTTGATATACCTATAAACGCTACCTAATAAAATTACAGAATGAATAAACACCTATTTTCTTTACTATTCTACGCTGGTTTAGCGACCATTCAAGCACAATTAAATGAAGTTTAATCTCAAAAAATTGATAGCTTATTTAGTTCATGGACAGAAACGAATCATCCAGAAGGAGCCATTGGTAATAGACAAAATGGAAAAGTTTTGTACTCAAAAGCATTCGGTTTAGCCAGTTTAGATTCACTTTTATTTTCTTCTGTTTTTTCAAAGTGAGCATCCATAAACTTCTTTTTTTGAATTGGTTACAGAAAGAAAAAACATGCTTTTTAATATTTTCCACACATAGTTAACTAAATTACATTTTTTATGTTAAGAATTAAAATCGATTTTAATTAAAACACAGGGTAACTGATCTTGATAATTCTACTGTTTTTTCTTTAACAAATTAACTTTAAGTTTCACAATAACAACATATTAGTTTTTTCAAAAGACAAATACTAGATGAAAAAACATTTCCTAAAAGGCAATCCTACTCATTCATAATACTTTCTAAAGGATCAATACCTTCTTTAATTAGCCGAATAAATTCTAATAAATTTAAGGCTTCTGGGCTACCGCCCCAAGCTTCAAAAAAAAGAATGAATCTTGCCATATGAAAATAATAGAGACCCCGATTTAAATTAGTAATTTCAAGCGTTTTTAACATCAACCCATCAAATCGTATTTTTTGAGTGTTTTGTATGTCTTCGTTAATTATAGGCCCAACCATATAATTGTTAATTCTCCACATAATTAATACCCACTCTTTTGGAGCTCTATAAACTGTTGGGATTTCTGGCAAAACAGAAGGCTTGTTATTGACTATAGTTAGTATTGTAGGACCAATATCATCAACAAAATTTTCCTTCACTTTCTCTAGCTCTGCTCTTTCGCTAATATTAAATTCTGATTTCAAATAATGTATAAAAGATATAAATTGTTTATTTGCCGCTTCAGATATCAAAGGATACAACCATATTGCATCATTTTCAAACCCAAACGTTAATGCTGGATGATTTATCTTAGTATCAACGGACGCTAAAGTAGATCTACAAATATCTAGATATTCAATAGAACATTGATTTATTGTTCTCTTTAAAGAAAAATCTTTCGGAAGTCTCCAACAATTCATATTTTCACTAAGACCTTCTTGTAATGTCCAGTTTAAAGAATTCGTTTTAACAGTTTCCTTGATATTTCCTTCAACTAAAATTGCTGGCCCTAAATGATCTAATCCGTAGGATAATATAATTCCATTCGATAATCTCATGTTTTTTTTTAAAAATTATACTTCAGTAATTAAAATAATTTGATTTAGAGATAAATACATTACTCCAATTGCTCATAAGTTTTACCATCTTTAGTCTTCAATGTCTTACTTGTTGTTCTGTCTCCAAATTCTTTTTTGGTGAAATCCGTAATTACTGGATACCAAGATTCTTGACCAGATCCTAAAGTAATTGACCTATGATAATTGTAATGAGCAAAGGTTTTCTCAGCTAAACTAAACTCTTTTCTTGCACTTAAGAAACCTAATTTTGCTCCAACAAATACTCCGGACTTACCTACTATGTCAGCCGCCGCATCTAAACCAAGAACCATTTCGTAGCTTTTTTCTGAAAAGTTAGCTGTTCCTCCTAGAGTTCCTGACAGGGTGGCTTCTCCGCCCAGTGCGGCAAATATACCTGCTTCAATTCCTGCTAAATTGGCTACACCTACACCTGCCCCAGCACTTGCTGTAATATTTAACCCCATAGCCCCACTAATTGACGCTTCATTAATCGATATACTTTTAGTTTCACCAGCAACAATCTTGTAGGTCCCTCCTGATATGGTAAAACTCATAGAAGGAGTAATACTTAATCCTGCGGTGGCATAAGCCCCTGGGGCAAAAGGGATGTCTACGCTTACATCTACTTTTGGTAAATTTGCGGTAATTTCTTTGGAAGGCATATCTCCTTCATGACTAACTCCAGAACTCCCCACTTTTATCTCTTTACCCCCCCAAATAGGAATTGTTACCTCTCCATCTTCGTAACTTAAAGGACCTGCCTTGAATACTGCTCCTCCATCTTCCTCTTCTCCCTCATCTTGTTCAGATTCATATGCTCTATCACTTATAAAATAAGCATCTTCACCTCCAAGATTACCACCTCCTACAAATTCAATTTGATCAGATCCATCAATTATTTTAACATAATTCTTCTCACCATTTAACCAATTATCACTGGTATCTACTTCAATTTTACTTCCCTTTTTAATGATTCCTTTTTTGCTCATATCTCTGGCATAAACACCATGAGTGCTAAAGATTCCAGGAGACTTAACGATTGCAAGTTGTGCTAGATTTATAATATCAGAATTTGAGGATTTCAATTGAACATTATTATTTTTATCTAACAAACTCTTGGTCTGTGCTTTTTGCCCTAATATATCAGCTTCTTTCTCTAAACCTGCATCATCATTTATATTTGTTTTGCCCTTTAGCTGTTTGGTTGGTTT
>JAWUYT010000059.1:0-7274 GCA_034110665.1 Polaribacter sp.
AATACTTGTAGTATTAGTTGGTAAATTGGTGTATCAAGAAAACAACATGTTGGTTGCAGAAATGTTAGGTGGTTATATGGCTGGTGTCACTGTTTCTGGTGTACTTTGGGCAATTTTCCAAAACAATGCTGGTGGTGCTTGGGACAATGCTAAAAAATCTTTTGAAGCTGGTGTAGAGATTAACGGAGTAATGACATATAAGGGTTCTGAAGCACATAAAGCTGCTGTAACTGGAGATACCGTTGGAGATCCGTTTAAAGATACTTCTGGACCATCAATGAATATCTTAATTAAACTTACTTGTTTGATCGGTTTAGTAATTGCACCTATTTTAGGGGGGCATGCTGATGATACTCACGCAGAAAAAAAAGAAGTTAAAAAGGAAATAAAAATTGAAGCTAAAAAAGTTAGTGAAGTAGAAAACCTAAAAATAATTAAAATAAAGTAATTCATATTTTACTGATAACAAAAAAAAGCATCCAAATAATTTGGATGCTTTTTTTGTTTTACAATTTTTATTTTGCTTAAACTACAAATTTTTCTTTCTAATTCAGATTTATAGGTAAAATGCTTAATTTTCTATAATGAAAGGTTTTTAATGAGCTAATATTATTTTGTAACTTAAAAAACTTTAATTTCGCTTGACAAAAATTAAATTGAATATTTTCTATGACTCTTTTGCAAACCTCTTTTAGAAGAATATTAAAAGTTTTATCTTTTCTCGTTTTTCACCAGGCAACTTTAGCCCAAGAAACTATTGTAATTTTTGCTATTAACGATCCGCACAGTGAAATAGAAAATTTTGCTAAAATCAAACCCCTAATTGATGCTGAAAAAACCAAGAATCAAAAAGTATATTTTGTGGCAGCAGGTGATCTTTTTTCAGGAAATCCAATTGTAGATTATCACGAAAACAAAGGATACCCAATGATTGATATGCTCAATAAAACAGGGCTTGACGTTAGTGTTATTGGCAATCATGAATTTGATTATGGACAAGAAATACTGAACGACCGTCTTGAACAAGCAAATTTTCCTTTTATTTGTGATAATGTTTCTGGGGGAACTGGCAAACTTGGCGCTATTCCTGGCAGTACTATCATCACAAAAGATAATTTTTCAATTGCGTTTGTAGGTGTTGTAGAAACTGGTAGTCCGGGAGGATTCCCACTAACACATCCTAAAAGAATTAAAGGCTTATCTTTTACAGAAGGTTTAGACAGCTTTGACGCTTATAAGGATCTTAAAGCTACTGATAATGTAGACTTGGTAGTTGCTCTTACTCATTATGGAAGTGGCAAAGACGAAGAAATTCTTGAAAACTTTGATTTCGTAGATTTAGTTATAGGAGGCCATAATAATCGAGAGTATGGTGTTGCTCATGCCAACGGATACAAAGTAATGTCTGGTGTTAATTTAGATAAAATTTCAAAAACTACTCTAACCGTTAAAAATAAACAAATAACAAACTTTGAAGTTGAACTCATCAATTTGTCAGACCCTAATTTAACTATAGACAATACTTTATCTGACTCTATCGACGCGTATTTTGATAACCCTACATTTTATACAAACATAGGCTCTTCTCAATCTACACTTTCAATAGTTTCCACAGGATGCTTTTATACAGATGCTCTGCAAGTAATTTCTGATTCAGATATGGTAATTCAGAATTTCGGTGGCATAAGAGATATAATTTATGAAGGTATTATTACCCCATTTTCTATTTACTCTATAGATCCGTTTGGTAACGGTTTTGATACCTATACGATGACTGTTCTTGAACTTAGAAACTTTTTAAATGAATACCCTTCTGGTTTTAGTTATTCTTTAGATGCTAGTTTTCAGGTTCTAAAAAATGATAACAATGAATTTATATTTTATAAAGATGACATTTTGCTGCAAGATAATAGCCTGGTAACGTTAAGTCTTAATGACTACATGTCGAGTGTCTTTTCTAACTTACTTCCAGCAGATCCAAGCTTTTCATTTCCTTTAACCACTGCAGATTATTTAATTGAATATTTAACTAATTATTTAGAACAACCAATGGATTACTTAAATTGTAATCAAAAAAGAAACACTTTAGGAAATGGCACTTTAATGATAAATGATTTTATTAAAGAATCTATTGTTAAAATATATCCATCATATATTGAAATTCATTCAAAAGAAAATAACTTTAGCACTGAAATTTATAATATTACAGGACAGTTAGTTTATAGTTCTGTAAATGCAAATAAAATTGATATTCAGTTTCTAAAAAACGGAATCTATTTGTTTAAGTTGAACCTAAAAAATAATCAATTTAAAATTCTAAAATTTGTTAAAGCATTTTGATTTTAGGTTTAAAACTTTATTTGTGTCCTTTAAAATATAGTAGTTCTTAAATGCATTTAACTTCTACTCATCATAAGATTTAGCAACAAATTACTCTCTTGTAACTGTGATTTTAAATGCGGAATTACTTAATTTTTAAAGAATGATAATTGATTAAGCCTTATCTGTAATTCCTTATTTTTTCTTTTAATTCTTTTAATTCCCCTTCTAAAATAATAATTACATCTTCTGCCTTATAAATTACAATAATCAGAGCACTTTATAATTGCTTCTAAATTTTCTTTGCTATCTGTAACGGATGATGTTAAATGATCTTTATATTCCGACGCTTTTTCTGTAAATTTATGTTTATCCAATATCTCTTCGTCACACATTTCTTTTCTTGATTTCATCTCTTTTTCAATAACAAATAAAATACCTAAAGTTGCTCCAATTATGGTTACAACTATTGAGCATCTTTTATGCTTTTAATGGTAATACTTGATTTTTATATACATCAATTCTAAACCACAAAATTAATTTAAGAAATTATAATATAAAATAAAATAATCTATTTAGAATAACCCTGTAACCGACCATTAAATAGAATATAAATATTATTCTATTAAACTCGGTTTTTAACGATTTTGTTATCACTAACAATTGAAAAATCAATTATGGCTACTAAATATAATAGTGCTTTGGTTTGTGGTTTTTTGTGATAATCTAGCCATAGCAGTTTCTGTTAGCTGTAAAATTCTTGGATAACCTCCAGTAACTTGGCAATCTTTCATTAAAATAATTAGCTTTCCCGAGGGCGTTAATTGCACAGTTCCTGGCAGCACTGCTGATGTTAAAATTGATGGCAAACAATTTTGAATAGTTTCTGTAAGTCTATACCCCATTCTATTATTTTCATTTGAAATTGTAAAAGATTGTTCAAATATAATTTTTTGTTGATTTATGGTTAGTAACCCAAATTCTGGTCCTTTAAAACAGTTAATTTCTTGAGAATCGAAATGAGACTTTACAACTTTTAAAGAAGTGTGTGAACTTTCTAAATCGTTTTTAAAGGAAGTAATTGGTAATACATCATTTTTTCTAATGATAAAATCATTTGTAATGTTTTGATAAAAACTTCTACTATTTAAAATTATTTCTGATTGAAATCCCCCTTTTACAGCCAAATATGTTCTTACTCCGTAGTTAATTTTCCCAAAAGATAAAACATCTTTTTTTTGAACTTGAATTCTTGAATTTAGTATAATTAATTCATCGTTTATTTTTGCCGAAAAATCTGCACCAGAAATGCACATAATTGTCTCTGTTAAAAACTGCAATTCGCATCCTCCAAAAGTAATTTCTAAAACAGCAGCAGTAGCAGCGTTATTTAAAATACTGTTGGCAATTGTCGATGAATATTGATCCATAACGCCAGAGACAGGGACGCCTTTAGAAGCAAAACCGACTCTACCTCTATCTTGAATAGATGCATAAAAACCTGCTTTTAAAACTTTAATCATTGTGCACAGTCTTAAAAATTTGAAATGTATTCTTTAATATTTTTGTTTCAATTTGATGATATTCCTCTAACGAAACAGGTATAAATTTTATTTTATCTCCAGCTTTTGAAAAACATGGATTCGCTTTTTTAACATCAAAAAAATTGATTGGAGTTTTACCGATGATATTCCATCCTCCAGCAGAATTAGATGGATAAATTCCTGTTTGTTTCCCTCCAATAGCGACAGAACCTTTAGCTACTTGCAACCGCGGATTTTCTTTTCTATCAAAAAAAACCTTATCATTTAATCCCCCTAAATAAAGAAAACCTGGCAAGAATCCGATAAAAAAAATTGTGTATATTTTTTCTGAATGAAGTTTAATAATTTCATCAATCGATAAATTTGATTTTGCTGAAATTTCTTGTAAATCAATTCCAAATCCGAGATCGTAACAAACAGGAATTTCCCATAAATCAACATCTTTTTGTGTGTTGTTAAAATCAGAATTGTAAATTGATTTTAGTTCTTCAACCTCTTTTTTAAAATCAAAAATTTCGTTATGATATATAATTGTCAGCGAATTATAGGCAATAATAAAATCTGAATAAACATCTTTTTTTTGAAAATTAATATGCTCTTTAAACTGAATGATATCATTCAAAATTTCTTGATCAATAATAGCTGCCCATTCTATTAAAATGGCCTTATTTCCGAATGGTTTGTATGTTACCTGATTAATCAATTCTAAATCCTTCTTTTTGTAAATTTTTAAATAGATACTTAACAATCTCAATAGCATTTTCTGTATCTCCGTGAATACAAAAAGTATCCACTTCTATGCGTCCTTCTAATGTAGAAATAGTTTTTACTTTTCCGGTTTTAAGAATATTCAATACATGGTTAAAAACTTTTTTTCTATCCGTTATTAAAGCATTTTTAGCACTTCTAGCCACCAATGTTAAATCATCGTTATAATTTCTATCTCCAAAAGCTTCATATTTTATGTTGATATGATTCTGAAGTGCAACTTTCTCAATCACTGAATTATAAGGAACATATAAAAAAACATCGTTCATATATTTTTTAACAGTATGAATAAACAAATTTGCTGATTTTTCATCCCTAGCAATGGAATTATACAAAGCTCCATGAGCTTTTATGTGATGTAACTTTTCATCAAAAAAAGACAATCTTTCAATAAATAAATCTAATTGATTTTGAATGCTAACTGTTAAATTAGCATCAGAAATATCCATCAATTTTCTGCCAAAATTTTTTGTATCGGGAAAAGAAGGATGCGCACCAATTTTTAGTTGATGATCTTTCGCAAGATATATGGTTTTATCAATAGTTTCTAAAGTTCCAAAATGACCTCCACAAGCAATGTTGCAAGACGAAATATATGGCATTAACAAATGCTCATTTTCTATTCCTTCGCCAACATCACAATTCAAATCAATGCTATTTGTCATCTTTTTTATTTCAGTACATTTTTAATCATTTTAAGAAGCTAAAAGAACCCTTATTCTTTTGAAAAAAAAATCAATAAGGGCTAGATAATAATAAAGACTTTTAAAATACCTTTTGTTCCTAAAAAGATCGTGATTGCTAAAATCAAAAGACCAAGTATATTTTGTGTCTTTGTATTCACCAAACTCCCTAGAACATTCTTTTTATTCATAATCCACAATAAAATCCCTGCAATTAAGGGCAATAACATTCCATTTGCAACTTGTGCAAACTTTATAATTTCGATAGGTTTTATGCCTATTGATGAAAAGAAAACTCCTAAAAAAAGAACTACCATCCAAACAATTCTAAAAGATTTAGATTTTAAATTCCCTTGCCAACCCAAACATCCCTTTGCAACATAAGCCGCTGCCAAAGGCGCAGTAATTGCAGAGGTTATTCCCGCTGCAAACAAGCCTAACGCTAAAAAATATTTGGCGAATTCGCCATACAAAGGCGCCAATCCTTTTGCCAAATCTGCCGCATTTGTAATATCTTTAAATGGAATCGCAGCAGCAGAAATTATAATCGCCATAGAGACCAATCCGCCTAAAATTATCGAAATAATGGTATCTTTTCTAGCAAATACCAAGTCTTCTTTTGTTTTCCATCTTTCTTTGACCAAAGATGCATGTAAAAATAAATTATAAGGAACTACTGTTGTGCCAATTAATCCAATTACTGTGAATAAACTTTTTTCTGGAAATTTAGGAATAAACAACCCTTTTAGAATGGCAAAAATATCTGGTTTTGTAACAATTGCTGTCACTACAAAAGAGAAACTCATCAATAAAACCAGAGAAATTAGGGCTTTTTCTAAAAACTTATAATTCCCGATATATAATAAAACAAAAGCGATAATACCAATAACAAGACTCATTAAGTTGATGGAATAAGATCCAACATCCATACCTAATTCACCAAAAATAGTTTCTAAACCTAAAACACCTCCACTAATATTACCGGCTTCATAAGATGCGTTACCAACCACAATTGCTGATAAAATTAAAACAGTGACACATTGTTTTAAAAACGGAATTTTAATTTCTTCTCTAATAACTTCGGATAATCCTTTTTGTGAAATAATGCCTAACCTTGCGGCCATTTCTTGTAAAACAATGGTAGCAATAATTGAGAGTAACATTGCCCACAATAAATTAAAGCCAAAGTTCACACCAGCAAGCGTGCAAAGTGTTACAGTTCCTGGACCTATAAAAGCAGCGGCTATTAGAGTTCCTGGTCCTATGTTTTGAAATAATTTTTTAATCATTATCTATAGAGTTTAATGCATAAATAGCAAAACTACCTAACCAATGACCACCTTCATAACTATCACCTACAACATTTGGCAATGAATAATTTATGTGTTGATTTGCAATATTTTTTAAATGATTATATTCTGGCATATCCTTAATAATTCTGTTTAATGCCCATGCCCTAGAAAAATTAACACCATCCAAATGCACTAATTTTCCATCACTCCTATCTGAAACTTCGCCAACAGCTATTTTAAAATCTTTATTTTTTAATTTTGGTAAAAATTCTGAAAGCCAATTTTTGAATTCATTTTTTGGTAAAACTCTTTTCATAATTGCAGCTTCTTGCAAGCAAGGTGAAAAAAAATCAAATCCACTTGGTTCCCAAGAAATTGGACAGTCTTTATCATTCATAAAATAATATTTCGCTCTATTATTTATGATTTTCAATAATTCTTTATCACCAACAGTATTTGCATAATCCCATGCAAATGCTAATCCAAAAGCAGTATTTGAATGTTCACCAACTCTAATTGGATATTTTAATCTTGGTAAAAATTCGATATATTTCTGAACAATTAAATCGGTTAGTGGCTGTAAGTTTTGCTCTAATTCTTTTGCTATTGGATCGTTCCAAGTATAAAGTTCTTCTGCCATCTTCAATAACCAAGCCCAACCGTAAGTT
>JAWUYT010000060.1:0-13519 GCA_034110665.1 Polaribacter sp.
ACTGCTAATATTCCGGTATAAATAATGTATTTTTTCATTTTAAAATATGTTTAATAACATTAGTACAGCCATTACAATCATAATAGCATTTTCTATGAAAGTGGCTTCAGTCATTGGTAATTTAAGAGCAGTACCTAAACAAGCACAACGAATTGATTTTTTATCTAAAAGTGTTTTTGTTACTCCAATAGTTGTTACTCCTAATACGATAAGTGTAACAGTCAAGGCTAAATTCACTTCAAATCGCAATAAGAACATTAAACCCAAAGCCGTTTCAATAAAAGGATAAATCCATCCATAAATGGGAATTTGCTTCGCTAAAGGGTCATACATTTTAAATGACTCAGGAAATCCTTTTAAGTCTAACATTTTAAAGAAACTAAAGACAATGTAAAATAAACCCATAAAATCGAGCATAAACTCGCTCCAACTCCAAACTTTATAATGAAGTAATATACTCGCCGAAGCTATATAAAAAAGAATGAGTAACAAAGGCTTTAGTTGTTGCAGTTTACTCTCTTTTTCTACTTTTGCTGTAGACGAAATACTTGAAGACACAAACACATTTTTTGCTGGTTTTTTAGATAAGGTATATTTTTCTGGCAATGCTTTTTGCAGCACATCAGTTGTAATATCTTTATCCATTGTAACTTCTGCTTCACCTTTTTCAAGATGAATAGAAACATTGGTAACGTGTTCTATTTCGTTCAAATATTTATCTACGGATGCTTTGCAACCACCGCAAGTCATGCCTTTTATTGTATAAATATATTTCATGATATTAATTGGTTAAATAGTTAATAATTGTTGTTTGCACATAATAGGCTATCAAAGATTCTATTTGATTCATTTCAAACTTTAATTGCAATTCCTGAATATCCAAAACATCCTTAAAATCAATCGTTCCTGTTTCATAACTTTTTAGTAAAATTTCTTCTGCGTTTTTAGCTTGTTGTAAATTTTTAGCCTGAGTTGAATAACTTATTCTTGCAGAAATCCTGTCTTTTTTTGCTTTGTCTAAAAGTGTTTCTAAAGTGTTTAAGCGTTCACTTTTTTGTGCCAAAATTTCTTTTTGGTGCAACTCGTTTTGCTTTGTTTGAGATCTGTATTTATTGTTAAAAATAGGGATAGAAATTGACACCGTTGGCATTACAATATCCTTACCGTTATCGCTAAAACTCATAGCTGGTCGTTTTTCAACGTTGATATAATCTAATCCAAAACCAATCATAGGGCTACTTTCTTTTTGATTGAGTAATTCAGATTTTTCTACGGATTGATAGAGTTTATCATATTTCAACAATTCTGGATGTAATGCTAAATTTTTACGAGTAATTTCAAAATCATCCGAAGGAATATTTAAGTCAGAAACAAGACTAACGGCAACCGTATTTTCTCTATTCAATAAATTATTAAAAGCAGTTTGTTCTGCTAAATATTGCTGACTCAAAACATCCAATAATTGTTGCATTTCATTTTGACGCATTTGCAAACGCAATACATCTACTGCAGATGCTTTGCCGACTTCAACAGAAGTTAATGCCAATGTTTCGTAAGTCTCCAATAATTTTATGTTTTCTGATAATACGTGTTGCTTCGCCTTATTCGCATATAAATTATAATACGATTGCGAAACCGAAACCATCAGTTTTCTTTTAGCAATAACGATGTCTTCGTATTTTGCATCCGCCAAAGAACTCACATAATTTTCCCTTGCTGTAATATTGCCAAACCAAGGCAACATTTGTTTTGCCGATATTCTAAAACGCTGAGCTCCTGTTCGTGTTTCTGGTTCGCTTACAAAATAGCCCACACCAAATTCTGTGTTTGGCAAGGTGTTTACCTCAAATATTTTTTCAGAGGCAATACTATATTGCAATTCAAACTTTTGAATTTCAGGATTGTTTGCCAATGCTTCACTAATAAATGCTTCTAATTGCTGACTTTGAATTTTAGAAACAAACAGTATAAAACAAAGGATACTAATAATTTTTATATATAATTTCATCCGTTTTATGATTTAATAGAAATTGGTTGAGCTTCATTTTTTAATTTTCTTTTCGCTATAAATTCTTTCTTCCAGCTAAACAAAACAGGCACAATAAAATAAGAAGTAATATCGATAATCATTCCTCCAAAAATCGGAATTGCCATCGGAATCATAATATCACTTCCTCTACCTGTGGATGTTAATACTGGCAGCAATGCTAAAACGGTGGTAACTGTCGTCATTAAACAAGGTCTAATTCGTTTTGATGCCGCTTCTAAAGTTGATTTTCTAATTTCTGATGTATCTGTTGGATCATTTTTATCAAAAGTTTGCGTTAAGTAGGTTGCCATCACCACACCATCATCCGTAGCAATACCAAAAAGCGCAATAAAACCAACCCAAACTGCAACACTTAAATTAATCCTTTTCATATTAAAAAGGTCTCGTAAGTTTTCTCCGAAAAAACTAAAATTTAAAAACCATTCTTGACCATATAGCCAAATCATGATAAAACCTCCTGCAAACGCAACCGATATTCCTGTAAAAATCATGAATGATGTGGATACAGATCGGAATTGAAAATACAGAATTAAAAAGATGATTAATAAAGCCAAAGGAATTACAACTGATAAGGTTTTTTCTGCTCGAAGTTGATTTTCATACGTTCCTGTAAATTTATAACTGATGCCTTTTGGTACAATTAACTCTCCTGATGCAATTTTTTGCTGAATTAATGCTTGTGCAGTTTCAACTACATTTACTTCTGCAAAACCATCTAACTTATCAAATAACACATAACCTACTAAAAAAGTATCTTCACTTTTAATAACTTGTGGTCCTTTTTCATAACGGATAGTTGCCAATTCGCCTAATGGCACCGGACTTCCTTTACCCACAGGAATATAAATGTTTTTTAAATCATCTGGATGATTACGCAATTCTCTTGGGTATCGAACTCTTACACCATAACGCTCTCTTCCTTCAACGGTTTGCGTTAAAATCATTCCGCCCACAGCCACTTTTAAAACATCTTGTACATCTTGTATCGAAATGCCATAAAGCGCTATTTTTTCTCTATTAATATCAATGAGTAAATATGGTTTACCTACAATTCGGTCTGCAAAAACAGCTGCTGGTTTAACACCTTCGGATTGTTTTAAAATTGTTTCTAATTGAACCCCAAAAGCTTCAATTTGTTTTAAATCTTGTCCTTTTACTTTGATGCCCATTGGTGCACGCATTCCTGTTTGCAACATGACCAATCTCGTTTCGATAGGTTGTAATTTGGGTGCGGAAGTAACTCCTGGCAGTTTCGTAACTCTTATAATTTCGTTCCAAATATCATCTGGTGATTGAATTTCTGATCTCCAATTTCGGTAGAATTCACCATCGTTATCTGGAATAAGTTGTTTTTTTGCATCCACAGATCGCCATGCTTCACGAGGTTCCGATGGTAAGGACATTCCGTTTTTTAACACATATTTACCTTCATCATTTACGCGATATCTTTGGCGTTCTCCGTTTTCATTCAGCATATATTCAGGTTTATACTGAATCATATTTTCGTACATAGATAAGGGTGCAGGATCTAAAGCCGATTCGGTTCTACCCGCTTTACCAACAACAGTTTCTATCTCTGGAATACTGGCTACCGCCATGTCCAATTGTTGTAAAACTCGTTTATTCTCTTCTATACCAGAATGTGGCATCGAAGTAGGCATCAGCAAAAAGGAACCTTCGTTTAAAGAGGGCATAAATTCCTTGCCTGTGTTCTTCATGATATAAAAACCAAAAATTAATAAGGAAGCAGGAATCGTTAAAAATAGCAGTCTATTTTCTAGTGCCCATTTTAAAATTTTCCTGTAATACTGCTGAAACAGCATAAAAATACCCAACAAGCCAAAGCAAATAATACAAACAAAAAGCAGGTTTAAGACAATGCTTTTATCAACGCCAAGAGGTCTCCAATATTCGGCTAATAAAAACACGATTGCTAGTGAAGGCGCAATAATATTGATGAGGTTTGCTCTTTTCTCAGTAAGGGTATGGTTTAGTTTTAAAAATGCTACAGTTCCATAACTAATTAATAAAATTCCAATCCAATAGCCTAAAAACATAATTAGGAGTCCAAGAACTAATAACAATCCGTTTAAAACAAAACTGGTTGTTTTTCTGATGCTCACTTTTTTAAATATGGAAGCTGCGAAAGGCGGAATTAGAAATAACGCAATAAAAAGTGCTGCTGCTAAAGCAAAGGTTTTTGTAAACGCTAAAGGCCTAAATAATTTTCCTTCGGCACCAATCATTGTAAAAACCGGAATAAAACTAATAATTGTTGTCATTACTGCCGTTACAATGGCACCAGAAACTTCTGCTGTAGCATTGTAAACGATTTCATTAATCGAAAGTTTTTTATGCGGTTTTTCGTCGCCCGTTTCTTGTTCCGTGAGAATGATCTTTTCACTTTCATCAATATGCCGAATAATATTCTCTGAAAGTATAACGCCAACATCAACCATGGTTCCAATGGCAATTGCAATACCTGAAAGTGCCACAATATTGGCATCAACTCCAAAGAGTTTCATGGCTATAAAGACCATTAAAATAGCAACAGGCAATAATCCTGAAATCAAAATAGAAGCCCGAAGGTTAAAAACCATCACTATAATTACTAAAAAAATAATTAAAATTTCTAAAATTAACGCTTCGTTCAGCGTTCCTAAAGTCTCTTGAATTAGTTCGCTTCTATCGTAAAAAGGAACAATGGTAACGTGAGAAGTTCGTCCATCTGCTAAAACCTTTGAAGGTAAGCCTGCGCTTAATTCGTTAATTTTTTCTTTTACATTATTGATAACTTTCATTGGGTTTGCGCCATATCTTGCCACCACAACTCCGCCAACAACTTCTGCACCTTCTTTGTCTAATATTCCTCTGCGTGCTGCAGGGCCTAATGATACTTTACCAATATCTTTTATTTTAAGTGCTGTAAAATCTTCTGAAACGACCACTGCATTTTCAATGTCTTCAATCGATTTTACATAACCTAAACCACGTACTAAATATTCTGCTTGATTAATTTCTAGCGTTTGTGCACCAATGTCTTGATTACTTTCTTTGACTGCTTTTACAACTTGTGCCAAACTAACATTGTATTGGCGCATTAATTCAGGGTTTACATCAACCTGATATTCTTTAGTATAACCACCAATAGAAGCCACTTCAGAAACACCACTTGCAGAAGATAAAGCATATTTTACATAGTAATCTTGAATGCTGCGTAGTTCTTGTAAATCCCAGCCACCAGTTACGTTTCCTTTTTGGTCTCTACCTTCTAAAGTGTACCAAAATATTTGTCCTAAACCTGTGGCATCTGGCCCTAATGAAGGATTTACGTCTTGTGGCAACAAACCATTTGGCAATGAGTTTAGTTTTTCTAGGATTCGGCTGCGACTCCAGTAAAACTCAATATCTTCTTCAAAAATTATATAAATACTCGAAAAGCCAAACATAGAGGAACTCCGGATGGTTTTTACTCCAGGAATCCCGAGTAACGAAGTTGTTAGCGGATACGTAATTTGATCTTCAATATCTTGCGGTGAACGACCATCCCATTTTGTAAAGACAATTTGTTGGTTTTCGCCAATATCTGGTATTGCATCTACTGCAACAGGATTGCTTGGTAAAAATCCGGTATCCCAATTAAAAGGTGCGTTTATAGTTCCCCAGCCTACAAAAAGGAGGAGTAGTAGCACTGCTACCAATTTATTTTCTATTAAAAATTTGATGCTTTTATTGAGCATTAGCTTAATTATTAAACAATTAGACAAGGATAGCATGCGGAAATAGCGCATACAAGAACATATCCAAATAACACGATGGCTAAAGGATGATACAGTCTATTGTGAAAAATTAAATTAAATAAGACTCGTCAATCTTAAAGAGTTGACTTCTAAAGAGTGGTGGTTCATAGTCTTCATAAGAAGATATGTTTTTGGATAAACCTTCAAAAAGGTTGTGATAAGCGTGTATAATAGAAGTTAAAAATATTTGTTGTTCTAAAGAAATAGTATCGACTTGCAGTTGTAATTCGTCTTGACCATCTATTTCGACTTGTTCATCATTACAGCAACCTTTTTTAATGATAGCACAGTTTTTAGAAGATGGTTTTTCCATTTCCATTCCACAACCTTTAGCTTCGTGGAAAATAGCAGTTTCAACCAACGTATCTCCACAATAATGCATGCTAATAGTAAATGACATTGTAGAGAGTAAAACTACAAAGGCCATTAATATGGAAGCTATTTTGTGGATTATTTTTTTCATTAGTGTTGTAAAAGTACAAAAAAGGAGCTTAAAATTAAAATTAAATATTTAAAGCTTGTCTATTATTAAAAAAAACAGGAACAAAAGCCGCTAGTTTTTGGTTATTCTTGCTAGTATAAGGGTTTTGAAACCTAAAGTATCTAGGATTCATTTTCAACCAGCTTACTGCTATTTTTAGATGAGGTTAGTTCCCATTTAATAGATTTTTATAGTTGAAAATTTCATTCTTACTTGTTGGATCAATTACCATCAGATAAATCCATTCCAGGTCTGACAGCGTTTTCATACTTTCGTTTCTTGCAATAATTTCTGAAATTCTTGCAATTGGCGCTTGAATCATTACTGATGATCTTAATGGCTGGTGATACATGTTTTCAGGCGATTCGAATAAAGATTGTTCTGGTAATCCTATTTTTAAATCGCCTCCGTTTTCTTGAACAACTCCGAATTTACCCTTAATATTATGTGTTATTTTAGAACCGCCACCATACATGTTATTATCAACTGTAGAAAAATAATAATGATTGTTAATCCACTGTGTTACGGTCATTGGTCCTTGCATAATACCTTCCAACGCTGTTCCTTCCATGTCTAATTCCCATTCATAAGAATTTAAGAAACAAGGACTCTCTAAGCTGATGTGTTTGGTTAAATTTCTTGGACCAACGATAAAACTTGCGTTTTTTGCAGGCCTCCATTTTGGTCTCGTTTCTCCCCAATTATTTCCTTTTTTTTCTGCGTATGAAATACAATTTCTTTTGTTATCCAATCTATCTTTAGTGGCCGTTTTTTGAGCTTCTATTAAATTCGCTTTTAAATTTTGAATAAATTGTTTGTGAAAGGCTGAAACTTCTGAATTAAAAAGGACAATTTCACCTGTTTTGGTATTGTGTTCAGCTCCTAAAATAAAGTAGTCTTTGGAATTACAATTTTATGTGTCCTTGCCAATACCTTTCTAACTACGGGTACATTAGCCAATTTTGCTAACATTCTTGCATTATGCCTTTTTGAGCTGACCGCGCAGGCACCACAATCTAAACTAAAACTAAAAGGGTTGTTTGCAGAATGACTTACATGATCTGCAAAAACAACCAACTGGGCAAACTTTTTCCAGCCCATTAAATAGAATTCAGATTTTACAATACCTATTTTTTCATCTATAGGAATTCACATGATTTACGCGTAATTCTTTCATTTAAGTGCTTTTAATCCATCGCAATTCTTAAAATCCAGCATAGCCAAAAGTTTCATAATTCCATTTAGATTCAACATGTCTTCTAATCAGTTCAGATCGTGTATCGATACAAAACACCATTTGTGCAGTAGGAGTTGTTTTTTCTGCGGATGCTTCTACCGCAATTGATTCATTTTCTAATGTTTTTACCAATTCATTCTGCCGGCTTTGTTCCCAAACTTTTTATAAAATATATTAAACTTAATAAACCAACCCATCCGAAGGTTTATCAATTTTTTTAGGTAAAATTTGCGAATTCAATTTTTGTGCCGTCCAAAGTCTAGTGGCCAAATAATCGATCGCTGTAATTGGATACTCTTATTGCCAATCTGAATTAGAAGTTGTTTTATGATTTATCTAGTCCTGCCAAGTGGGAAGCGCTGCTAAATGATGCGTGAAGATTTTTATATACCCACTTTTACTAAAATTTTTTAATTTATTTTTATTCAGAAAATTATTTCTTAAGTTAGGAACAAAAGCATAAGAATGATAATAAGAGGCGTGTTTGCAACAATTAAGTTTTTCATAGTTGCAAAGGAAAAATTTAATTCAATTGATGTTTTGTCTGAAATGTAATATCTAATGGTTGGTTTAATGACAAAACCATTTAATCCGGAATTAAAATCTTTCGAAGATCCAAATAAAGACAAAGCAGAAACTGTTAATTTAAAGTCATTTTTTTTTATTGACTAAATCCGTTTGAAATACTCAATGCAATTATTACAACTAAAAGATGAATTTTTTTATATCATTTTTTAAATTTTCAACACGAATAAACACAGTTTTTAAAAGGTATTCAGACTTTAAACGAGTATACATTATTTTAAGACTGAATCTAATTAAGGATACACTCTATATCCAATGATATCTGATTTTAAGTATTGAAAAAATTAAAAAGAGGACAAAAAAGACAACTTTTCAATACTCTTTAAAAATTATTTAATTAGAGTATCCTTTATTCCTTCATTAAATGTTTTTTTGATAAATGCGTAACTTGAGAATTCGGTAACACAAGTCAATTTCTGAACCAAAATCACTGGTAAATTTTCTTGTCAAAATAACGTGTTTTGATCAAAATAATTCCCCGACGTTGGCTTCGGTATAGTTTAAAGATATGTGATTTTATTTTTTTTAGTGAACATATTCACAAAAGTTAACATAAGAGTTTATTGCTTTATCATTTAATTTGTTCAATATAGTATGAGAAAAGAATGACCAGAAGAGGTTTCAAAAACATGAAAGAATATTTGTTTAGCAATAACGTCAAGGTATTATTTGTTCAGTTTCAAGGCTCGTAATCCTATAAACGTGATACAACCGTTTAGAATTAAAAGTGCGAATCCAAAATCGAAATTAAAAAAGTGTAAGCAGAGGTAATTTATCAAAAAAGTGATAAAAGGTGATGCAATACAAATCAAAGGAACTGCTTTGTCTTTTACTTTAAGTTTTGTAAACAAACCAAAAGCATACAAACCCAAAAGAGGCCCATAGGTGTAATTTGCAAACGTGAATATTTTTGCAATTACACTCGCATCTGCAATAAAATATTTAAAAATCAAAATAGTTCCAATCAATATAAATGAAAAGAGAATATGAATTTTTTTTCTAATTTTTTCTTGATCTTTCGGGGCCTTTTTTTTATCAATCTCTAAAATATCGATACTAAAAGAGGTTGTTAAAGAAGTTAATGCCGAATCTGCACTAGAATACGCGGCAGCAATTAAACCTAATAAAAAGAAAATAGCAGTTGCCAAACCTAAAGTTCCTTTGGTAGCAATGATAGGAAAAAGTTGATCCTTGTGTGCGTCTATTCCGTTTTTTTGAGCATAATCTGTTAATAAAACACCGAGAGCTAAAAAGAAAAAGTTAACAATAACTAAAACGATGGTAAACCAAAACATGTTTTTTTGTGCATCTTTTAAGTTTTTACAGGTTAAGTTTTTTTGCATCATATCTTGGTCTAATCCCGTCATTACAATAGCGATAAAAGCACCTGCCAAAAACCTTTTCCAAAAATAATCACCAGTTTTTACATCGTCAAAAAAGAAGGTTTTAGAAAGTTCACTGTCTGCCACATAAGAAAAAATATTAGTGATTTGCATTTCAGAAGAAATGGTATAAATACAAACGGCAACGGCAATCAACATAAATAAAGTTTGCAACGTATCTGTCCAAACAATGGTTTTTATTCCCCCTTTAAAAGTGTATAACCAAATTAACAGAATGGTGATGGTCACTGTTGCCCAAAAAGGAATTCCATAGGCATCAAACAATAATAATTGTAAGACATTAGCCACTAAAAAGAGTCTGAAAGCTGCGCCAATTGTCCTGGATATTAAAAAGAAACTAGCACCTGTCTTATAAGAGTAATCTCCAAATCTGTCTTGTAAATAGGTGTATATTGATGTTAAATTCAGTCTATAATATAAGGGTAATAGAACCAAGCCAATTACAGCATACCCAACAATGTAGCCCAAAACCATTTGCATATAACTCATGCTTTGCGATTCTCCCCAGCCAGGAACAGAAATAAAAGTAACTCCAGAAAGTGAAGCACCAATCATACCAAAAGCAACTAAATACCAAGGAGAAGAATTGTCTGCCTTAAAAAAAGTGTTGTTGTTGGCAGATTTTCCTGTGAGGTAAGAAATAAACATTAACACTGAAAAATAGCTAACAATTAATAATAAAATATGGATAGGTTGCATGGATTCTTAATAGATTATAGGCTACGAATATAGAATTTTTTAAGAGAATAAAATTGTAAATCATGTATCTAAAATCGTACTTTTGCTTTCATGGATTTTTCATCAAAAATATTAGAAAATGCAGTTAATGAGGTGTCACGCTTACCAGGAATTGGAAAACGAACAGCGTTGCGTTTGGTTTTACATTTATTAAAACAACCAAAAGAGAATACCACTTACTTAACGGAGGCTTTATTACATTTAAGAAATGATGTAAAAACCTGTGAGAAATGTCATAATATTTCTGACACTCTTTTGTGTGATATTTGTCAAAATCCAAAAAGGAATCCAGAAATTGTTTGTGTAGTGGAAGATATTAGAGATGTAATGGCTATAGAAAGTACTTCTCAATACAGTGGTTTGTACCATGTTTTAGGCGGTAAAATCTCTCCTATTGAAGGCATCGGTCCGCAAAATTTACAAATAGAATCTTTGATTAACAAAGTTGAAAAAGGCGAAACAAAAGAACTTATTTTTGCATTAAGCTCAACAATGGAAGGTGATACCACGAATTTTTATATCTATAGACAGATAGAAAGATTTAACATTATTACGTCTACAATTGCGCGCGGAATTTCGGTAGGTGATGAACTAGAATATGCAGATGAAATTACTTTGGGAAGAAGTATTGTGAATCGGATTCCTTTTGAGCAGAGTATAAAGGGTTAGAGGTAAAGTCTTAATTTTGTGTTTATTCAAATTTCATGGCCAATTGCTATTAAAAGTAGTTTTTATACCTACAAATAGAATATTTCATAATGAAAGTTGAAAAAGTGGAAACAAAGGAACTTAATTCTGTGTTAATCTGAACTATAGAAGGCGATACCATCAATTTTTATATTTACAAACAAATAAATTTCTAAATGCGAAGCGAACATAAATTGTAAATATTAGATCTTTATCGTTAAAATTGGTTTTAACGCTTTTTTAGATAAATTTTTTGTGACGCTTTTAGAAAATAAATGTGATAATCCACTTCTACCACTTGTGCTAAGTGCTATTAAATCTGCATTAATATCTCTAGAGAAATTTAAAATTCCTTTTTCAATAGATAGATCATTATAAATATTGACGGAATATTTTGGCAATTCAAAATCTTGAATAAATTGGTTTATTTTTTTTGTTGCCTCACGTGTGCTTTCAAAAGTTGAAGGTGTATTTACTTTTACCAAATGAATTTTACTCTTAAAATGATCTGCAAAATTTAGAAATTTTCTAAAAACCTCTTTTTTGTTTTCATTTTTAAAATTAGAAGCAAAAACTAAATTCTTCATTTTGAATTTTTCATTATCTTTTTTTACAATAATTACAGGTACTTTAGAAGTTCTTACTACTTTTTCTGTATTTGAGCCAATGAGTATTTCTTCAAAATCAGAGTGCCCTTTAGATCCCATTACAATTAAATCAACATCGATTTTATCGGCATATTTTAAAATACCTTCAAAGGGGTTTTGAAACTTTATAGCATAATGAACTTCAATATTTTCAGGAAAAAAGTTTTCTTTAAATTCCAAGATTCTTTCTTTTACCTTTTTTAAATATAGCATGCTTTTTGGAATACTAAAATTGCTTCCAGCGCCCATATCTATAATTCCTGTCGGTAATTCTATCAGGTGTAAAAGATAAATTTTGCTATTAGATTTTTTAGCAATTCTGGCTGCCATTTTAGAAGCATATTCAGATTTTTTTGAAAAATCAACTGGAATTAAAATTTTCTTCATGTTTTCAAAATTTACATTTCTTTACTAAAATTAAAGTTACAAAAATAATTGAATATATTTAAGTTTGTTAAATAGTAAACATTTAGTATATTTGCACTCAATTTAAGAATAAAATTTAAAAATAGGGGACTTAAAGTCTCCTTTTTTTATACTCAAAAGCAGTATTTTTTTGAGAATTTTGTAAGATTTTAAAATGGATCAAACCAAAGTAAAAGATTTAGTAAACGAAGCTTTAGGATTAAATGAATCATTGTATTTAATTGATTTAGTTATTTCAGCAAATAATAAAATTCAGATTACTGTCGATGGAGACAATGGTGTTCCTTTAAGTGAATGTATTCGTATAAGTAGAAGTGTTGATAATAATTTTGACAGAGAAGAAGAAGATTTTTCTTTAGAAGTTTCAACACCAGATATTTCACATCCACTAAAATTAAAGAGACAGTATGTTAAAAATATCAACAGAATTTTAAAAGTTAAGTTGGATGAAGAGGAAATAGAGGGTACTTTAGTCGATGCAGACAGTGATAAAATTGTGTTAAGTTGGAAATCTAGAGAACCAAAGCCTATAGGTAAAGGTAAAGTTACAGTGCAAAAAACAGTAACAATAGCTTATAAAGATATTAAGGAAGCAAAAGTGAAGATTGTATTTTAAGTAAAATATAGAATGGAAAATATAGCATTAATTGATTCGTTTTCAGAATTTAAAGATAATAAAAGTATAGACAGAGTAACGCTTATGTCTATTCTAGAAGAAGTATTTAGAGCTACCTTAAAACGTAAATTTGGTTCAGATGATAATTTTGATATCATTATTAATCCAGATAAAGGAGATTTAGAGATTTGGAGAAATAGAGTTGTTGTTGCAGATGGATTTTCGGAGGACGATAATGAAGAAATTGAATTAGCGGAAGCAAGATTAATTGAACCAGATTTTGAAATTGGTGAGGATGTATCTGAAGAGGTTAAATTAGTCGATTTAGGAAGAAGAGCTATTTTGGCCTTGCGTCAAAACTTAATTTCTAAAATCTATGAGCACGATAGCACAAATATTTTCAAACATTTTAAAGATTTAGAAGGTGAATTATATACAGCAGAAGTGCATCACATTCGTCACAATGCAATTATTTTATTAGATGATGAGGGCAATGAAATTGTTTTACCTAAAAGTGAGCAAATCAGATCAGATTTTTTCAGAAAAGGAGATTCTGTAAGAGGTGTTATTAAAACGGTGGAATTAAGAGGGAATAAACCAGCGATTATTTTATCTAGAACTTCACCATCGTTTTTAAATAAATTATTTGAGCAAGAAATTCCAGAAGTTTTTGATGGTTTAATTACTGTTGAAGGGGTTGCAAGAATTCCAGGTGAAAAAGCAAAAGTAGCTGTAGATTCTTATGATGATAGAATAGATCCTGTTGGAGCTTGTGTAGGTGGTACAGGTGCTAGAATTCATGGAATTGTTCGTGAATGAGGGAATGAAAATATAGATGTGATCAATTAT